>JAJFHX010000021.1 GCA_021775425.1 Hyphomicrobiales bacterium
ATTTTGCCACCATAACCTATCACCGCATCCTTTTTGGCCTGCGGTGCTGTCCGTGGCATCACTACCGTGCAGGGAATACCCCGCCGACCTGCAGCATAGGAAAGTGATAAAGCATGGTTACCAGAAGAGTGCGTTGCCACACCCTTCTTAGCCAGTTCATCACTCATTCCAAAAACCGCATTAGATGCCCCTCGAACTTTAAACGCCCCGGCCTTTTGCAGATTTTCACATTTGAAAAACAGCTCAGCACCGGTTAGTTCATTGAGATAAGTAGAAGTTAAAACGGGTGTTCTGTGAATATATGGGCGAATACGCTCATGCGCCGCCAATACATCATCAAAAACAGGAACGTTCATGTTTTTTCCCTTTAATAATCATTGATCCGCTTTAAGCAGCAGATTTCAATGCCTTGCGGGCCGATGTGCGGTAATATTCCTGAGCCGCACTTACACCCGAACCAAGCTTGATTGGATAATCAAGATCAGCCATCGCCATTTCAATCGTTGCTAAACCGGAAAGCACCATCACATCTGTTAAAGACCCGAGATGGCCAATACGAAATGCCTTGCCATTAAGCTGGCCAAGACCAATACCGAACGAAACACCATAAGTGTTATACGCATGTTCGGTCAGTTCATTACTGTCTTTCCCATCAGGTACATAAATCGCACTAACGGTATCAGACGCAAGCTCAGGTGTTTTTGCAACCAGCTCAAACCCCCAGCCATCAGTAATCGCTTTGCGAACGCCTTCAGCCAATCTGTAATGACGGGCATAAACATTATCCAACCCTTCTTCAAACAGCATCTTAAGGCTTTCACCCAATCCAAAAATGAGCTGCAATGGCGGCGTATATGGAAAACCGCCAGCCGCATTCGCGCGCAACATATCGCGAAAATCAAAATAGGTCCGCGGCAGGTTCGCCCCTTCAATTTTTTCAAGCGCTTTCTCACTGACACAAAGAATGGCCATGCCGGTCATTAGCATAAACCCTTTTTGTGAACCTGAAATGGCAGCGTCAACACCCCATTCATCCATCTTGAATTCCATAGATGCAAGAGAGCTCACACAGTCAACAAACAGCATTGCCGGGTGTTTAGAGGCATCCATACCACGGCGCACCGCCGCAACATCAGATTGCACCCCGGTTGCTGTTTCACAATGGGTAGCCAGCACAGCTTTGTATTCATGGTTTTTATCAGCAGCGAGGATTTCAGCAAACTGGTCAGCAGGTGAACCGCGGCCCCATTCAACATCAATCACATGCACATCAAGCCCGTGCCGCTCACAAAGATCAACCCAGCGCTCAGAAAACGTGCCAAACCGGCCAACAAGAATTTTATCACCCGGCGCAAGCAGATTAGACATCGCCGCTTCCCAGCCGCCTGTCCCCGTCGCCGGGTAAAGAATAACCTTGCCGCTCGTTGTGCCAAAAACCTTTTTTGTATCTTCTAAGATAGGTGAAAAAACCTCAACAAAATCAGGTGCTCTGTGGTCACTGGTTTGTGTATGCATCGCCAGGCGCAGGCGATCCGGAATGTTGGTTGGCCCAGGAATAAAGACCGGATTTTGATTGGACATTTTAGTTCTCCTAAATTATTGACCCCATCTTATCAAAAGCACTAAGATGAATGCAATTTTCTTGAAAATATTTTTCATTTTACGAATTAATTAATTAAGCTTTTGTTTTTATTATGAATTTCCTTTTTCATAATTATCCAATATATTTCCGGTTGAAAAACTTTTCCATTTCAATTTGGTTATTGGCTATAAAGCTAAACAAAGGAGCAAAAAATGCTGACAAAAGACAAAAAACCACGCGGTCGCCCACGCTCCACAATGACAGAACCGGCCAATACGACCCTGAAATCTTTAGACCGCGCTCTTAACATTCTCGACAGTCTCGCAAAAAATGAACACGCTTCATTAACTGACCTTTCTCATAGTCTTGGCATACCGACCGCAACAACACACCGCATCCTCACAACCCTACAAAAACACGGCTATACCGAACTCGAAGAACGAACCCAGCACTGGGTCATCGGCATTGAGGCATACCGAACCGGATGCTCATTTTTAAAACGCACCAACCTGCCCGATGTCAGCCGGCCCATCATGCGCCAACTGATGGAAACCACCGGTGAAACCGCCAACCTAGCCGTAAGAGATGGCAATGAGGTTGTCTTCATTGGCCAGGCAGATACACAAAATCCGATCAGAGCCTTCTTCAAACCCGGCACCCGCGCGCCCATGCATGCCTCAGGAACCGGCAAGGCAATTCTTTCCAGAATGGATGAGAGCCGCCTCAAATCAATGCTCCAGTCAATCAGTCTTGAGCAATTCACAGACAACACCTTAACCAACCCTTCAGCACTAATCTCAGACCTTAAAAAAACCCGCTCCCGCGGCTGGTCCTTTGACCACGAAGAACGTTTTGTCGGCATGTCCTGCATTGGCGCTGCCATCCTCAATGCCCATGATGATGTCATAGCCGGCATTTCAATTTCAGGCCCGAGCAACCGCTTCTCAAATGAACACATCGAAGAATTTGGCGCTGAAGTCTCGAACGCGGCGGCCAGAATTACGGTTGCCATTGGTGGAACACCATCAACTTAGAATGTTGGGACACCAACTTCGTAAGATGTTGGAACACCATCAACTTAAAATGCTGGAACACCAACTTCTTATGAAAGGGCACGCCAAGGACTTAAGTTGATGTTACACCAATGAACTGATCACCCCTGCGCCAGCAACCATTGCCGCACAGTTTCAAACTTATTCTCCATATGCCGTTTCAACACTTCGGCGAGAACTTTCCCATCACGAATTTTCAGAGCCTCAATCATTTCCTCATGTTCACTTACCGCCTGCGCCCAGCGCTCTTCAGACATATTCGCAACATATCGAGCCCGGCGCACCCGGGAGGCAAGCGCACGATACTGAATTGAAAGCGTCTCATTACAGGCAGCAACCAGAATGGCGGCATGTATCAACTGGTTGGTTCTGAAATACTCAGCCAGATTTCTTGTCTTGTAATAACCAAGCATTTCTTTATGGATCGAGACAATCTCTTCAAATTGTTCCTGGGTGATATGCTCACAAGCCAACTCACCTGAAAGCGCTTCAAGTGCCCCCATCACCGGAAACACCTGTTCAAGTTCTTCCATCGTCAGCTTGCTAACCCAGGCACCCCTATTCGGTTCAAGGGAAATCAAACCTTCAACAGCAAGCACTTTCAAAGCTTCCCGCATCGGTGTTCTTGAAACACCGAATTGCGCACAAAGATCTTTTTCAGGAACCTTCGAGCCGGACGGCAAATCCCCATCCATGATCAATAATCTGATCCGCTCAACAAGTTCGGTGTGTAGTGAAGGCCGAGAAATGGTCTCCAGAGGGTGTTGCATACTCAAGAGCGTGCTCCTTCCTTAAGTGCTAAATCCAGAACTCTCGCCACATGGATAGCCTGACGCGCCGTCCCATCAGCAATCTGATGCCGACAGGAAGTCCCATCAGCAACAACAATCGTATCATGCCCACTTTTTCTGACCGCAGGCAACAAATCAAGCTCAGCCATTTGAACAGAAGTGTCATAAGTCTCAACGCCATAACCAAATGAACCCGCCATGCCACAGCAACTGGTTTCCACAGTTTCAACATTTGCACCAGGTATCATTGATAGCGTTTTTTCAATCGCCCCCATTACACCAAACGCTTTTTGGTGGCAATGCCCATGCAATAAGATTTCTGATGCCGGCGATTTCATCGGCAATTTAAACAAATCCCCCACAGCATGTTCGGCAATATATTCTTCAAGCATCAACGCCTGCGCCGCAACTGCCTCAGCTTCCCCGCCCGGCAAAATACGCGGAATTTCATCCCTTAATGTCAAAAGACAACTTGGCTCAAGCCCGATAACGGGCAATCCCTGCGCCACAAATGGCATCAAAGCGTCAAGCAATCGTCTTGCTTCAACCCGCGCTTCATCAACCAGCCCGGCCGAAAGAAAAGTCCGCCCGCAGCATAAAGGGCGCTCACCATCCGGCGCCCCTGCAACTGCCAGATCAAGACCAGCCGCCGCCATAACGCGACCCGTTGCGCGTAAATTTTCCGGCTCAAAATAGCGGTTAAAACAATCCGCAAACAAAACGGCCTTCGCTTCACCGCGCAGCGGTATTTCTTCATTTTTAAAATGGTCAGAGCGCCACTCAGGCAAGTGTCTCCGCGCTGTCATACCCGTTGGTCTTTCGAGCAACTTCGCTATCATCGGAATTTTATTCCGCAAATTCATCAACCCCGGCATCTTTGCGGCGTAGTGTGCATAGCGCGGCAGATAAGCCACCAGCCTGTCATGCAGAGAAATTCCCTTTTCTCTCGCCCGCGCTGCCAGCACTTCAATTTTCATCGCCGCCATATCAACACCGGTCGGGCACTCCCGTTTGCATCCCTTACAGGAAACACAGAGCTTTAAGGTCTCCATCATCAAATCAGACGAAAGCGCATCAGATCCAAGCTGGCCGGATATCGCAAGCCTGAGAGAATTCGCACGCCCCCGCGTCACATCACGCTCATTTTTCGTCACCCGATAAGAAGGACACATCGTGCCGCCTTTTAATTTGCGGCAAGCCCCGTTATTGTTACACATCTCAACGGCACCCTGCATACCGCCGCCTGTACCGGGCCATGATGTCCAGTCAAGTTCAGTGTCAAATTCCTCATTCTCATAATCATGATGATATCGAAAGTTTGAACGGTCATCCATTTTCGGTGGATCAACAATTTTACCCGGGTTAAACAGACCAGCAGGGTCAAACCGTTGTTTAACCTCTTTAAAATTACTGACCATGCGACTGCCAAACATCTGCTCATGAAATTCAGAGCGCACAATCCCATCACCATGTTCACCGGAATGAGAGCCCTTATACGCGCGCACCAGCTCAAACGCTTCCTCCGCGATAGAGCGCATGGTTTGAACATCCTGATCAAGCTTCATGTTCAGCACCGGGCGCACATGCAAACAGCCAACAGACGCATGTGCATACCATGTGCCTTTCGTGCCGTGTTTTGAGAAAATTTCAGTAATCCCGGCGGTATATTCAGCAAGATCCGGCAGCTCAACCGCACAATCCTCAACAAATGAAACCGGTTTTCCCGCCTCCTTCATCGACATCATGATATTCAGCCCGGCCTTGCGAACTTCAGTAATATCACCCTGTAATTTGTTATCCGTCACCTTGACAACACCGCCCCAGTGCCGCCCTTCAGCCTCCCAGTTGATGCCAAGCCCTGCTAAAGTAGCCTCAAGTTCGGCAAGTTTTTCAAGGTTCGCTTCATCTTCCGTTTCCGCAAATTCAACCAGCAGCAAAGCCTCCGGGTTACCCCTGACAAACTGCTCCATTGTTTTGGCAAAAAGCGGAATATCCCGCGCTAAGCCAATCATCGTCGCATCGACTAGCTCAACACCTTGCGGCTTTAATTTGACAATATGCTGCGTCGCATCCATGGCCTCATAAAATTTAGCAAAATGACAAACCCCGGTGACTTTTTTCGTCAATAAAGGCGAAAGCTTCAACTCAATGGCCGTGAAATATGCCAGTGTCCCCTCAGAACCAACCAGCAAATGCGCCATATTATTAGGGGCTATGTTTGAGCCATTGAGTAACGCCCCGTTATTCGAGGCCCCGTTCATTTGAAACGCAGCATCAGGCACCAGCGCATCAATATTATACCCACCAACCCGTCGCATCACATTGGGAAACTGCGCCGCTATTTCTTCAGCTTCACGCATACCAAGCGCCAGCATATCCTGCACTAACGCTCTATACTCAGCCTCTGAGCCAGCAACGCCGTTACTGCCATTCAAGTTTTGAGCTGACCCAACAGGGCCGAAATGCATCTTGGCCCCATCAGCCATAACCGCTTCAATCGAAAGCACGTTATCCCGCATAATCCCATAACGAAGCGAGCGCCCACCACAAGAATTATTAGCCGTCATCCCGCCAATTGTCGCCCGTGATGCTGTTGAAACATCTACAGGAAACCAAAGTCCATGCGGTTTTAACACCCGGTTTAATTCGTCAAGAACAATGCCCGGCTGCACAACGCAGCGCCGGTTTTCTACATCAAGTTCCAGAATTTTATTAAAGTGTTTCGAATTATCAATCACCAGCGCCTGGTTCACAGTCTGCCCGCATTGAGAAGTCCCGCCGCCGCGCGGCAAAACCGGCACACCATGCGCTCTCGAAATCGAAATCGCCGCTTCTATATCTTCAACTGACTGTGGCACGGCGACACCAACAGGCATCATCTGATAGATCGAAGCATCCGTCGCATAACGACCGCGACTAAACGCATCGAACAGAATTTCACCCGACAATTCACGCGATAAACTGCGCTCAAAACCGGGCCTTGAAATTGTCGCCATATAGTGTGATCCAAAATAAAAGCTTGACGTAATTATGAATTCATAATTCAATTTAAAAAATAAATTGTCAATCGGGAGATTTACCAAACAGGCATTTAAAAGTATTCAGCTGATGAGTGAAAACGATTTTAACACTGTGTTTTCAGTGATGAATTCAGGGCTGGCGACCAAAGCATCAATAAAAAAAGCAGCCTTGGCAAACACATTCAAACTCATTCAGTTTCGTATTTACGGTTGCAATAATGAAAACAATATCGATAAACAGCGCTTATAAATCATGAAACAAAAGCGCGCACAGGCAGTGATTGAACATCTTTAAAACACCAATATAATAAAAATCACTGTTACAAATACATAAAGACGAATAACCAAAACCAAAAGATCATTTCTGGGAGGATAGATCATGAAATTGAAATCAATCATCGCATGTGCAGCACTGACAGCTGCATTTGCTTCACCAGCGAGCGCTGAAAAGCTGGTCCTGAAATTCGGCCATGTCGGTAAACCCGGCTCACTATTTGAAGCAAGCGTAAACGCCTTCGCCAAATGCTCAAACGATGCCCTTGGCGATAAAGCGGTGGTACAAGGCTTTGGTTCATCTCAGCTTGGTAAAGACAAAGAACTCCTTCAAAAACTAAAACTCGGTCAGATTACTTTTTCACTGCCATCATCAGTGATGTCATCTGTTGCAGATGAATTCGGCGTCTTCGAAATGCCTTATATCATCAAAGACCGTGAGCACATGAAAGCTGTTCAAAAAGAGCTTGGTGACACTTTCCAGAAAGCTGCCAGTGCAAAGGGTTATCAGATCCTTGGTTATTTTGAAAACGGCTTCAGACACATCACCAACAACACCCGCCCGATCGTAAAACCTGCAGATCTGGCCGGCGTAAAACTGCGTACACCTAAAGGCGCATGGCGCGTGAAAATGTTCAAGCTTTATGGCGCAAACCCAACCCCAATGGCATTTTCTGAAGTGTTCACCGCCCTCCAGACAAATGTGATTGACGGCCAGGAAAACCCATACGCTCAAATCGCCTCAGCAAAATTCCAGGAAGTTCAGAAATACCTCTCAATCACCGGCCATGTTTACACACCGGCCTATGTTCTGGTCTCTAAAAAGAATTTTGCCAAACTACCAGGCGATGTTCAGTCAGCACTACAAACATGCGCTAACGACACACAAAAATACGTCTATGAGCATGCTGCAAAGCTTGAAACAGAACTTCTTGACGTAATCAAAAAAGCTGGGGTTGAAGTCAACAACGCTGACAACCCGGCGTTCATTAAAGCGTCAAAACCAATTTATGATGAATTTGCCAGCTCCGTAAAAGGTGGCGACAAACTCATTAAAACAGTTCAAGGTCTGGCCAAATAAGTAGCGCGTAAAATTAACACGACTACTAATCAGAACTGAACAAAAGACCTCAGGCCGGAGGAAGAAATCTTCCTCCGGTTTTTCCCCGAAAATTTAAAATGGAACCCGTCTGCCGAGTGATACCGTTCCATTCTGCTGCCTAATTGGAATCAACACATGCTCATACAAATGTTTCGGCGCAACCTTGAAGCTCTGTTGGAATGGTTCGTCATTATATTGATGATCACATTGACAATAGTGGTAATCGTTGCCGTTCTCTTTCGCATCGCCGGAGATTCACTCTCCTGGTATGATGAAATCGCCGCCATCCAACTTTCCTGGATCACCTATTACGGCGCAGCCTTAGCCGCACTAAAGCGCCGTCACATCGGCTTTGACAGTGTCCTTCTTGCCATTCCAATGCCCAAACGAATGATATTCGTCGTCCTTGCAGAAATTCTCGTACTCGGTTTTTTCGTAATACTTGCCTACACAGGCTGGCAGGTCCTCGATGTTCTGGAAGGTGACATGCTGGTTTCTCTCACCTGGATGCCAGTTCAGGTCACTCAGTCAGTCATCCCAATCGGTGCTGTCCTTTTCATAATCTGTCAGCTACTCAGCTTTCCAGATTATTGGAGAGCAACATCAAGTGGCCACTCTCTCGAGCATGGCGAAATAGAACAAGAAGTCGAACAAGAACGTAAAAAAGCCGGAGCAGACTAAACCATGCTGATATTATTCATTTTCCTTGCACTTGTGGTTATGATCTGCCTCAACGTGCCAATCGCCGTAGCCCTTGCCATTTCCGCCATCATCGGTCTTGTCGCAACAGAAGGAACTGGCTCTATCGTCAGCGCCGCTCTCGATATGTATGACGGCTCAACAAAGTTTTCACTAATCGCCATCCCGATGTTTGTACTGGCTGGTGCGATCATGAATGCCGGCGGCGTAACAGATAAGCTGATCAATTTCGTCTCGGCTATAATCGGCTTTGTTAAAGGCGGATTGTCCATGGTCACCATTGGCGTTTCCCTCTTCTTTGCCGAAATTTCAGGCTCTGCCGTTGCTGACGTCGCGGCCATTGGCTCGGTCCTGATCCCGCAGATGAAAAAACGCGGATATGGTGCCCCATTAGCAGCTGCCGTCACATCATCTTCAGCTTCATTAGCAATCATCATCCCCCCTTCAATTCCGATGATCCTTTATGCCACTTCTTCTAACACCTCTGTTGAACAACTCTTTGTTGCTGGCATTATCCCCGGCTTAATGGGTGCAGCTGGCCTGATGTTTGTCGCTTATTGTTTTGCCCGCAAATATGATTTGCCGGTTGAAGAAGCCTTTAACGTCAAACGCCTTCGTGAAACTTTCATTGATGCACTTCCAGCCTTTACTCTGCCATTCATCATTCTGGGTGGTATTTTTGGCGGCTTTGTCACTGCCACAGAAGCAGCCGGCCTTGCCGTTCTTGCTGCCCTTCTCGTCGGCCTCTGGTACCGTCAGATAGACTTTAAACATCTCAAAAGCGCCATGCTTGATGGCGGCATGCAAACTGCCATTGTGATGTTGCTGGTCGCAGCCTCCGTTGTTATGGGCGGCTTTCTAACCAGAGCCCAACTGCCCCAGGAACTTGCTGCCGGCATGTTAGAGATCACCACCAACAAATGGCTGATCTTGTTGATGCTGAACTTTTTCTTCCTTATTATCGGCTTTTTCCTCCATTCAGCAGCGGCCATCATTCTGGTTGTTCCTATCGTTATTCCGCTGATTGCTGCCGTCGGCATTGACCCGATTCACTTTGGTCTCGTTGTCACTCTCAATCTTGCCATCGGTCAGCAAACGCCGCCGGTTGCAAGCGTGCTGATAACGGCCTGCGCCGTCGCCCGCGCCAATATCTGGGAAGTGTCGAAAATTAACATCTACTTCATCGCCGTTCTGTTTGTGGTGTTAATGATCTGTACATACGTCCCATCGATCCCGATGTTCCTCGTTGAATATTTCTACAGATAGGAGAGAAAGATTGAGTGACATACTCTATGAACAACAAGGCACAACCGGCATTATCACCCTCAACCGTCCGGAAGTGAGAAACGCCCTCACTTTCGGCATGTATGAAGAGCTGGCGCGAATTTGCCGCGAAACAAAAGCGGGTGGCACTGTTACCTCATTGATCATCCGCGGTGGTGGCGACAGAGCCTTCGCCGCCGGCACTGACATGACCCAGTTTCACGCCTTCTCAACCAATGAGGATGCCCTTGCCTATGAAGCAAAGGTGGATAAAGTCCTCGGTGATATTGAAAAATGTGAAGTACCAACCATTGCAGCCATCACTGGCGCCTGCACCGGCGGCGGCGCGGCCATTGCTGCTGCTTGTGATATCCGCATTGCAGATACGCGGTTAAAATTCGGCTTCCCCATCGCCAAAACCCTTGGCAACTGCCTTTCAATTGCCAATCTAAATCGCCTCTCCGTGTTGATGGGTGCCGGCAGGTTAAGAGAAACCATATTAACAGCAAGATTAATCGGTTCAGAAGAAGCCCTGAATTGCGGCCTGATTTCAGAAATTCTTGAAACCGCTGAAGCTGTTCATCAGCGCGCACAGGAACTCGCCTCTTTATTGGCAACCCATGCACCTCTGACCATGCAAGCCACCAAAGAAGCTTTAAGGCGCCTTCGCTCAGAAGGCCCGGGTGCTGATGGAAGCGACTTGATAATCAAAACCTATATGAGTGAAGATTTTAAAGAAGGGCTCACTGCTTTTCTCAATAAACGACCACCTGAATGGAAAGGTAAATAAAATGAGTGGCCCGTTAACAGGCTGTAAAGTCATTGAGCTGGCTCACATTATGGCGGGGCCGGTCTGCGGCTTAATGCTCGCAGATATGGGCGCAGATGTCATCAAAGTTGAAAAAGCCACCGGTGACGATACAAGACGTTTCGTCCCTCCAGAAATCAACGGCGAAAGCGCCGCCTATATGATGATGAACCGCAACAAACGCGGCATCGTCCTTGATCTGAAATCAGAAGACGGCAAAAACGCCTTAAAAGACCTTCTAAAAGACGCAGATGTCGTCATTGAAAATTACCGCAAAGGCGTGATGGAAAAACTCGGCCTCGGCTATGAAGAATTGCGCAAGGAAAACCCCGGTCTGATCTACGCTGAAATTTCCGGCTTTGGCCGCACCGGCCCTTACGCAGAACGCGGCGGCTTTGACCTCATCGCACAGGGCATGAGCGGGCTGATGTCGATCACTGGTGAAGCTCCAGGCCGCCAGCCGGTAAAAGTCGGCGCCCCGGTTTCTGACGTAACCGCCGGGCTGCTCGCCGCCATGGGCATTTCAGCAGCATACGCACATAAGCTCCAGACAGGCGAGGGCCAGAAAGTTGACACCTCTCTCTTTGAAGCCGCCATCATTCAAACCTACTGGCAGTCAGCCATCGCCTTTGCAACAGGCACCACACCAGACCCAATGGGCTCAGCCCACCCGTTAAACGCACCCTATCAGGCTTTTCAGACCAAAGATGGCTGGATCAATATCGGCGCCGCCAACCAGAAAAACTGGGAAAAATTCATCCAGCTCATTGATGCAGAACACCTCCAGCAGGATCCAAAATTCTCGGCCAATAGTGACCGGATGAAAAACCGCCTTGAGTTAGAGCAACAGCTCAACACCATCCTCAGCCAGAAAAACACGGCTGACTGGCTGGAAGTTTTCGAAGGTGGCGGCTTGCCGGCAGGGCCGGTCCTTTCTATCACCCAGATGCATCAGGACCCGCAAACCATCGCCAGAGAAATGGTCCCGACAGTCACTCACCCGGTGGCTGGAAAGGTTCAGACCATCGGCCTCCCCGTTAAATTTTCTGAAACACCCGGCGGTGTAAAGTCACCAGCTCCTCTGCTTGGCCAGCACACTAGTGAGGTATTAGCTGAACTCGGTTATTCAGAATCTCAGATCGAAGCAATGCTCAAAGCTGGCTCAATGAGCGAAAGGACACCCGCATGACCCTTACTCTTGATCAGGCTCAGTTAATCATTAAAGCCGCGCTTGAAAAAGGCCATGAACTTAATCTCAAGCCACTGACAGTTGCCGTGCTGGATGCAGGTGGCCACTTAAAAGCCCTGCTTCGGGAAGATGGCACAAGCACCCTTCGTCCCAAAATTGCCCATGGCAAAGCCCACGGTGCCATCGCCCTTGGCCTTGGCTCACGGACAATTTTCAACCGCGCTCAGGAACAACCCTATTTCGTCTCTGCCATCAATAATCTGGCAGATGGCGCTCTGGTTCCAGTCCCCGGCGGCGTTCTGATCAAACATAACGGCACCATCATTGGCGCTGTCGGCATCACCGGTGATAATTCTGATAATGATGAAGCCTGCGCCATCGCTGGCATTGAAGCTGCCGGGTTTACCCCAGACCCGGGTTAAAAGACCCAGGTTAAGCTGTTTTTTCTTCTATTTATATTTCCCACCTTTAATCTCCAACAAAAAACACCGCACCAGATTAACCTGGCACGGTGTTTAAATTTTTCATATCAGCCTGAAACTATGCAGTCTCAGTCGCTTCTCGCATCGTCTGAATAAGCGCAGACTTCTCTTCAAACCCAACACCAGCACACTGATGCAACCCAACAAGCGAGTCTTCAACCTTCGTCCCGTCAGAAAATCCACCAAATGGAGCAAACACATCCGGGTAGCTTTCATTGCCGCCAAGCCCAAGTCCAGCCGCAATATTTAAAGACATCTGATGCCCGCCATGCGGAATGCAGTTTCTCGGTGAAAATCCATAATCCGGCAACAGATCAATAAAGCGCTTATATTCAACCAGCCCGTATGACAAAGCACAATCCATCTGGATCCAGTCTTTATCCGGGCGCATCCCAGCATAGCGCAGCAGATTACGCCCATCCTGATGCGAAAATAAATTCTCACCCGTCGCCATCGCATTCGGGTAAACTTTAGAAAGCTCAGCCTGCAAAGCATAATCAAGCGGGTCACCCACCTCTTCATACCAAAAGAGATCATAGCCCTTTATCGCTTCAGCATATGCAATCGCCGTTTCAAGATCAAATCGACCGTTCACATCAACCATCAGATTCTGGCCGCCACCAACAACCTCCATCGCCGCTTCAATCCGCGGAATATCTTCTTCTAAACCATTACCTATTTTGATTTTGCAGACACGGTACCCCCGGTCGCGGTAAGATTGCATTTCAGCCTGCAACTCCTCAACACCCTTACCCGGGTAGTAATACCCGCCCGCTGCATAAACAAATATCTTCTCATCAATCTCACCGCCCCGCCATTTATCTGCAATCAGTTGATAAAGCGGCACATCGGCAATTTTCGCAGCCAGGTCCCAAAGTGCCATATCCAGCACACCAACAGCGACTGAGCGTTCCCCATGGCCACCCGGCTTTTCATTTGACATCATAATATCCCAGGCTCTAACAGGGTCAATCTCACCACCAAGATCCGCTTCTCGCAGCCGCGGAATAAACCGCTCATCCAGCAGCCCCTTAGGCGCATATCGGCCGTTTGAATTAAAGCCATAACCAACCAGCGGTTTGCCATCACGCACCACATCCGAAACCAGTGCTACAACACTCGCCGTCATCTTGGAAAAATCGATATAGGCATTCGAAATTTCAGATGCAATCGGCACAACAGAATTTCGGATATCAACAATTAAGGCCATCGCCACTTAACTCCTGTTTTATAATTTTTCATTACGCAGCATTACCGCGTAGCGGTTACAATACAATTGGTCAATGTCATAGAAGCAAACCTATGCCCCCTAAGAATAGTACAACAATAACAGCCAGGTAATAGTTATTTACACCGAGTATTATTTTTTAAACACATAAATAATACTGAAATTATTGTAAGTAACTTTTACAAAAAAGTCTCGTAAATTGGCACGCTGCTCAATAAGAAAAGATATCAAATCATTCAAATCTTTCATTGCCCTGATGAATTATTAAGCCCTATGATGCAGGCGCGACAAAACCAGAATTTATCAGGACGAACCCGGATGCAAGACAATATGCAAAACCCCCAAACAAGCAGAGAAACGGTCACCTCAATCTGGCAGGCCGGCGTGGATGCGGTGCTTGGGGACAAGGCCGTCAAAAAAGTTCTGAAGCAATATAACATCCCCATTCCTGACGGCATCATCGCCATTGGCAAAGCATCGACATCCATGTTTAAAGGCGCACATGAATATTATTGCGAGCAATCCTCAGACCAGCCAGCCTATGCCGCAACCATCGTCACCAAATATCATCACTGCGAAGACGAAATTCGCAATATCCCGAATGTAACCATCTTCGAATCTAGCCACCCGATTCCAGATCAGGCCTCGCTTGACGCTGGCAAAGCGGTGTTTCAAATCGTCTCGGAAATGGAAGATAATTCCAATCTTCTGGTTCTGGTTTCTGGCGGCGCTTCCGCACTCATTGAAATGCTCCACGATGACATGACCCTCGAAGATCTGAAAAATTTCACAGATGGTTTGATGCGAACCGGCGCCGATATAGAAACGATGAACCGGCAACGCATCATGCGATCCAGAGTGAAAGGCGGCAAATTACTCGAAGCCTTTCCCGGTAAAACCATTAACGCCATCGGCATATCAGATGTGCCCGAAGGCAATTTCGGCATTCTTGGTTCAGGCATTGGGAGCGGAAAACGCATCAATCCTGAAAAAACCAATTATCAGCAATATCTCGCAGCGACAAACCAGATAGCCCGAACAGCCGCTGAAAAAAAAGCAACTGATCTCGGCTTACCAATCATCGAAAACTCAGAACCATTATACGAAGATGTCAACATTGTTGCCAAAGATTTGAGCCAGCGCCTGCTTGATGGCCCCAAAGGAATATATATCTGGGGCGGAGAGCCAACAGTCATACTGCCGGAAAATCCGGGCTCTGGCGGCAGAAACCAGGCCCTTGGCTTGCTGATGGCGAAACATCTGGCTGGCGAAGAAAACATCACCCTCATCGTTGCCGGAACAGACGGAACGGACGGCCCAACCGAAGCTGCCGGTGCCATAATTGACGGAGCGACATATCAAAAAATCGAAGGCGCCGATGAAGCCCTAGAGAAAGCAGATTCAGGAACTTACCTCAAAAACTGCGGCGACCTGTTCGTCTCCGGCCCAACCGGCACCAACGTTATGGACATCATGATCGCCCTCAAAGAATAAACCGACACCCCGCGTTCAGAACTGAATTTAAAACAGCGTCAGTGATCACATTTCATTGATCGCCATCAAATCCACTAACTTTCCCGTCATAGATTTGCTAATCTAAAACAAGCTGCGGCTGAAAAACAAATACCCTCATCAGCAGAATAACGACACTGTTATAACAAACCACGGAGAGACCCCATGCAACGCACAACTGCCCTCAGCCTCATAATTCTCAGTCTTATTCTTTTAGGCTCAGTAGTAAGTGCCAGCACATCAGCAATCGCAGCAGAGTTGATAACAAAAAAATCTCCCCACTCGGTCAGTGTCACAATCGACAACCTCAAAAAAGCGGTTGAAAAAGCCGGCGCCAAAGTCTTTGCAAGAGTGGATCACGCCGCAGGGGCAAAAAAAGTCGGCTCAAAATTAAGACCAACTCAGATGCTGATGTTCGGCAACCCGAAACTCGGCACACCCGCCATGCTCGCTTCCCAAACAGCCGGACTTGACCTCCCCTTACGAGTGGTCGCCTATAAAGATAAAAAAGGTGACGTCTATCTCGCCTATCATGCGCCCGCAACCATCGCCAAAACTCATGGCATTCCGGCTGATGCAGAAGTCATCAAAAAAATGACAGGAGCCCTGAATAAGCTGACCAACGCAGCCATTAAAAAATAATCCCACATGATAATTCTTTTTTGAGCCTGCATGGATTTTGCGGGCTCATTTTATTTCGCGTCTTTCAACTTCATGTCAACCAGTTGCCGCGCCGCCTCTCCTGCCTCTCTGATATAGTCAGGGTCATGATGCACCATCATAATCGCGAACGCCCCATCAAGCAGTAACACAACCTGCCGCGCCAGTTTTTCTGCCGGATTAATTCCTGCCATTTCAAACTCGTCAGCAAGCCAGGCCTCAAGTCTTTTTTTATGCGCACCGCCCGCCTTGATGGCCGGATGCCCCGGCATATTGGCAAGCTCACCCGCCGTTCTTAAAAAACCGCACCCCCGCCATTTCGGATGCTTTGCTGCCCTCTCAATCCCAGAAAATAACGCCGTCACCCGCGCAGCCAAATCACCTTCAGCCGCCTCAAACCATCCGCGCATCACCTCCATATTGGGTTGATCACGCGAAACTAGATAAGCCGCCATCAGCTCATCCTTACTTTTAAAGTGATAATAGAGAGATTTCTTGGTGATCCCCGCCTTCGCCGCAATGGCATCCACACTCACAGCACGGATCCCCTCGGCATAAAATAGCCGGTTCGCGGCCTCAATAATCCGCTCTTTCGTGCTCAATTCTTTTTTCGCCACCTTGTCATTCCTGTATGCCCGTTACCACATCCGAAAATCATACACCGATACATCGCAACAGGTAAGTATACTCATCAGTGAGTTTCCTTTTTTTCGATGCTGAAGCAAACTCATGCCAGCTTCGAAATCGAATTTCTTACATATAGGAAACCTGAAAATGTCAGACATTATTTTAAAAGAGATCAAAGGCAAGGTCGCCATACTCACCCTCAACCGGCCGGAAAAATTAAACGCTCTCAATTACAAGCTAAACGATACCCTGCTCACACTTCTCGATGAGATAGAGCTGGATAATAACATCCGCGCCATCATCATCACTGGCGCTGGAGAGAGGGCATTTTCAGCTGGCGGTGACATCCATGAATTCACCCGGTCAGTAGAAAAAGGACCTCTAATCGCCGTCAAAGAATTTTGCCAGCGCGGGCAATCAATGACAGCAAGGCTGGAAGCCTACCCCAAACCAATCATAGCAGCTGTAAACGGCCTTGCTTACGGCGGTGGCTGCGAAATTACAGAGGCCGTTCATCTGGCCATTGCCAGTGATAAAGCAATCTTCGCCAAACCCGAAATTAACCTCGGCATCCCCCCGACATTTGGCGGCACCCAGCGCCTGCCAAGACTGGCCGGCCGCAAACACGCCCTGCAATATCTCCTCACTGGTGACACCTTCACACCCGAAAAGGCTCATGAAATGGGGCTTGTTAATATGGTCGTGCCTCACAATGAACTGTTAGTCAAAGCCATTGAACTGGCTGAGCGCATTATCTACCACTCCCCCCTCGCCGCAGCCCGTATCATCACAGCTGTCACAAGAGGCATAAACACAACCATCAGCGAAGGCCTGTTGATTGAGCAGGAACAGTTCGCAAGAATGGCTGCAACAGAAGATGTCCACGAAGGGTTAAACGCCTGGATAGACAGACGACAACCGGTTTATAAAGGCGTTTGAAACATAAAAATACCGATCAATGTCAGCAGCCGCAAAAACATAATGCGGCTGCAAACTGGCCCCGCAGTTAAGGGCGCACCACGGTATAGCCCTGTTCACTCAGCTCCATGATCGTTACCACACCCGCTGGAACAACTTCAGCAAATTCCAGAATGGGCACATCCTTGCCAGATTTTCTTTCCATCGCCGCCTTTGTGTTCCCACAAGCATGAAACTTCACATTCGTCATAGAATTTGAAAAACCGGTAATCCGTTTCAGCACCGGTGACGTATCTGACCTCAGCATATGCAACCCCTGATTAAATGCCACAATCTTGATATCAACCTCTTCACCCCGCTCAGAATATAGTTTCGAGACATTCGCTGCCACATTCAAAACCGTGTTCATCTTTTGCGGGTCATTATCACTGATTTGTAAAACCAGCTTATGTCCGCCCTCAGCTGCTGAAATCGCTGCCGGGCTGACAAAGACCAATGCCAGCACCACCAATGAAAATACCCCAAGCAACCTGAAGTCATGCAATTTTTGCATCTGTTTTTCCTCCCAGAGAATTCCTTTTCGTCAGCAAACCTTGTCCGGCTGCCTCAAAATAGAAGCAATTGAATATTAACAGAATATAATTCAAATCAAACGCAACAACGAAACAACTCTTAGTGAGAGCAACCACTTAAATCGCGCGATAGCAATCCGATTTTTCACCCAGTGAGTGAAAATAAACAGCTTATAAACTGATTGCTGAATATGTTGCGAAGACAAATGAATTCCCCTAAGGTTGGGGCCGGAAATTCAAAAACTGGATGTGGCAATATGATCAGACTTTTTGTGTTTTTATCACTTTTTGTGCTTGCTTTCGCAAGCAGCTCAACTCATCAGGCCAAGGCCGCAACTTGCGGAAATAACGCCGCCGGCTTCAACACCTGGCTCAAGCAGTTTAAAAATGAAATGCGCGCCAAGGGCTTTTCAAAACGCACAATATCATCTTCCTTAAACGGCTTAAGATACGACAAAAGAGTCATCCGGCTAGATCGGGGACAAAAATCTTTCAAACAAAGCTTTGATGTTTTTTACAACCGCCGCACCAAAGGCATGGTTCGCATTGGCCGCGCCAAAATGAGAAAACACGCCAAAGTCTTCGCTAAGGTTGAAAAAAAATATGGCGTCCCCAAAGAAATGCTAACAGCCATCTGGGGGCTTGAAACTGCCTTTGGAAATTTCATGGGCAAACGCTCCATCATGCGCTCTCTTGCCACCTTATCCTATGATTGCCGCCGTTCAGAGTTTTTCACAAGAGAACTCGTCGCCGCACTTAAAATTGTTGAAGATCGCCATCTGACGCCAAAAGAAATGCGCGGCGCCTGGGCTGGTGAAATCGGCCAGACACAATTCCTCGCCACCCGCTTTGTCGATTATGCCATCAGCTTTGATGGCAACAACACCATTGATCTTTATCGCTCAGTACCTGATGTGCTTGCCTCAACAGCCGCCTGGTTTAAAGGCAATGGCTGGAAATCCGGCGAAGGCTGGGGCCCGGGCACTCATAATTACAAAGTCATCGCGGAATGGAACAAAGCCCGCGTTTACCAGAAAACCATTTCAAAACTGGCCTATCAACTGGCAAAATAACCCGGCCCACAAATTAGCCTGCAACGAAGTGAACTCATAAATCAACCCTGCTTAAAAACCAAAAAGGCAAGCAAAATGAAACCAACCAGATCAATCCGACTGAAAGCCAGTTTCATATTTTGTGTTTTATTAGGTTTTATTACCCCTTCAGCAGCAATGGCCGCCAGCCAGGAAGCCATGATCGGGCAGATGTTGATGCTCGGCTTTCAGGGCGGCAGCGCAAACGGCGCCAGCGCCAAACGCCTGGCCAGCCAGATCAAGCGCGGCGAAGTGGGCAGCGTGGTTTTTCTTGGCTATAATTTCAAAAGCAAAGGCCAGGTAAAAGCACTCACCAGCCTTTTTAAAAATGCGGCTGGCAACAACAAGCTCTTTCTGGCCCTAGATATGGAAGGCGGCTCTGTTCAGCGCCTGGGGAGAAAACTTGGCTACCCCTCAATCC
Organism: Hyphomicrobiales bacterium; assembly: GCA_021775425.1. Lineage (GTDB taxonomy): Bacteria > Pseudomonadota > Alphaproteobacteria > Rhizobiales > HXMU1428-3 > HXMU1428-3. The sequence goes on from JAJFHX010000021.1 coordinate 19,291, forward strand.
CCTCCGCCCGCTCCATTGCAAAATCAAGATCCCCGGCCACAGCCAGAAAAACATACACACAAATGGCAAAAATCAGTCTTGATGCCGGCTTTAACATGAACCTCGGCCCCGTGGTTGACCTGCTCATCAACCCTTCAAACCCGGTCATTGGCCGCTGGAACAGAAGCTACGGCAAAGACCCGGCATTAGTCGCAGACTATGCCAGAAGTTTCGTAAGAGCCCATAAGGACATGGGCATCATCACAGTGCTGAAACATTTTCCCGGCCATGGTTCCAGCCTGAGTGACAGCCATGAAGGCTTTGTCAACATAACAAACACCTGGAAACAAACTGAATTGGATCCCTTTAAAGAACTGATCAAATCAGGCGACGCTCCGGCGATCATGCCGGGTCATTTGATCCATAAAAAAATAGCCTCAGATGGCGTGCCAGTTTCTATCTCTAAACCTGCCATCGCTGGCCTGCTGCGCAAGGATTTAAATTATAATCAACTGGTCATTTCAGATGATTTGCAAATGGGCGCGATCGCTCAGAATTTTGGCTACAAAGAAACGCTCATCCGTGCCGTTAATGCCGGCATAGACATCCTGATGATTTCCAATTCAAGAAAACCAGATGCAAACCTGCCAGCCAAAACCATTGCCATTATCCAAAAAGCTATCAAAGACGGCAAGATCGCACCGGGAAAAATCGAAGCAGCTTACAAACGCATCATGCGCGCCAAAGCAACCGTGAATTAAAGACACAACATAGTTGAATTAATACAATACCTAACCACAAAACCTGACTTTTGTGGTCATCTGAGCTGATTAATTTAAATTTTGTTTCAGACCACGTAACAAATATTTTTCACAAGCCTCCATTAAACTGAACTAATCAGCTAATAACCATTTTTCCGCACGTTCTCCCTTGCAATCATCCTCGGCATTGTTCATGAATAGCGTGATTTAACGAGTTACAGAATTTAAGTTCAGCGCCGATTGAGTGCATTTACGTTCTAGGCATCTGTAACACAACTTATTGAGCGCAACCTCTATCGGCCTACGAAATTTTACGGAGAACCAGGGCGGATGCCATGTAGGCATCTGAAGCACAAAAAAGCGGATGCAACGTGGGCATCTGAAGCGCAAAAAAAGCGGATGCCATCTGGGCATCTGAAGCCCCATTATAAAAGGCTTTCAAAAATGAAAGAATTTCGCAAAATCCTCATCGCCAACCGTGGCGAAATAGCCATCCGCGTGCTACGTGCCGCCAACGAACTCGGCAAAAAAACCGTGGCCATCTATGCTGAGGAAGACAAGCTCTCCCTGCATCGCTTCAAAGCGGATGAAGCCTATAAAGTTGGTGCTGATCTGGGCCCCGTGGCCGCCTATCTCTCAATTGACGAAATCATTCGGGTTGCCAAACAATCTGGCGCTGATGCTATCCACCCGGGTTATGGCCTGCTATCTGAAAACCCTGAATTTGTAGACGCCTGTGTCAAAAACAATATCACCTTCATTGGCCCGAAAGCCGAAACCATGCGCGCCCTGGGTGACAAAGCCAGCGCCCGCCAGGTCGCAATCAAAGCCGGTGTCCCAGTTATCCCCGCTACAGATGTGCTGGGTGATGACATGGCCGAAGTTAAAAAGATGGCCAAAGAAGTCGGCTATCCAATGATGCTGAAAGCCAGCTGGGGTGGCGGTGGCCGCGGTATGCGCCCGATTGAAAACGAAGAGGAAGTTGAGGATAAAGTCCTTGAAGGCAGAAGAGAAGCCGAAGCCGCTTTTGGCAATGGCGAAGGCTATCTCGAAAAAATGATCGAACGCGCCCGTCATGTCGAAGTTCAGATACTAGGGGACAGCCACGGCGAAATCTACCATCTTTATGAGCGTGATTGTTCCGTCCAGCGCCGCAATCAAAAGGTAGTTGAGCGCGCACCGGCACCATATCTGACAGAAAAACAACGTGAAGAGATTTGCGAACTCGGCCTCAAAATCTGTAATCATGTTGGTTATGAATGCGCCGGCACCGTTGAATTCCTGATGGATATGGACACCGATAATTTTTACTTCATTGAAGTCAACCCCCGCATTCAGGTAGAGCATACAGTGACAGAAGAAGTCACCGGAATAGACATTGTTCGCGCACAAATCCTCATCGCTGAAGGCAAACCACTAGCAGAAGCCACCGGCAAATCTTCACAATCTGAAATCCGCCTCAATGGCCACGCCATGCAGTGCCGCGTCACAACAGAAGACCCGCAAAATAATTTCATTCCCGATTATGGACGCATGACAGCCTATCGCTCAGCAACCGGCATGGGCATCCGCCTTGATGGCGGCACGGCTTACGCTGGCGGTGTCATCACCAGATATTATGACAGCCTGCTGGTGAAAGTCACCGCCTGGGCCGCAACACCTGAAGCCACCATTGCCCGAATGGACAGAGCCCTTCGCGAATTTCGCATAAGAGGCGTTTCAACAAACATCGCCTTTGTTGAAAACCTGTTGCATCACCCGGTGTTCCTTTCAAATGAATATACAACCAAATTCATCGACACCACACCAGAGCTGTTCCGTTTTAAAAAACGCCGCGACAGAGCCACCAAAATCCTCACCTATCTGGCTGATATTACTGTTAACGGTCACCCCGAAACAGAAGGCCGCCCGAAACCAGCTGAAAGCGTCAAAGCACCAAAACCGCCAGCGCATAAAACCGAAACACCCACCCCCGGCACAAGAAACCTGCTGGATAAAGAAGGACCAGAAGCCGTCGCCAACTGGCTTTCAGAGCAAAGCCATGTCCTGTTAACCGACACAACCATGCGCGATGGCCACCAGTCATTGCTGGCAACAAGAATGCGCTCAATTGATATGATCAATGTTGCAAGCGCCTATTCGCATAATCTTCCCGGTCTCTTTTCAGTTGAATGCTGGGGCGGCGCAACATTTGATGTGGCCTATCGCTTCTTACAGGAATGCCCATGGCAACGATTGAGAGACATTCGCGCCGCCATGCCCAACATCCTCACCCAGATGCTGCTGCGTGCCTCAAATGGTGTTGGTTACACCAACTACCCGGATAATGTCGTTGAGTTTTTTGTCAAACAGGCGGCTGAAACCGGCGTTGATGTGTTCCGCGTTTTTGACAGCCTTAACTGGGTTGAAAATATGCGCGTGGCAATGGATGCCGTCTGCAATGCCAATAAAATCTGCGAAGGCACCATCTGTTACACCGGTGACCTGATGGACCCTGACCGCGCCAAATACGACCTTAAATATTATGTCACCATGGGCAAAGATCTGAAACAGGCTGGCGCTCACATTCTCGGCCTGAAAGATATGGCCGGTCTACTGAAACCTGCCGCCGCCAGAATATTGGTCAAAGCTTTAAAAGAAGAAGTTGGCTTACCCGTCCATTTCCACACCCATGATACCAGCGGCATCGCCGCCTCAACCATTCTCGCCGCCATTGATGCCGGGGTTGATGCTGTTGACGCCGCCATGGACCCGTTCTCAGGCGGCACATCCCAGCCATGCCTTGGCTCCATTGTTGAAGCCTTAAAACACACTGATAGAAGCGCCGGCCTTGATATCAGGTCAATCCGTGAAATCGCCAATTACTGGCAGCACATTCGCACACAGTACACCGCCTTTGAAAGCGGCCTTCAAGCCCCGGCCTCAGAAGTTTACCTGCATGAAATGCCCGGCGGTCAGTTCACCAATCTCAAAGCTCAGGCAGATAGTCTTGGCCTCGCAGATCGCTGGCCGGAAATCGCCCAGACCTATGCTGATGTCAATCAGATCTTTGGTGATATTGTCAAAGTAACCCCTTCTTCTAAAGTGGTGGGTGACATGGCATTGATGATGGTCAGTCAGGGATTGACCCGCAAAGATGTCGAAGACCCGAACATAGAAATGTCCTTCCCCGAAAGTGTCGTTGATATGATGATGGGCAATCTCGGCCAACCGCCAGGCGGGTTCCCTTCTGCCATTCAAAAGAAAATCCTTAAAGGCGAAAAACCGCTTACCACGCGCCCCGGCGCAGACATGCCACCGGTCGATCTTGAAGCCACCAGAAAGCAACTTTCATCCGAGCTTGAAGGTTTAAAAGTCGATGATGAAGACCTCAATGGCTATCTGATGTACCCCAAGGTTTTTCTCGATTATATGGGAAGACACAGAAATTACGGCCCCGTGCGCACACTGCCAACACTCAATTTTTTCTACGGTATGAAACCGGGTGACGAAATTGAAACTCAGATCGCAGCTGGTAAAACCCTTGAAATCCGCTTGCTCGCCGTTGGTGAAACCAATGATGATGGTGATGTGAAAGTGTTTTTTGAACTCAACGGCCAGCCAAGAGTTATCCGCGTGCCAAACCGCAAGGCCAAAGCCACTGTCGCCAAACGCCCCAAAATCACGGAAGGTGATCCAAACCACATTGGCGCACCAATGCCGGGCGTTATCGCTTCAGTGGTCGTGAAACAAGGGCAAAAAGTCAAGCAGGGTGATCTGCTCCTGACCATAGAAGCCATGAAGATGGAAACAGGCCTTCATGCTGAAAGTGATGCAACCATCAAAACCCTGCACATAGATACCGGCAGCCAGATTGACGCCAAAGATTTGCTGATTGAGCTTGAAACTTAAATCAATAGTTCCATATAGAATGAGAGAGCATTAAGGCCCGACTGACTGACCACTCATTTACGATCAACAAAGGTTACTATTGAGATTCTCATAATCCTGTGTCATCCTTAACAAAAAGGTGCCGCAGGAAACAAATCCCTCCACAATAACCCGGCAGGCACCAAGGCCAAAAGGCTGGATAGAGGAGGGGGAGGAAAAGCTAACATGTTGAAAAAGAACATGAAATTTTCTGCTGCATTTTTATTCATCACTCTGTTTTCAAGTTCGGTTTATCACCCCGGCACCACAATCGCAGCCGAAACAATAGGACCAGAGCAAGTAAAAATCAGTGACGGTGAAATCACAAAACCACTGACAGAAAAAGCTGGCGACCCGGGCGAAGGCAAAAACTGGTTCTCAAGCAGAAAGCTTGGCAATTGTCTGGCCTGCCATGCCAACGAGAAAATGTCGGATCTTCCGTTCCACGGTGAAATCGGCCCCGCAATGGATGGCGTTGCCGAACGTTACACAGCCACACAGTTGCGCGCCATTCTGGTCAATGCCAAAGCCGTTTTTGGTGATGAAACAGTAATGCCCGGCTTTTATAGGGTTGACCCGGGTCAAAGAACCGCGAAAAAATTTCAGGGCAAAACTATTCTTTCTGGCCAGCAGATTGAAGACATCATTGCCTATTTACTGACCTTAAAAGAGTAAGGAATTCCTCATGAACAAATTCACCCGCAGAGAGGTCCTGGCGATCGGCACAACAGCCTTTGCAACAGTTGCCACAGTTGCATTGTCCAGTTCACCATTTGCCTTAGCCGAAGCTAAGAAAACACCAAAATCACTGCTGGAAAGTTTCACAGGCGGCAAGCAGGTCAATGAAGGTAAAATCACCCTCGAAATGCCTGAAATCGCTGAAAACGGCAACACGGTCCCGCTTTCCTTTAAAGTTGAAAGCCCAATGACCAAAGATGATTATGTAAAACGCGTCATCATCATTTCGGAAGGCAACCCACGCCCTGATGTAGCAACATTCAACTTCTCACCTTTAAGCGGAGAAGCGGCAGCATCCTCGCGCATGCGCCTTGCCAAAACCCAGAACATCATCGCCGTTGCTGAACTATCAGACGGCACATTCCATATGACAAAAACAGAAGTCAAAGTAACCATTGGCGGTTGCGGCGGCTGATTGATCAGAATTTAGGAATTAAACATGGCTAACACGAAACCCAGAATCAAAGCGCCCAAATCAGCTAAGCAAGGTGAGATCATCACCATCAAAACGCTGATTTCCCATGTCATGGAAACGGGCCTGCGCAAAGATAAAAAAACGGGCGAACTTATCCCCCGTCAGATCATTAATAAATTCACCGCCAAATTTGATGGCGCTGAAGTGTTTTCAGTCAATCTTGACGCTGCAATTTCAGCAAACCCCTATTTTCAGTTTACAATGAAAGCAGAAAAATCAGGTGAGTTTGAATTCATCTGGCAGGATGACAATGGTGAAACCTATTCCAAAAAATCACCACTGACCGTCAGCTAATATAAGGAACGAAAAACAATAAGGTAGTAAAACTGCAATTATCACCGTCGTACCAGGGGCGGTTGCTATGTGGGCAACTGAAGCCCCAAACGAAAAATCCGGTTGCTATGTGGGCAACTAAAGCCCCACTAAAAAAACGATTGCTAGAAAAATCCGGTTGCTAGTAAGTGACCAAAGCAAAAACAAATAACGCAGCATAAAGCTGCGATCAACACCGACGTACCAGCGCGGTTGCCATGTGGGCAACTGAAGCGCATCATAAAGAGGAGTATCGCAATGAATTTTTCAGCATTTAATGGGAGGTTAGCCACCCTCTATACCACCTGTGCGATCCTCATCAGCGCCGGCATCGTCTCATTGGTCTCAGCCCCACTGTTTGATCACGCAAAAGCAGATGACAACCTCCCGGCAGATATCACCACCATTAAAGTCAAACCATCCACAGCAGACAGCCCTTTTAAAGACTTATATTCAGGCTGGTATTTTCGCGCCAAAGAAACCCAGAACCTGCAAAAGGACGATTTTGAAAACCCCGGCTTTCTCTGGGTAGAAAAAGGCCAGGAACTATGGAGCAAGGTTGACGGCAAAGCGGGAAAATCCTGCGCCAGCTGTCATCAGGATGCACAAAAAACCATGAAAGGCGTTGGCGCACAAATGCCAAAATGGGATGAAAAAGCCAAACGCCCCTTAACTCTTGAACAACGCATTAATACCTGCCGACAGGAAAACATGCAGGCCGATGAGTGGAAATGGGAATCAGACCCCATGCTTTCAATGACAACATTCATCCGCCTTCAATCTCGCGGTATGCCTGTCAATATTCAGTCAGATGGGCCAATGGAAGCCTGGGTCGAAAAAGGCAAGAAGCTTTATTACACCCGTGTTGGCCAACTTGATCTGTCATGCGCCAATTGCCACGAAAACAATTATGGCAAATATATCAGAGCTGATCACCTAAGTCAGGGTCATAGCAATGGCTTCCCGACCTATCGCCTGAAATGGCAAAAACTCGGCTCACTGCATCGGCGCTTCAAAGGCTGTATGACCAACATTCGCGCCACAGCTTATAAACGCGGATCAGATGAATTTGTCGCATTAGAAATTTATCTCGCCCACCGTGGTAAAGGTTTGCAGGTCGAATCTCCTTCTGTCAGAAATTAATGGCTGACAAATTTATATACTTGATAGACATGCAGATGATCAGGCAAAGCTGAACATAACCTCTTGAGTAAGCTTTCTTAATAAAGGAACAGCCAATGATTTCTCGCCGGGAATTTATGCAAGCAGCCGCAGCGCTGGCTGCAATTTATGGCGGCCAGACCCCATGGGCAAAACTCTCAGCAAGCGAACATAAAATCAGCCAGAGTGATCTTCTTGATGTCAAACCTTATGGCAATGTCACCCTTGCTCACATAACGGACCTGCACGCCCAGTTAAAACCTGTCTGGTTTCGCGAACCTTCAGTTAATCTCGGTGTTGGCGAAGCAGAAGGCAAACCACCCCACCTGACTGGGGAAGAATTCCTAACCCATTACAACATCACCAAAGGGTCGAGAGAGGCATACGCACTTCAGTCCATTGAATTTCAAAGCCTGGCCAGAAAATATGGTCGCATGGGCGGTGTTGACCGCATTGCAACCATCCTCAAGCACATCCGCTCAGAGCGTGCTAAAAACACTCTTTTTCTAGATGGCGGCGACACCTGGCAGGGCAGCTACACGGCTCTGCAAACCAAATCGGCAGACATTGTCGAAGTCATGAACGCCCTGAAGCCAGATGCCATGACCGGCCATTGGGAATTCACCCTCGGGGCCGAGCGGGTCAATGAGATTAAAGAAGGTCTCGACTTCCCTTTCCTTGGTGCCAATATTTTTGATAATGAATGGGAAGAACCAGCATTTGAAGCTGTCAAAATGTTCGATAAAGGCGGTGTAAAAATCGCCGTTATCGGTCAGGCCTTCCCCTATACCCCCATTGCCAACCCGCGCTGGATGATCCCGAACTGGTCATTTGGCATCCGCGAAGAAGTCATCGTTAAACAGGTAGAAGACGCAAAGAAAAATGGCGCCGCCCTTGTCGTCCTCCTCTCGCATAATGGCTTTGATGTAGATCGCAAATTAGCCAGCCGCGTTGAAGGGATAGACGTCATTCTTTGCGGTCACACCCATGATGCTCTGCCCGAGCCAGTGAAAGTCGGCAACACACTGCTGATTGCCAGCGGATCAAACGGTAAATTTGTCTCAAGGTTAGATCTTGATGTCAGCGCGAGTGGAGTGAAAGGGTTTAACTATCGTTTAATCCCCGTATTTTCTGATGTGATCACACCCGACCCTGAAGTCGCAGCCATCATTGAAAAAGTCCGCGCACCCTATGAAAAAGAGCTCAGCCGCGTCGTCGGCCAGACCGACAGCCTGCTATATCGCCGTGGCAGCTTTAACGGCACTGTTGATGATCTCATCTGTAATGCACTCCTCGAACAGCGCGACGCAGAAATTGCCCTCTCACCCGGCTTTCGCTGGGGGCCAAGCCTGTTACCCGGTCAGAAAATCACGGTCGAAGACATCTATAACGTCTGCGCCATCACATACCCGGCAGCTTACAGAACAACCATGTCAGGAGAACAGTTAAAAGCGATATTTGAAGATGTCGCCGACAATCTCTTTAATCCTGACCCTTATTATCAACAGGGTGGTGATATGGTCCGCGTCGGCGGTCTTGGATATACCATTGACACAAAACAAAAAATCGGCCAGCGCATCTCAAATATGACAGAGCTGAAAACAAACAAACCAATAGATCTGAACAAAGATTATGTCGTTGCCGGCTGGGCCAGCATCAACGAAGCCACAAAAGGCCCCCCCATCTGGGAAGTGATTGAAAACTACCTAAAAGACCACACCCCGGTTAAGGTGGATGCAAATGACTCCATTAAAATAAAATAACATCACCCTGCCATGCCGAAGCATTTAATCTACGAAATTGAAACTTCAGAATCTGTACTTTGACAAAAGTCATAATCAGTCCCAGATTTTACTGTTAAACTGATTTCATAATTTCAGGCGTTTCAATACACAGCCAAAAATTATACACAAGGCTGCAACATTTCGTCGTTTCACAAATGCAAAGGAGAGTCGAATGTTTGATCATCTTCTGAATTTAACAATCGAGCCGGAAGTTTTTCCCTTCTTCGATGAAGCAACCAACACAATCAGCTACATCGTCAAAGACCCTGGCTCTCCCCACTGTGCTGTCATTGATTCAGTCATGGATATTGATTATGCCGCCGGTGTTATCAGTTATGATCACGCAAATGCACTCATCAATCACATCAAATCCAACAATCTCGAACTTGACTGGATCATAGAAACCCATGTCCACGCAGATCATCTCTCTGCCGCACCTTACATCCAACAAAAATGTGGCGGCAAAACCGGCATCGGTGAAAACATCATGGTGGTTCAGGAAACCTTCGGCAAATATTTCAATGAGGGAACTGAATTTGAACGAGATGGCTCCCAGTTTGACGCCTTGTTTAAAAATGAGGACACCTATCAGATAGGCTCTATGACCGGCCTGACCATTCACACACCCGGCCACACACCCGCCTGCATGGTTCATATCATCGGCAACGCCGCCTTTGTTGGTGACACCCTCTTCATGCCAGATGGCGGCTCAGCCAGAGCAGATTTCCCTGGCGGCGATGCCGGCGAGCTTTATGATTCAATCAAAAAAATCTTCACTCTGCCAGATGCGATGCGCCTCTTCATGTGCCATGACTATGGTCCGAACGGCCGGGAAATCAAATGGGAAACAACGGTCGGTGAAGAAAAGCAGCATAACATCCATGTCGGTGAGTTAAACGGCAAAGCCAAATCGAGAGAAGAGTTTATTCAGCTCCGAAACGAACGAGATGCCACACTATCAATGCCAAACCTCATCATTCCCTCACTGCAAGTCAACATGCGCGCCGGGAATATACCGGCAGATGAAGATGGAAACCCCACATTAAAAGTGCCGATAAAAAGCCTGAAGTCATAAGCACCCTGCATCGACGGCGCACAAAAAGCATAAGATGTCATACATCTTATTTTTCAGAAACCCGCAACCGTTTTGGCTTTCTCCTCAGCCGGGGTTTTAAATTGAACTGATCACCAAGCGAAGTGCGCCACGACCGCCCGCTAATTCCAGCCTGATAACCAACCTTATAAAGTTCACCCATATAATGAGGATCAAAAAACTCTTTAGATTCTATGGTAAAGTCCTCAGGCACGGCCGTTAGATGAAACCTGAAGCCATCTCGCCGGGCAAGCCGCTCCAGCTCAATCAAATCCCCCCGCCCCTGATATTTAATCAAAGTGCCGATAGAGCGCTCAGCAATGTCCGTCACACCAAGACCAACACTGCGATATGTCACATTAATTTTCGTATTGCGGATCAGCCAGAAAGATTTGCGCGGTGAAATGCCAAGTTGCCGTTCAATATGCCTGACCTTAATGGCTGGTGGATAGGCAAAAATCTCATGCGTCACGCCGCCATCAACATGCAATTCCTGATACCGTTTGCCATCAATCACAACATCAATCGCAACGGGCGGAAACGCCCCCGGTATAGACGCCGAAGCCAAAAGAATTTGCCGTATTAATTCAGCCGCTTTCGGGTGCCCGGATGCTGCAATCCGGCCGATGTTCCAGATCACCTGCCGCTGTGCATCAAGATTGGTCGTCCCAATCAGCAGCATTCTGCCACGGCCATATTCCCGCGCCAGCGCCCGCACCATGGTTGCGCTCACTTCCTGTTTGATAATCTCTTTCAGGGGCGCCGGGTCAACCAGTGCTGAACCACCAAACAAAGCGGTAAGCGGCTGCGCAATAAATATATTGGAAGATTTTGTCTCGGTATAAAACCGTTTTAGCGCCCCGTCATATTGCGGGCCAAGAAAAGCAAATGGCGCAATCAGCGCGCCGGTAGATACCCCGGTCACCAAAGTGAATTCCGGGCGATCCCCTCTGTCAGTCCATCCTTTTAAAAACCCGGCACCATAAGCCCCGTCAGCCCCGCCGCCTGACAAAGCCAGCACATCATTTCGGTGTCTGAGAGAGGGGTTGCGTGCAATCTTGAGGCGCTGGTCTTCAACCAGTTCATTTAAAAATGCTGGCTGCTCATCACCATAAGAGCGAATGGCATGAAACCCCTGAATTTGAGCAAGATGATAATTACCGGCTTCAGGTGCCGGATAAACCCGTGGAATTGACGCGCAGGAACCTAGCCCGATCATGACAAAAACCAAAACCAATAATGACAATTGCTGACAAAGCCGTCTCAATCCGTAAAAATCAACAAGCAGCCTTAAAAAAGCGCCCGATAAACGACCCGGTATGAACGCATACAAATTCATAACTAACTTTCTACAAAACGTAAAAGCAACACAGATGAACGGATAAACAACTTTAAATAAACTATAACCTAATACCCACACCCCAAAAGATCAAAACAATAACTGATATTAAGCGGGCCGTATTTATAACTAACAATGGGATGTAACAGAAAAACCACCCCCCAATGGCGAACAGAAGTCAAAACATGGTTAATCTGTAAAATATCAATCTTTATCGCCCGTAGCGCTAAGAGCTGACGCAAGCAAAATTCTGGCAGCATCCCTGGCATCTTCTGCGGCCCGGGCAGAAACTCCCATCTGAGCCAGCACAATCGCCCCTTCCATAAGCAACATCAGTTGCTGTGTCAGGCTTTCAGGCGCACCTACACCCGTTTTTTGTATTTTTTTGAAAAGCTCACCCTCAATTAATTTCTTATGCTGCAAAGATTGCTGATAAATCGGGTCATCCGGCTGCTGGAATTCGGCCACAGCTTTAATAAACATACAGCCCTGAAACCCCTCACCCTCAAACCACTCTTTCAGCACATCAAAAAAAGCCAGCACTTCGTCTTCGGGCTCCGAACTCAGTTCTTCCGCGCGCCTGAAAAACCAGTTGCGAAACTGCTCATCCCGCAAGCGAAGCACAGCCAGTATCAACTCGTCTTTGCTGCGAAAATATTTATACATCGAGGTTTTCGAGATGCCGGTTTCCTTCACCAGAAAATCCATTCCGGTTGCGGTAAATCCGTTCTTATAGAATATTTTCAAAGCCTGACTAACAAGCTCATCCCGTCTGGAAGGACGCATATCTCACCTTTTAAATACAGATCAGTCCTGTAACTTTCACACTTTAAAACGAGTTAATTACCTTATTCTAAGCTAATTATGACGCATTTTATCACCAACAGTCAAAATCTTCAAAAACCAATATTGACAAAATGTACCGATCTGTACACTATCATGCCAACCAGTAAACAACAATGCTTTCAAAGTGAAAAAAGGAAACAACCCATGTCTCGACCTCCCCTCCCCCCTTTCTCAAAACAGGATGCGATCCAAAAAGTCAGAATGGCTGAAGATGCCTGGAACACAAGAACGCCGGAAAAAATCGCGCAGGCCTACACAATAGATAGCAAATGGCGCAACCGCTCAGATTTCCTCAATGGCCGGGAGGATATCGTCGCTTTTCTAACCAGCAAATGGCAGAAAGAAAATGACTACCGCCTCATCAAAGAACTCTGGGCCTTTCATGAAAACCGCATCGCCGTGCGCTTCGCCTATGAATGGCACGATCATGATGGCAACTGGCACCGCTCATACGGCAATGAAAACTGGGAATTTGATAATGAGGGCCTGATGCAAACCAGAATTGCCAGCATTAACGATCTTGATATCAAGGAAAGTGAGCGAAAATTTCTTTGGCCAAGAGGCGTTGACAATGACCGCCGCCCGGATGATTACGCAAGTCTGACCGAGCTCGGCCTATAAACCATTTTGACCTGTAATCCTTAATACTCAAGCAACCAACAGGGCCGCAACGCCAACGCTGCGGTCCTCTCTCTTGCTCCCCACCTGCAATTCATTCATACTCAGCTATATTAGTAAATGCTTGCAGATTCAAAAGAATGGAGCCGCCATAAGGAATGCCAGACCAATTCACCAGCGCCCTGATGGAAATGTCGAACATCACTGACTATATCCAAAACAACATCCTCACGCTGAACATCGCGATCCAGATTGCCATCATCTTCACTGCTCTTGCCTTTAGTTACCTTCTTCGAAAAATCATTGTCCGCGCCGTCTATAAACTTGGCCGCAACCACATCCAGAAAATTGTTAAATATCAAAGCCAGATCAGCGAACTGAAAGCTGTCTTACTGCCCCTGCTAACATCAGCTATTTTATGGGCCACCAAATACGTTTTTGTCGATCAGGGTCTAGAGCATCAGCTCATTCGCATCATCTCAATTCTGCTCATGGCCTGGGCTATCATCCGCTTTATTTCTATTTTTATCGCCTCGCCCCGGTATTCAAGAATATTCGAAGCCGTCAGCTGGACAACCGCCGCACTCGCCATTCTTGGCTGGCTCACCCCGTTCCTCAATGGCGTTGACAGCATCGGCTTTGCCATTGGCGAAGTGCGCCTTTCTGTTCTAAGCGTCACCAAAGCGGCCATTCTGCTCACACTGTTTTTCTGGGCGGCACACCACCTTAATCTGGCACTGCAAAATCAGATCAATAAATCAACCAAACTTTCAAGCTCGCTCCGAGTGCTGCTTGGCAAACTGATCCAGTTCACCTTAACCGGCCTTGCCATTCTCCTCGCCCTCAGTGCCGTTGGCATTGACCTCACCGCTTTTGCCGTCTTTACAGGTGCGCTTGGTGTTGGCATTGGCTTTGGCCTCCAGAAAATCATTTCAAACTTCATCTCCGGCATCATCCTGCTAATGGACAAATCCCTAAAACCAGGGGATGTGATTGAAGTTGAAACCGGCTCCGGCGTAACGTATGGCTGGATTGAAAAGCTTGGCTTGCGCTACACCTCTGTCACCACAAGAGACGGCACAGAGACCCTCATACCAAACGAGACCTTCATCACCAACCCGGTCACAAACTGGTCTTTTTCAAATTCCCGCGTCAGAAGAAAACTCCCCATCGGCGTTGCCTATGATACAGACGTTGAAAAAGCCATGCAGCTTTGCATTGAAGCAACAGTTGATATCGACCGCGTGCTGAAACAACCAGCCCCCGTTTGCCAGCTTCGAGACTTTGGTGACAGCTCCGTTAATCTCGAACTTCGCTTTTGGATTGAAGACCCGGCAGACGGCATCAAAAATGTAGAAAGCGCCATCAATCTCAATATCTGGAAACTGTTTCGCGCCAATGATATAGAGATCCCCTTCCCGCAGCGCGTCGTCCACCTGCAAACGGATGGCCCACCGGTGAAAGTCGAAATCCAGCAGCCGGAAAAACCAGTAAAGAAACCGGCCAAAACAGAAAAGCCAGTCCAACAGACAAAAAAAGACCCCTTGGAAAAGGGGCCTTCTTAAATCTGTTAACCGATAAAAAATTTATGCGGCTCGCTGAGGTCGGCTGCGTTTCTTCGGCCCGCCAGTGAATTTCTGACCACCAGATTTTTCACCACCAGCACCACGCTTCTTAGCAACAAAACCACCCTTGGCTCCCGAAGCTGATTTCGCATCACCGCGTTTTTTGCCAGCAAATTTACCGCCGGATTTTGATCCCTCGGCTCTTTGTTGCTCATTACGCTGGTTATCTGAACGCTTACCTTCAGCCCGGCGCTTAGAACCGCGCTGACCTTCGCCATTACGACCATCAGCATTATAACCTTCAGCTCTTTGGCCGTCAGTTCTTTGACCATCATTTCTCTGGCCGCCATCTCTGCGCCCGGAAGTTTTCTGACCACCAGCACGTTTTCTCTCAAACCGCACATCACCATCATCATCATGCTTGTCAGCTGGTGACCAGTTTGATTTCTTGGCTGTGCGCGCTTTACCGTTCGCCGAACGGCCTTCTGAATTCCGCCCCTGGGATGACTTGCTAAATGAAGACTTACCAAATGAAGGTTTGCCAAATGAACGACCGCCGCCATTCGAAGAGCGCCCGGCCCCTCTTCGGCCACCACGTCCTGCACCTTTTTTCTTCGAACCACCAGAAACTTTTTTCGGCACATCAACATGAAACTCATGATCAGCATCAACCTCAATCGGCAGCTTAATCAGATTTTCAATCGCCAGCAAAAGATCAACATCATCAGTGGTGCAAAAAGAAAGCGCAATGCCTTTGTTCCCAGCCCGGCCAGTCCGTCCAACACGGTGAACATAGTTTTCCGGCTCAACTGGCAATTCATAATTGATCACATGCGAAATGCCATCAACATCAATCCCCCGCGCCGCGAGGTCCGTCGCGACAAGAACGCGAATTCGTCCATTTTTAAAATTGCGCAGAATTTTCTCACGAACCCGCTGGCGCTTGTCACCATGGATAGCATCCGTCTCAACACCCTGCTTTGATAATTGAATAGCAAGCTTATCAGCGCCGCGTTTGGTACGCGTGAAAACAAGCACTTTCTCCATTTCACCTTTTGAAAGAAGCTCAAACAAAAGCTCTCTTTTCTTTGTCCCGGCAACGGTCATCATTTTATGGTCAATGGTTTCAGCGACACTAGTTTTCTGCTCTATTTCCACATGCACCGGGTCATTCAGCAAAGCTTGTGAAAGCTTGCGGATCTTCGGGTTCATGGTGGCAGAAAATAATACTGTCTGATGCTCTTTAGGAAGACTTCTTGAAATATCCATCACATCATTGATAAAGCCCATATCAAGCATACGGTCCGCTTCATCAAGCACATAAGTGTGCGTTTCATCAAAGGTGATCCCACCCCGGCCCACATGGTCCATCAACCGGCCTGGTGTCGCAATCAACACATCAACACCGCGGCGCAATTTCTGAATTTGCGGTCCATAAGGCAAGCCGCCGGCAATCACCAGATGAGTAAGCTTGGTGCCACGGCTAAACGCAGAGACACACTGGCCAATCTGTTGTGCCAGTTCACGGGTCGGCGCTAAAATCAGCGCTTTGGTTGTATTGGGTAAAGGTTTAGAAGGGTTTTCCAAAAGCTTGTGCAACATCGGCAAAGCAAAAGAAGCGGTTTTACCGCCACCTGTGTGGGCAATGCCCATCAGGTCATGACCTTCCATCAAAGCCGGGATCGACATTGATTGAATAGGTGTTGGCTCGGTAAAGCCTTCAGTTTCAATAGATTTCAAAATAGGGGCAGCAAGGCCCAGCGCATTAAATTGCGTCAAAGCAAAAAGTCCTCTCGCAAATATGATCCGCGGCATTTCTAAATAGCCACGTTTTTCATCTCCGCGAACATAGGGGGCCCTGACAACTTACATAATGACAAACTGTCTGATGACAAATGCCTTATGACATAAGGGTATTTCCTGATCAATGCTAACAAACAATACGGATCAGTACCGGAAAGCGGATTATATATCATGTCATGAAAAAAACCGAAGCGAACAATTTCGCGTCGGTGGTGCCTGTGGTGTCGTCCATTTAAGGCCTAAAGTCAAGGACTATTATCAGATGCAGTCTTTGAAAGTGAGTTTATAATGAACCGACTCAACATAAAAAGCCTATCAACCAAACCTTATCGAATCCTAAACAAGCCTGAGAGCGCGACGCAAAATGACCACCCACCACGAAACTGAATTTCAAATAGACCCAATCCTTGTCAAAGACACAACCGAGCTAAAAACCATCGGCGGCGTGCCCCTGAGCCTTTGTTATGCCGGGCTGATGAATGACAAACGCTACCCCTGGATTATCCTGGTGCCAAAGCAAACAGGTCTGGTTGACATGACAGACCTCAGCCAGAAAGACCAACACCAGCTGATGGACGAAATCAGCGTTGTCACCACCATGATGAAACAGAGTTTTAACCCTTATAAGCTCAATATCGCCGCCCTTGGCAACATGGTCCGCCAGCTCCACATCCACATCATCACCCGCCAACAACAAGACCACGCCTGGCCCAACCCCGTCTGGGGCATCGGCGCCGCGGAGCCGTACAAGGAGGATGAATTGAGGGAGATGATGGAGAGGGTTATGTAATATAGATTCGACTAAACGCAACCGAATCTCATATTAATTGAAAAATTATAACCATTTGCGAAAGTCGTTACTTTGAGAAGATATTCTCAAATTTATGTAAAGAAAGAAATGCCAATTTCTGAAAGCCTGCGCATGCGTAATAGATTGCACATGTTATTTTTTAAAGTATTACCAGATACTTATTTTAATAATTTCTTTTATAAACTTCAATCTGAACTAGGAATTAAATTTCTTCACAATAATCAAGCATATTCCTCATATAATGAGCATCAATATTATGTAGATAACATAGACGAATTTTATTCTAGAAATGAACTAAGAGACATACTAGATGCTTCCACTATTTTATTTAATTTTCTAGATGAAAAGTCAAAATATACTCACCTATTAGTAACTGAAACCAATAGAATATTCAGAGAAGAAAACATTCATTTCCAAATGGACGATAAAGGCATCATTCACCCCTCACCAGATGAAGAATATGAACGAAATCGAACATCAACTTTGAAAGCACTAGAATCTAATTCTTACGAGTCTTCACTATCTCATTTCCAGAATGCAGACAGACATTTACTTGAAGAAAAGTATGACACCGCCATACGAGAAATATTCTTATCTGCCGAAGCCATTGCTAAAAAAATTACAAACAAAGACACGTTAAATGAAGCTCTTTGCAGAAAAAACCTGTGTGAAGCTGCGGTTAATGCCCTTAGTTCGAATGAACATTCCAAAACTATGATTGAATCCATGATGAATGGTTATGCCCTGCAAATAAAAGGCTATCATCAATTCAGACACGCGCAAGAAACTGCAAATAACGCAACACAAGAAATAGCAGTGCTAGCCATAAGCAATTTTACAACCTTTATTCGCTTCTTAATTGAGATAGACCAAAAGCTTAATCCAGAATCAAATTAAGCCCCCAACAAAAAAACGGCACACTCCTCAGCGCACCGTTTTTCACGTTTATTCTTTAAACCCACCAAAGGGTCGCATCAAATAACCTAGTCTTCTTCGCTCGCAGGGGCGGCGTTCAACTGGCCGTATTTCTCTTTGCCGATTTTTTCCAGCAGCTCAAGCTGGGTTTCGAGAAAATCAATATGCCCCTCTTCGTCTGAAAGCAGATCTTCAAACAATTTCATGGTGACATAATCACCCTTCTCATTGCAGATCTCGCGGGATTTTTTATAAGAGGTCCGCGCATCAAGCTCACCAGCAAGATCAGCCTCCAGAACTTCCTTCACATCTTCGCCAATCCGCAGCGGCGCAACGGTCTGCAAATTCGGGTGTCCTTCTAAAAAGATGATGCGCTCAATGATTTTGTCAGCATGTTCCATCTCTTCAATGGATTCTTCGCGCTCTTTTTTCGCCAAAAGCGCATAACCCCAATCATCCAGCAACCGGTAATGCAGCCAGTATTGATTGACAGCGCCAAGCTCAAGAAACAACGCTTCGTTCAAACGTTCAATAACGTCCTTATCACCCTTCATAATAGACCCCTTTTGAAGACAGTTAATTTATAATGATTATAAAAACTATACGTCAGGGAGAAAAAAATGAAAAGGGCAGTGACATAAGAAAATGATGTAATTTTAGTGGGAAAAAAACCTATTAAGCAGCGCTGGTTTTTCTTAAATCAGACCGTGAGTTCATACGCTGGCGCGCAATCGCCCGGGCTGTTTCACACTGATGATGTTTTTGCTTCAGTGCTTCAATAAAATCAAACAGCTCAGCCTCAGATGTTTCCATCTGCCGGTGATAAGCCTCTGTCGTTTCGACAATAATACCAACCACATTCGGGAAACAACCACAGCATTTGCCGCGTTTCGACATCGCGTGATAAACCTGCACAGGCACAATCAACCGCCAGCAATCTTCATCCAGCAGCTCTGTTATCACTTGTTCAATTTCGGATTTGGTAATGACATTACAGCTGCATACTAACATGATACCCTCCAGCAAGAGAGGTCCACAGGAGCTGTGGTAACGGTCATCAATTTACTCTGGCCAGCATTCGGGGCCAAATAACTCTTGAAAATCATAAAAATTCCTCAAATCGAAAGGGGTCAAGGCCCAGACATCGAAGGTTGATAGCCATAATTTTGCGCGAAAGCGTCAAAATGTCAATAGGTTACAGCATAATAGAAACTCGGGGTCATCGCGGCAAATAAATTGCCAATCCGAACTGAAGGTTAATCACTGCGAAAGCTCATGTGAGAACCCGGCTTATCCAGCACTTTTCCCCGACTATATAACAGAGATAAGAGACAAACCTTCTATCCACAAGGCAGATCTTCTATAATTCGCCTGCTTGACTCAAAACATCAGATAAAATAGAACAAAGTAAGAACATTTAACGGTCCAAAGTTAGAACAAATTGGAAGTCAGAACAAATCGAAAGAAAGTACCCCGCACATGTCCACCACCATCAAACATTCAACTTCCATGCAAACCAGTTGCCCCAATTGCGGATTTGAAATCAAGCTGGAGGACACCATCGCCGCCCCCCTTCTCGCCCGCCAGGAAGCTGAATTTGCCGCAAAACTAAGCCAGCAAAAACAACAGATTGAACAACAGGCAACTGCAGAGGCGATCGAAAAAGCCAATGCCCGCAGCAAACTTGAAATGGAAGCCAAATCAAAACAGCTTGAAGAACTAAAAACCCTGATGCAGGAGCGGGAAGAAAAACTGAAACTGGCACAGGAAAAAGAAGCGCTTTTTCTCGTCAAAGAACGAGCCCTGCAGGATAAAGAGCGCGAAATGAACTTAACGGTTGAGAAAAAAGTCACCGCCGCCAAAGAAGAAATGTTCCAGAAAGCGCAGCAACAGATCAAAGCCGAGCTGACCGAAGCACAGGCCCTCAAACTGAAAGAAAAAGACGAGCAGCTGTCATCAATGGCCAAAAAAATTGAAGAGCTGCAAAGAAAAGCCACGCAGGGCTCACAGCAATTGCAGGGTGAAGCGCTAGAACTTCAGCTTGAAGAAAATCTAAGCGCCAAATTCCCACATGATAAAATTGAGCCAATCGGCAAAGGTGTCTCCGGCGCCGATATCCAGCAATTTGTCATCAGCCATGGCGGCCAGCCAGCAGGCTCAATCCTCTGGGAGATGAAACAGACCAAAAACTGGTCAAATGACTGGACCCCAAAACTCAAAACAGACCAGCGCAACGCGGGCGCAGACATTGCAATCCTTGTCTCAAACGCCCTGCCAGCCGACATTGAAACGTTTGATTTTTATGAAGGAGTTTATGTCTGCGCCCCAAGATATGTCTTGCCCCTCGCTCTCATCACCCGCCAGACTTTAATGGGCATCGCCAAGGCAAGAAACACCAGCGCCGGGCAAAAGGACAAAATGGAACTGGTCTATGATTATCTGACCGGCAGCCAGTTCAAACACCGGGTCGAAGCGATCTGCGAACAGTTCAACGCCATGCAAGCGGATCTGAATAAAGAACGCGCCGCCATGAACCGCATCTGGGCCAAGCGAGACAAACAAATCCAGGCCGTTATCGAAAACACCGTCGGCCTGCATGGAGACCTGGAAGGCATCGCCGGCCAGTCCATGCCACAGATAGACGGACTGGAAATCGATTTGCTGGCGAATGAACAGACATAAACCAATAATTAACCAAGAAAATAAACTTTGAACCCGGTTTCACGGTTCGTTTAGCTATTTTTGACACGATTTCTTCATGTATAAGCGTGAGGAACCCCTTGTGAGTAATTCTTCGGACAGTGATTATAATTTTCCTGTTTTGACTGATGATTTTTCTGATAAATCATCTTGCTCTGAAAACCTGCTTTCAAAGCTGAGAAAAACCAACAGGATTCTTGATAAGATAGTTAAATTCTCACTTGATCAGACCCACTCAATTGATGAGATAATTCACGAATGCACCGAAGCGCTGTGTACGACCCTCGAAATTGAGCGCTCAGGTGTCTGGTTTTACAATGAAGAAAAAAATGAGCTGAAAGCCGCGGATATTTTTCTTACAAAAAGTGCTGACCATCACACAGGAACCGTGCTGAAAGCCGTAAATTTCCCCGAATATTTCACAGCAATTTCAAGCAAAAGAGCCATCGTCGCCAACGATGCCAGAACCGATCCACGAACCGCCGAATTTACCGAAACTTACCTGAAGCCAGAAGATATCTACTCAATGCTCGATGCACCAATTCGGTCAGGCGCCGGGCTATGCGGTGTCATCTGCTGTGAAACCGTTGGCACAGCCAAACAATGGTCTGAAGACGAAATCGCATTTGTAGGATCAGTTGCAGATATTATCGCATTGGCATTTGAAGGCAACCGACTGCGCGAGGCCCAGCAGCATATCTTCCGTCTGGCCCATTTTGATGAACTGACCGGCCTACGCAACCGCACAAGTTTTAATGAACACATCAATGTAGCCTTTGACGCTGCTATTTCTACCGGCGCTCCTTTGTATCTATATCTGATTGATCTGGATAGATTCAAACCGGTGAATGATCAATATGGACATGAGATTGGTGACGCTATCCTTGCCTGTGTTGGAAAACGGCTTGCAAGAATCTGCGCCAGGACTACTGACAGTAAAGCGTTTCGTTTAGGTGGAGATGAATTCGCCTGTGTAATCAGCGGCGTTGATGAAGCCGGTGCAAAACGTTTTGGAAGAAAAATAGCCCGCTATATCTCACGGATTTATAAAGTGAACCACAAACAGGTACAAATCGGTGCAAGCATCGGCTGTGCCAGTGTTCCGGGTCTGGTGCAATCTAAGGATGAACTGCTCAAGGCGGCAGATCTTTCAATGTACAGTATCAAACGCAATGAAAACACCACCTTTGCCTTCTTCGACAAAATTCTAGAATCATCTGCGCTCAGAAGTAAAATGCTTGAAAAAGATCTGATCACAGCAATCGAGCAGCAAGACTTTTCATTATATCTCCAGCCAATCATAAATGCGGCTGATGGTAACATCATGGGCGGTGAGGTTCTGCTAAGATGGTTTAATGAAAGATTAGAAGAATTTATATCACCTGAAATTTTTATTCCAATCGCAGAAGCAAACGGCCTTATTCCGCAGATAGACCATTTCGTTCTATCAGAAGCGTTTTCCCTCATCTCTGAGTGGGATAAACGCGGCATTGAGATACCGTTTGTGAGCGTCAATATTTCACCTGAAACATTGATGAGAAAGAACCTCTTGAGTGAACTGGATAAGATAATCAGCGGAACCAGCGCACCAGTTGATCGCATTAAGTTAGAAGTCACTGAAGGCGTGGAAATGCTCAACGAAAATGAGATGAGCAAGATCTTCTCCGCCATCCGCTCCCGTGGTTTGAAAATTTACATTGATGACTTTGGCTCCGGACACACAGGCCTGTCCTATTTTACCAGCATACCCGTTGATGGAATAAAGATAGACCGCTCCTTAACCCAGAATCTACTGACCAGCGAAAAAAGCAGAATTGTCGTCACATCGATCGTCCAGCTTGCCAAAGCTATGGATCTTGAAATCGTCATTGAAGGTATTGAAACAAAAGAGCAGCACCACGCCCTTAAAGCATTTGGTGCCATTGCGCTGCAGGGATTTTATTTCAGCCACCCAACCTCCATTGATGATTTTGAAGCGTTTATTTCGAAAAGCAATGAAGAACATACAAAGCATGTTGCCTGAATTTAAAATAACTCAGGCCATGTTCTATAACCTTCACGAAGCCATAATCTCATCGAATGAAATTTTTGATACATCTTCTATAGGTCTTGAAAGATAGAATTCGGCTAGAAGGTTTCCTTCTGTTTCAAGACCATTCGGGTCAATCCCGTTTTCCAGAAGTTTTGAAATCACCTGGTCTTTTTCCTGTTCAGACTCAAATGCCCGCTGAACAAACGGATAACCTTCCAGTTTTTCCGTCACATAACCCGCCTCATCAAGCGTCTGTTCAATCTGTTCAAACGGAAACATGCGCAATACAAAGTTCGCAAACCACGGCTTCATATCTTGAGAGACGGCAGGCAAAAGTCTCTCAAAGCTTTTCTCTGTCACATAACCAACACAACCGGTGGACGTCACAAGGTCAACAGGCGCAAGATCTTTACGAGCCTCATCTGAAAGAATTTCGTTTTCCAGGTTAAGCGATACACTTTCATTTATAAGCCCCGCTTCCTCAGCATAGGTCAGAGCGTTTTCAGCTATATCAAGACCAATGACATCAACATCCGTAGCTTCAACAAGGTTCGAGAAAAAATCTTTATCATTTTCGACAACTTCTTCCGTCGTGGCACCTTTTAAAGACTTCTGACGCCAGTGAGCATAAAGAACATCAATCGATAAGTCATATTTTAAGAGGGCAGCATTAATGCCATAAGAACAACCAATATCGAGCATGCAAATTCTATCATCGCGATTGCTTTGCAGAAGATTTATTAATTTTTCAAAAATCGGTTTCGCTTCACCCGGAATTGTATAGTCAACATTTTTAAGTGCATGAAAATAGGCACGCGGGTCTGTCTGATCATAAATATGGTCCATATTAAATTTGACCTCATTTATTTCCTCGAAAACAGGCATATCCATTGTACTTCTTCCCTATTAAGTAACTTATTTAATCAGTTTGATACCGCAAATGATCAACTGCATGCCAAAACTCGACATGCATAATTATAGCGTCAATGACCCATTCGGTAAATTTTGAGATTGAATATTTTTCTGATCTGATCCTGTGAACCTAACACAAACAGATGCGAAGATACAATTTAATGGCAAAATCACATCATTCGCGCCCTTTGCCTCATTATCTCTTCAATTTGAATAGAAAGAAGTAACTGATTTCAAAAGACTAATGATCGCCCCCTCCCACTCCGATCCTGTAATTTTAGAAAAGCGGCACAAAAAAACACCCGCCAAACACAAAGTTTAACGGGTGTCTTAAACACTCATCTAAGATAAAAACTATCCGCGATTTTGCCTGTTCTCAATCAGGTCATCCACAACAGCCGGTTCAGCCAGTGTTGAGGTGTCCCCAAGATTAGAGAAATCATCTTCAGCAATTTTACGCAAAATCCGGCGCATAATCTTGCCAGAACGGGTTTTCGGCAAACCGGGTGAAAACTGAATAAGATCCGGCGAAGCAATAGGGCCGATCTCTTTCCTCACCCAGGTCACAAGCTCTTTCTTCAATTCGTCAGAAGGTTCATTCCCGGCCATTAAAGTCACATAAGCATAAATGCCCTGCCCCTTAATATCATGCGGATAACCAACCACCGCCGCTTCCGAAACAAGCTCATGAGCCACCAGTGCGCTTTCAACTTCAGCCGTACCCATTCTGTGACCAGAAACATTAATCACATCATCAACCCGGCCCGTGATCCAATAGTATCCATCTTCATCACGCCGCGCTCCATCACCAGTGAAATAGAGCCCCTTATAAGTGGCAAAATATGTTTGCACAAACCGCTCATGGTCTCCAAAAACGGTCCGCATTTGCCCGGGCCAGCTGTCAGTTATTACCAGGTTACCTTCAACTGCGCCTTCAAGGAAATTGCCTTCCCCATCAACCAGTGCTGGCTTCACACCAAAAAACGGCCGTGTAGCAGAGCCAGGCTTCAGCGCCGTTGCGCCTGGCAATGGTGTGATAAGAATGCCGCCGGTTTCAGTTTGCCACCAGGTATCAACAATCGGGCAACGCCCTTCACCAACCACATTGTAATACCATTCCCACGCTTCCGGGTTAATCGGTTCACCAACAGAACCAAGCAGCCGCAATGTTGAACGGTCCGTCCGTTTCACAAAATCTTCACCCGCCCCCATCAGCGCACGGATAGCCGTTGGTGCTGTGTAAAAAATATTGACCCGGTGTTTATCAACCACATGCCAGAACCGGCTTGCTGTCGGGTAATTCGGCACACCTTCAAACATCAAAGTGGTCGCGCCGTTCGCCAGCGGTCCATATACAATATATGAGTGACCGGTAACCCAGCCCACATCAGCCGTACACCAGTAAATATCACCGTCCTGATAATCAAATATATATTTGTGGGTCATCGCTGCAAATAGAAGATACCCACCCGTCGTATGAACAACACCTTTAGGCTGGCCAGTCGAGCCAGACGTATAAAGAATAAACAGCGGGTCTTCCGCATTCATTTCTTCCGGCGGGCAGTTTGCATCAACTTTTGTAAGTTCATCATGCAGCCACATGTCCCGGCCATCTTTCCAGCCAATATCCGCCCCGGTGCGCTTCACAACAAGCACTTTTGCCTGACTATCGGGCAAACGGTCGAGCGCCGCATCAACATTGGCTTTTAACGGTACTTTACGACCCCCGCGCAAGCCTTCATCAGCAGTGATGATAAATTCAGAAGAAGCACCTTCAATACGCCCCGCTAAAGCGTCAGGGCTAAAGCCGCCAAATACGATCGAGTGAACAGCACCGATACGCGCACAGGCCAGCATCGCATATGAAGCTTCAGGGATCATCGGGAGGTATAAGGTAACACGGTCACCTTTTTTAACACCCTGTGCCTTCATAACATTGGCAAATTTACAAACCCGCTCATGCAGTTGTTTATAGGTAATTTTTTCGTCTTCGGTCGGGTCGTCCCCTTCCCAGATAATCGCCACCTGATCACCACGTGTATCAAGATGACGGTCAACACAGTTTGCACAAACGTTCAGCGTGCCATCTTCAAACCATTTGATAGAAACATTGTCATAATCATAAGATGTATTTTTTACAACGCTGTAGGGTTTGATCCAGTCAAGAGTTTTGCCCTGTTCTCCCCAAAATGCATCCGGGTCATCAATGCTGGCCTGATACATTTCAAGATATTTATTATTATCTATATGAGCATGTGCTTGCCACTCAGACGTTACTTCAAATACTTTTGTGTCCGACATAGTTTTGCGATCCTCCCCTTGCGCCCAGTTTATGGTGCGTCATTATTAGAAAAATTATCATCTAGCTAAAATACTTGCAGATATCAAATATTTTATACAGTAAAGCCAAATAAGGTCCAACGGGATTTCACCCGATAAGTTAAAATACAAAAAGTCAAACAATCCAAATCATGACTTTGATTAGGTGATTAGCCTTTTAGTCTGCAAAGGACCAGTAAAATAAAAAAGAAAAGCTCTTAAACCTCAAAATTTAGCCCTAATACAACATTTACCGGCTATCTATGGCAAATATTCATAACAAAGATAATAGCCTAATAGACCAAAGCTTTGCCAGTGGGCTCTATTTTACCAGTTTTCAAACCAATAACCATGATCTATATCACCCAAACGGCTTCAAAACAGGGTTTCAGCCATAAAATCCCTTGCAATTCATGAGAGAGAGACGTATAAACCGACCCTTATTTCATAAGTCGTCCGGCAGGGCATGCCGTGGCGGCCAATATCGCGTTGATTGTTCATTTGTTTCACCAGATGCAGTCATATTAAACCAAGTAGGAGACGCAAATGCCCAAACTGAAAACCAAAAGTGGTGCAAAAAAGCGGTTCAAGCTCACAGCCAGTGGCAAAGTGCGCGGCAATCAGGCTGGTAAACAACACGGCATGATCAAAAGAACCAACAAATTCCTTAGAAATGCCAGAGGCACACAAATTCTTCAGGATTGCGACGCCCGCATCGTGAAAAAATTTCTGCCCTATGGCTAATAGCTCAAATGGCTAATTCAACTCATTTTATTTCTTTTTAAGGAGCACCCCCATGTCACGAGTGAAAAGAGGCGTCACAACACACGCCCGTCATCGTAAAATCATCAAAGCCGCCAAAGGTTACTACGGCCGCCGCAAAAATACATTCCGCATTGCAAATCAGGCCGTTGAAAAAGCCGGCCAATACGCATATCGCGATCGCAAGGCAAGAAAACAGAATTTCCGCTCATTGTGGATCCAGCGCATTAACGCCGCCACACGCGAACATGGCCTGACATATGGCCGCTTCATTAACGGCCTGAACAGAGCCGGCATCGAAGTTGACCGTAAAGTATTGGCAGACATCGCCGTTCATGAGCCGGCTTCGTTTAAAGCCCTCGTTGAAAAAGCCGAAGCGGCACTTGCGTAGTTTTTATTGAGGGTACGCAAGAACAGATTTCTATCTATTCTTGCCTCTTAAATAAAACATGCCAGTTTATAATCTAAAAAATACCCTCCAATCCCGGAGGGTATTTTTATATTTACCACAATCTACCACAACATCCCGGTTATGAGACGATACAAATTAAGAAGAAGGGCTACCCCTTCTCTAAAAATTGAGCTAAACATTTGTACGTTTTTCGTAAGACCGATTTTAAAGACCAATATCGAGGACGATAGAAAAGGCCGACCATGTCTGAGCTGGAAACACTTGAAAAAGATCTGATTAAAGCCATTAAGAATACCAATGACCTTGGTGCACTTGAAGAAATAAGAGTTGGCGCCATAGGTAAAAAAGGCTCCATCTCAGCCCTGATGTCAGGTCTTGGCAAAATGGAACCGGAACAGCGCAAAACTTTTGGTCAGGCCGTCAACAAGGTCAAACAAGCGGTCACCGAAAACCTCGAAACCCGCAAGGCTGAACTTGAACGCGCCGCTCTTAACAAACGACTTGAAACAGAGCGCGAAGACGTCACCCTGCCAATGCGGGAAAACCCGGTTAATCAGGGCCGCATTCACCCGATATCTCAGGTCTGGGAAGAGATCACAGAAATTTTCGCCGATCTCGGGTTTAAAATGGCCGAAGGCCCGCATATTGAAACCGATGAAAACAACTTCACCAAACTCAATATCCCGGCTGAACACCCGGCAAGACAGGAACACGACACTTTCTATTTCGCAGAAAAACAAGATGGCAGCCGCCGCGTTCTGCGCACCCACACATCCCCCGTGCAAATCCGCACCATGGAATCTGAAAAACCACCCCTGCGCATCATTGCACCAGGCCGCGTTTTTCGAAGCGACAGTGACCAGACCCACACCCCGATGTTCCATCAGATTGAAGGCCTCGTCATTGATCAGGAAACCCATATGGGTCACCTCAAATGGGTGCTGGAAGAGTTCTGCAAAACATTTTTTGAAGTTGATGAAGTCATCATGCGCTTTCGTGCCTCTCACTTCCCCTTCACTGAACCCTCAGCAGAAGTCGACATCGGTTATTCCAAAGTCGGTGAAGAAGTCCGCTTTGGCGGCGACGAAAACTGGATGGAGATTCTCGGCTGCGGCATGGTCCACCCGAATGTTTTAAGAAATGTCGGCCTTGACCCTGAAATCTACCAGGGCTTTGCCTTTGGCATCGGCATTGATCGCCTCGCCACCCTGAAATACGGCATGCCGGATTTACGCTCATTTTTCGCCAGTGACCTGCGCTGGCTCAAACATTATGGCTTCAATGTTCTCAATGTCCCGACCATTCAAGGAGGGCTATAAACCATGAAATTTACTTTAAGCTGGCTGAAAGATCATCTGGAAACAGAGGCCCCCTTAGAAGACATCCTGGCAAAACTTACCCTCATCGGCCTTGAAGTTGAAGAGGTTAGCGACCCGGCTGACACATTAGGCAATTTCATCATCGCAAAAATCATCAGCGCTGAAAAACACCCTGATGCAGATAAACTCCAGCTCTGCAAAGTCGACACCGGCAGTGAAACGTTTCAGGTTGTCTGTGGTGCGCCAAATGCGAAAAAAGATCTGCTTGGTGTCTTCGCCCCAGTTGGCACCTATGTGCCAGGGCTTGATTTCACCCTGACCAAAGCCAAAATCCGCGGCGTTGAATCCATGGGCATGATGTGTTCAGAAAGTGAGCTTCAACTCTCAGACGAACATGAGGGCATCATCGAACTCGGCGCAAATGCAGAAGCAGATATCGGCAACCGCTATATAGATTATGCAAAATTAAATGACCCCGTCATAGAAATCGCCATCACCCCCAATCGGCCGGATTGCCTTGGCGTGCGCGGCATCGCAAGAGACCTCGCAGCAGCAGGCCTTGGCACGTTAAAGGAAGAAGATTTCGGCTATAATGAAAAAGGCGAATTTAAAAGCCCGGTTGCTATCAATCTCGATTTTTCAAAAGACAAGGCTCATTATTGCCCCGCCTTTTACGGTCGCTATATAAAAGACGTCAAAAATGGCCGTTCACCACAATGGCTGCAAGCCCGGCTGCGCGCCATTGGCCTGCGCCCGATCAACACCCTCGTTGATATCACAAACTACATCTCTTATGACCGCTGCCGCCCACTGCACGTATATGATGCAGATAAGCTATCCGGCAACATTTCAGCCAGAGAAGGCAAACAAAGCGAACAACTCCTCGCCCTTGATGGAAAAACTTATGAGCAGCTGGATGGCACCTGCGTTATCGCGGACGAGAAAAATGTGCTCGGCATTGGCGGCATCATGGGCGGTGAAGAAACCGGCTCGACAAATGAAACAACCAATGTGCTGATCGAAGCCGCTTATTTTGACCCGATCAACATCACCATGACAGGACGAAAACTGAATATTAATTCAGACGCAAGATACAGATTCGAGCGCGGCATTGACCCCCAATCCATTGAGCTTGGTGTCAACCTCGCTACCAAAATGGTACTTGAAATTTGTGGCGGCACGCCAAGTGAACTTATCAAAGCCGGCACCCCGCCCAGGCCGGAAAAAACCGTTGAGTTTGACTTGCAACTGGTCACCAAACTCACAGGCGTCACCCTTTCCAACAAAGAGGTGACAAAAACTCTTGAAGATTTAGGTTTTAAAGTTTCAGGCAAAGGCCAGCAAGTCAAAGTCGCAGTGCCAAGCTGGCGGCCGGATATTGACGGCCCCGCCGATCTTGTTGAAGAAGCCATTCGCATTGTCGGGCTTGATAAAGTCACACCAACTGCCCTGCCACGCACCTTTGGCATCGCCCGCCCTGTGCTGACTGAAAAACAAAAACAAGTCAGAACCGCCCGCCGTGCACTTGCCGCCAGAGGCGCAGTTGAAACCATCAACTGGTCATTCATCAAAGAAGAAGACGCCAAACTGTTTGGCGGTGGCTCAAAAGAATTACAACTGATCAACCCGATCTCTGCTGACATGTCGGACATGCGCCCTTCACTCTTACCCGGCCTCTTAAGCGCCGCAGCCCGCAACATCGCCCGCAGCAGTGAAGACCCGGTATTATTCGAAGTCGGCCAGACTTATGAAACCGATCAGGAAAAAGGCCAGCACATGATTGCAAGTGCCATTCGATGCGGCACAGCCAGTCATAGCGGCAGAGGCAGACACTGGAGCGGAAACGCGAAACCAGTAACATTTCACGCCGCAAAAGCCGACGCCATTGCCCTGCTGGAAACCCTTGGCCTTGATGAAAGCAAATTGCAGATCACAACAGATGCGCCAGCCTGGTATCACCCCGGTCGCTCTGGCGTCATTCGCCTCGGCCCAAAAAATATCCTTGGTGTCTTTGGTGAACTCCACCCAGAAACATTAGTCGCTATGGATATCAAAGTGCCTGTGGTCGGTTTTGAAATCAACCTTGATGCCCTGCCGGTACCAAAGAAAAAATCCCGATCAAAAGGCGCATTGGAGATCACAGACCTCCAGCCCGTCTCGCGTGATTTTGCCTTTATTGTTGATAGTAATGTCAATGCCGGTGATGTCATTCGCGCCGCGCGCGGAGCAGACAAAAACCTGATAACTAACATCAATCTGTTTGATGTCTTCACAGGTGGCAATCTAGGCGAAGATAAAAAATCACTCGCCATTGAAGCAACTTTACAGCCAAACCAGAAAACGCTGACAGATGAAGAAATTGAAGCCGTTGCCGCCAAAATTATCGCAGCCGTGAGCAAAGCCACTGGCGGTGAAATCCGCTCCTGATCAATAATTTTAATCTCTGGCCCTGAAATCCGCACCATAATATTGCGGCGTGAGTTTAAGGGCCAGAGCCGATCAATTATCTATACGGCCTGACCGGCACACCAGCCCGATGACCAGGCCCATTGGAAATTATAACCTCCAAGCCAGCCGGTCACATCAACCACCTCACCAATAAAATAAAGCCCCTCAACATCTTTCACCATCATGGTTTTAGAATGAAGCGCATTCGTATCCACCCCGCCAAGCGTAACCTCCGCGGTTCTATACCCCTCCGTCCCAACCGGGCGTACCTGCCAGTTGGAAATCACGGTCTGTATTTCTTTTAATTTTTTATCAGAAAGATCAGCCAGATTGCCTTTAACATCCAGATGCGCCGCAATCATCTCAACAACCCGCTTTGGCAAATGAACTGCCAGCACAGTCTGCAATGACCTCTTGCCATTCACACCCCGCTCATGACGCAAAAAGTCATATACATCAAACTCCGGCAACAGATCTATCGTGACATCATTCCCCTCCCGCCAGAAAGAAGAAATCTGCAATATGGCCGGGCCGCTCAGGCCCCGGTGCGTGAAAAGCATCGCTTCGTTAAATCTTGTTTTTTCATAACTCACCGCAACATCCACACCCACTCCAGCAAGCGGCTTCACTTCCTGAAGCAAAGCGCCATCAAACATCAGCGGCACCAGAGCAGGGCGGGTTTCAACAACCCCCACACCAAATTGCGCCGCCACCTTATATCCAAATCCGCTTGCCCCCATTTTAGGAATAGATTTCCCGCCAGTTGCAATAACAAGCGATTGGCAAGCAATCTCTCCGCACTGGTCTTCTACGCTATCATTCCCAGCCGACCCTATGAACAACCCAAACCCTGGCTCGTTTTTTTCTATCTTTCTCACTTCCGTTTGCAACCTAATTTCAACGCCACCGTTCGCCATTTCAGCCTTCAGTAACTCGATAATTTCCTTTGAAGACCCATCGCAAAATAACTGACCAAGAGTTTTTTCATGGTAAGCAATGCCATGCCGCTCGACCAGCGAGATAAAATCCTGCGCTGTATATTGTTTTAAAGCTGAAATGCAAAAATGTTTATTGTGAGAAAGAAACTGCCCCGGCCCACAATCAAGATTGGTAAAGTTACAGCGCCCCCCTCCAGAAATTCTGATTTTTTCTCCAACTGCTTTGCTATGCTCAACCAGCAGAACAGACCGCCCCCGCTGGCCCGCTTCAAGAGCGCACATCATGCCAGCAGCCCCAGCCCCAATAATCACAACGTCATAGTTTCGCATCAAACATCTTTCAAATGCAGCTCCGGCACTAGGCATATTCTTGCTCGCAAATCCAAACCACAAAAAAAGATCGAGCAGTCAACAACCACTCGATCTTAATCTAATCTGTAAATGAGCCGGATTATCATTCAACCATCCAGCCCACAATAAAACTATCTTGGTGCCAGCACCATAATCATCTGACGACCTTCAAGCCGTGGCTCAAGCTCAACTTTGGCAATCTCTTCCGTCTGCTCTTTCACGCGGCGCAAAAGTTCCATGCCAAGCTGCTGATGCGCCATTTCACGGCCCCGAAAACGCAAGGTCACCTTCACCTTATCACCGGCATCGAAAAACCGCTGCATATTCCGCATTTTCACATCATAATCATGCGTGTCGATATTCGGCCGAAGCTTAATCTCTTTCACATCGAATGATTTTTGCTTCTTGCGGGCTTCAGCTGCTTTTTTCTGAGCCTGGTATTTATATTTGCCATAATCCAGAATTTTAACAATAGGCGGCTTTGAACCGGCATTGATTTCAACCAGATCCATATTGTTTTCAAGTGCTCGGTTTAGCGCATCTTCCGTTGGTACCAGGCCAACATTTTCCCCGGTCTCATCAATAAGCTGAACTTCATTATCATCAATATCTTCATTGATGCGAGGTCCGTCATCTTTTTTTGGCGTTGCCTTCATTGGTCGGCGAGCGATAGCTGTATCTCCTGTATTGTTTCTACTAAAATTTAATTCCGCATGGCAGTGATCGTATTTTCCAAATACTGACTGCGTAAAATGAATTAAACATAATAATGTATATAACCTATAAATTACAACCAAACAGCATTTATTTCGTCAAGAAAATTAGCTTATCGCTGCACACATTAAATTCAAACTGTGGCCAGTGGCCCACCTAATAACCGTTCATAAACTTCAATTGTCTGCTTTTGCATCAATCTGGTGGTGAATTTCTCAGAAATATAACGCCGCGCAATAACCGCCATTTCAGCAAGTTCATCTGGGGTGAGCTCCAGAATATCAACGATCCGCTCTGCAATTTTAGCCCCGTTAGCCACAGGAACAAGCCATGCCGTTGCTCTCGTCTCACCTTGGCCAAGATTTAAAAATTCAGGCGGCGCGCCAATATCAGTCGCAATAACAGGGCATCCCATCGCTTGTGCTTCTGCCGCTGCCCGGCCAAAAGCCTCTGCCTCAGAAGAAGCAACAACAACAATATCCGCCAGCGCATAGGCCGCGCCCATATCATTGACATGCCCTACAAGTCGTACATGCTTTTCAAGCCCGCCAACCCGTATCAGTTCTTTTAAATCGTTTTCATAAGCCGTTCGCCCCTGCGCACTCCCGGCGAGGATCATCAAAGCCCGGTCATCACCGCGAAGTTTTAATTGCCGCGCCGCCTCAATCACATCGCGCTGACCTTTCCACTCTGTCAGTCTTGCTGCGTGCAATATAATTTTTTTATCCGCCAAAGCCGGGTCATTAAGCCCCCACGCACGGCGCATCTCATCAAGCCGGGTCTTAGAAATTGCCGCCCTGTCAATTTCATCAACATCAACACCGCGATATATCACCTGCACTTTCGAAGGATCAGGATTGTGTCGTTTGTTAATCAGCTCAGCTGTAAAACGGGAATTCGCGATCACCCAGTCACCTCTGGCCATCACACCATTATAAAATCCTTTAATGGCTGATTTCTGATTATAAGCGCCGTGATATGTCGTCACAAACGGAACGCCACTTTTGCGCGCCGCCATCAGCCCGCTCCATGCCGGCGCTCGCGAACGCGCATGCACAAGCGAAACATTTTCATCTCTGATCAGCCGGGCAATCTTCAAACCATTTTGATAAATCTTCCATGGGTTTTTAGAAGCAACGGGCATCAGCACAACCCGCCCGCCCTTTGCTTCAACATCAGCACAAAGCGCACCACCCTCCGTCACCACCAGAGACTGTCCCCCCGCATCAACAACTGCCTCGGTCATTTCAACCACGGACTTTTCAGCCCCGCCTGTTTTTAACTCAGGTATGATTTGTAGGATTTTAGCCAAAGGGTAATCTCTTATGAAAATTCTGGGAATAGTCAGCCAGGAAAAGTACAAAACCTATTTAGCACAAATCAGACCCGGCCACTAAGAAAAAGTCCGGCCCCGATTGATACTACAATCACACCCACCAGAATGCGCCACCTGTTTCGAGGAAACAGAAAATACCCAATGATGCCAAATAGAAGAAACAACAGATCGTAAGAGAAATAATTAAGATAATGATCAATAGAGAGATAGATAAACGGCCCGCCAGATCTGATCTTCGCGAAAACCACTTCCGGGTTAGCCTGCACCTGATAAAGCGCCCATCCGTTCAGCCCGATTTTTAAAAAATAGAGCGCAAGCACAATCATTTTACCAGAAAGTAATTTTTCATCCCCGATCACCATAGCTGCACCCGAACCCATCCTGATTGCCCCGCTAATAATCTCTCGAGAAAGATCGTCGCTGTCTTAAGCCTCAACACAACTCTCTGGCCCATCAAAACACAATTCATGCAAAGAAAACAAATGTTTCAAAGCAATATGGTTAGCATTATGAACAGAGTTACCAGCCCTCCATGCAGCCTAACGACATCTGCTATTAACAGTGGCTAACTTTAGCGACATCCCTCAAGCGCAGCTTTCGCCCGCGCTTTCACCTGCCAACCATAAATTAGCTGATGTTTTTCAAGGTTCAGCTTTTCACTCGCCGTTCCGGTCAGGTCTTTTTCACCATCTGACACAGCAATTTTCACAGGCTTTAACTGCAATTCTTTTTCATCATCTTTAAAAATAAATTCATCAGCCCCGGCAAAGGCCTCAAACTGTTTTGTAATGTCCATAAAGGCCCAGTAAAAAGCTGGTGTCCGTCGAATAAGCCCTGCCACTCTGGATAATGGCAACTGCCCCACCAGATCCTTTAACAATAATTCAGCCCGTCTGCCGTTGGCATCAGCAAGCCCCATAACATAAAAAGTCTCAGCTAAAAATGCCGGTTGGTTCAAACAGGAAGCAGGCACCGTTTTACTTCCTTCATCATCGGCCAGCAATTTTCGGTAAAATTCTGATACTGCCGCCCGCAACCGTTTCCGGCTGTCTCCAAGATTTTGCGTCAGTGCCTCAACCCGCTGCTGATCAAGCCCCTTAAACAAGACATAATCCAGCCCCGCCTTACCTGCCTTTTGCGCCACATCTTCGGCAATAAACCAAAGCGAAAATGTCTGCCGGTGAACCCCTTTTTCACACATCACTGTCACATCCACATTTTGGCACTGGTCAGGCCCATCAGCATAAACCTCACCAAAATAACTGTGGCTGACATAATCCACATCAACAAGCTGAACGGCTTTTTCCGTTTCCGTTTGTAATTTACCAAGCTCAACCCCGCGAAACATACACTTCACCACATCACGGCAAGCACCGGCTTTTTTAATCAGCCGCAAAGCGCCACTGCCAGCATAAAAAGTCGCATCCTGCTCCAACCCGTTACTTACATAACATCCCGCCGCCCCACATAAAACCAAATCAGCCCCAGCCCCAATATCCCAGGCGGATCCATCCGCCTGTGTCGGTGTGATAACAGCCGCAACTGAAACTTTAGCGATCGTCTTTGCCTCTTCCCTCATTGTCTCGACCGTCTTTATCTCAACCGTATTTTGCTCAGCTAAAATTTGCTCAACTGTCTGCTGCTCCGTTACCTTCTTCTCAGCCTTCATTTCATCTGGTTTTTCATGCGGCGGATACCCAAGCTCAACAGCACCACTGGATAAAGAGAAACTGCCAACAGCAATGGGAAGCAACAGAATTGCAAAAACTGTGAATAGGGTGGAGCTGTGTCGCATCATGAAAAATCCTCTGTTTGCAAAAAATATAAGCAGTAATTGCGGGATTTTCGAGACTGTCAGTCAACATTAAAAATGTCAGGCTTTAAAAGTCAGAGGCAATGCCACCCTTTTCCCAGTCTCCAAACCGCACCGGATCCGGTCCGTCACGCCCGCCAATTTCATGTGGCTTTTCTGAATTATATGCCACTTTACCCGCCCCAATAGCAGTCTCGTTTGACTTTCGCCGCTCCTCAGCTTCCTGAAGAGCTCGTCTGGCAGCAGGGGAAAGCTGCTTTTTTTGTGATTTTTCATCTGTTTTCATCGTCATTCCCTTGCCGCAATAAAAAATCATACCCATATATGATAACAAATGCGCATCTGAGCCAGGTTATGAGATAATATACAACCAGTACAGACGCACAAAACTTATAGTGAACAATTCTGACCTTGCAAATGACTTAGTGCAACCTGCTTTCATATGGAGAAATGAATGAGTTACGCCAAAACCGCCCTGCTGCTAGCCCTTATGACAGCCCTGTTTGTTGGCATTGGTGGCATTCTAGGTGGCCAGACAGGCATGCTGATCGCTTTCGCGGTTGCACTTGCCATGAATATTTTCAGTTACTGGAACTCAGATAAAATGGTCCTTTCAATGCATAACGCCGTTGAAGTGGACAGAAACTCAGCACCCGAGCTGTACAGCATTGTCGAACAACTCGCTATAAATGCAGACCTGCCAATGCCAGCGGTTTATGTCATTCATACAGAACAACCCAACGCCTTTGCAACCGGCCGCAATCCTGAAAATGCCGCTGTCGCTGCCACAACGGGCCTGCTGGATGTGCTGACCAAAGAAGAAGTCGCCGGTGTCATGGCACACGAATTTGCGCACATTAAAAATCACGACACACTCATCATGACGGTCACCGCAACCATCGCCGGTGCCATTTCAATGATCGCCAATTTCGGACTTTTATTCGGTGGCCGCCGCGATAATGGCCCCGGTATGATCGCCTCACTAGCCATGGTCATCCTCGCACCAATGGCAGCAGGCATTGTGCAGATGGCCATCAGCCGCACAAGAGAATATGAAGCTGATAAAATTGGTGCCGAAATTTGCCAGCGCCCCTTATGGCTTTCGTCTGCCCTTTATAAAATCGCCGTTGCTGCCGGGCGAACCCCTTTTCCCGAAGCGGAAGAACATCCCGCTGCCGCCCATATGTTTATTATCAATCCCTTGAGCGGTCAGCGGATGGACAACCTTTTCTCCACCCACCCCAACACAGAAAACCGCATCATTGCGCTTGAAAATCTGGCCGAAGAATGGGGCCAGCTGGAAAGCCCGACAGGGCAACCAATGGGCTTTACAGGAAAATTAGATTCTTCTGGTGCTGATTTTATTCAAAAGCAACAGGACCCGGACCATGAACCAGGTCCCTGGGATGAAGCCCAAAGCGATAACACACCCGGTCAGAACAAAGACAAAGACAAATTCGGTGGCCCTTGGGGATAATGGAAGTTAACCCCGGCAAACTGCTACCGAAAATCAGAAGTGATGATTTTGGTTTATTCTTTTCTGAACAGAGCTGTCGCTGCCAGCCCGGCGATTACCGCCAGAAACACCGCGATAACCCCATAGAAAAACGGATAATCGAAAGCAAAATTATAAACCACACGCTCAAAGCCTGATTTATGAATGGTCAGCGGTGTTATGCGGCGCCCCAGCAATTTCCCGCCCCGAAACAGATAAACATCGGCATAAAATGAGCCCGATGGCACATTGGCCCCAAGCGTAATATTGACCTGAAACAACCGATCCCCAACAATCTTAACGCCGAGGCCGCCCGTTTTATAAAGCCCCTGCGCTTCCATCAACCGAACCGCTGCCTCAGAATATGTTTCCGCCGTTTTCGTATTTTCAACATCCATCTCACGTGACAACCGGCTCACCAGTGACTCAAAGCCGATACCAAGACTGTCAAGCAATGAAGCCGGCGCGATATCACGGATCGGCCGCGAACTCACCACAGAATAATAAAGCGGCACAGATTTAAGCTCATTCGGATTTGTATTGATCCAGATACCGGCCATACGTTCTTTCTTGCGCACAACGAGTTTCTTTTCTGGCCCCCGCACCACAACGATCACATCAGGCTTGTTCTCTTCACTGATCTCACCTTCAATCGCCCCGAAAAGAAAAATATTGGCACCGGTAAAGTTCCATTCAATCGGCACTTTATCCGATGAAAGATCGGTAATAACCCCGTCAGCATGCACTCTGGTTTGAGCAGCTGTGACCAGCAAACAAACAACAGTTAGGCATTTCAGAATGTTAACAGTCATTCGATAGCTCATCATCACCCCCCCAACATCGGAGCAATAGAATAAAGCTCATCAGGCCTTATGATCAGCTCAACAGCCATACGCATACCAACCGCCAGCACCATCGCGCCGAGCAAGGCCCGCAATTGCTCACCTTTAAGATACTGCCCGGCCCTCACCCCGAATTGCGCACCAATCACGCCGCCAATCATCAGCAACAGAGCCAGCAGAATATCAACCGTCTGGTTCGCCGTAGAATGCAAAATCGTCACAATGGAAGTAACGAACACAATCTGAAACAGAGACGTCCCGACAACCACATTGGTCGGCACGCGCAGCAGATAAATCATGGCGGGGACTACAATAAACCCGCCACCAACACCCATGAGCGCAACCAGCAAACCAACAATCAACCCAAGCACAAGCGGCGGTATCGCACTGATAAACAGTTTGGATCGATGAAATCTCATTTTTAAGGGCAATCCATGCACCCAGTTATGACGACTCTTATTGCGAACAGAAACCGTCCCGAGTTTCGAACGCCTGATGGCATTCAGGCTCTCAACCATCATCAGGCCACCAATCACCCCAAGAAAGGTGACATAAGCCAGTGAAATAAACAGATCAATCTGACCAATCTCACGCAGCCACTTCACAAGCTGCACCCCGGCAAAAGAGCCAACAACACCGCCAATCAGCAAAACGGTGCCAAGTTTGACATCAACATTACCGCGCCGCCATTGTGCTAGCGCCCCTGAAACTGAGGATGCCACAATCTGGTTTGCCCCGGTAGCCACAGCAACTGTTGGCGGTATGCCGGTAAATATCAACAACGGAGTCAT
Source organism: Hyphomicrobiales bacterium (assembly GCA_021775425.1). Classification (GTDB taxonomy): domain Bacteria; phylum Pseudomonadota; class Alphaproteobacteria; order Rhizobiales; family HXMU1428-3; genus HXMU1428-3. The sequence continues at coordinate 58,584 of JAJFHX010000021.1, forward strand.
CAAAAAACCGCCACCAACCCCAAACATTCCCGAAAGAAACCCAACCGCACCCCCCATTGCAAGAATGGCAAAAATGTTGACTGAGATTTCAGCTATCGGCAAATAAATTTGCATGGGTGAATTTCGTCCCAATAGTGAGAGAAGCGATAAATTTGAATTAAACAATCAGATATAAATCAACCGGATTATGTAACAAGAGAAAAAGGAAAATACATAAAGCCCCTGCAATCTGACAGCCAATGCAAGTGAGTGATAAAGCAGAATAATATTTTTTGTATAAGCTATATTCTGCTTCATAACACAGGAGGTCAATGGGGCATTGGGAGAAAGAGGAATAAAAATTTAATTTATGTTGTAAACAGAACTTATATTGCCGCTTTGTTTAGTTTTTGCACCAGTTCCGGCGTGACTTTACCGGTAATTGACATGCCTTTAGCCTTCTCAAATTTCTTGATGGCCGCAATCGTCTGGTCATTTAACAACCCATCAACTTCCTCAAGCCTATAGCCAAGTTTCCGTAATAAAATCTGCGCCGTTAAAACCCGTGATCTTTCGATCGTTTCATTTGCATGCGATAACGTGCTTGTCATATGGCTTGATATCAGCCCGTTTGAATTCGCCTTGGTGTCAACAGCAACTGGTTTCCAGCCCTGCAATTGGCGAGATGCTGCCAGCAACTCAACTTTGGTCAGCTGTTTCTCTAGCGCGTCGCGGCGAATTGATGCATCAAGATCACCCTGGCGCGCGGCAAGTGAAAACCATTTATAAGCTTCAACATTATTTTTTTCGAGACCAACACCGTTTTGATATAAAATCGCCAGGTTAAACTGACTGTCAGCAAGATTGCGGCTCGCCGCCTGCTTGAACCAATAAATGGCCTCTTTATAGTCCGACCGTTTCTGATTGAGCGTTGTGCTGACAACCGCCAGATTATGCATTGCTTTTAGATTGCCAAGCTCAGCCGACCGTTTATACCAGATCCGTGCTCTTTCAATATTCTTCTCAACACTAAGGCCCCGTTCAAAATAAGTCGCCAGCCGATATTGCGAAGGCGCATAGCCTTGCGCCGCACCATGCATATACCACTTCACCGCCATGTCATGATCTTTCGGCACACCCTGTCCAAGGCTAAACCGCCGGGCCACCTCATATTGTGCTGAAGCATCACCATTCGCCGCCGCATGGCGCAGGGAGTATGGCCCGATAAGCGCTGGCGGCAATCCAAGCACACCATTAACCTGAGGCAATAACAGCTCAGGAGAAATCCCGGCATCTTTTTGCGGGTCCGAAAGTCTCGGATTTATTTTTTTCCGGCCCGCCAGTCTCTTACTGCCGATATTGCCGGTCGTACTCGGGTCTTCTTCAACCCCGTCCTCGTTTTTCTCCTGAATAAGGCTGGTTTTAACAGTTCCATCATCCTTTAAAATCTCAGAAGCTTTTTGCGGTTTGGTTGCAGTCCCGCTGATCGCACCCTGAACATATCCGTAAAGATTATTGAATATGGCCTGCAGGTCTTTACTGTTATTTTTAAACACAATCGCCATCGCAGCCAGAGACAAAGCAACAACAACAATCACAACAGGTAAACGGGATTTGCGCTGCCCTATTTTATAAAGGTCCTCATCGTTTGAAACGATTTGCGATTGATTAAACTGGTTTCGAAGGGCGGCGGTTTTTCCAAGGAAATCATCTTTATAAATATCTTCACCTGCCTCATGCGCCATATCTATATGTTCCTGTTTACCAAAAGAACGGTCCTGCTGTCCTTCACTCAAAACTTTACGTAACTGATCAATCGTTCCCAGTTCATCATCCTCAGCTAAATCCTGCGCTGTTGGTGAGAGGGCCGTTTGCTCGGTTTGTGTTTGCGCGTCTCTACCCTGCTCATTACTTTCAATCTGACTGTCCGCAACTGGTGACATTGAATGGGCCAGAACCTGAGGAACAGCAGGTGGCTGCCCCCCCTCTTCTGGCCGCTGCATCGCTTTGCCAGAACGGCTTGGGTCAAACGCACTCATTGATTCAGGCAATCCAGAAGCATGGCTGCTCTCTTTGTCATGGTCTTCTGCGGGTTGTCCCTCACCAGAACCATCATCCCCGTCAGCTAAACCCTCATTTTGTCCGGTTGATAAATTCCCGCTCACCTGTAAATCCGCATCTTGCGAACCCGCCCCCTGAGCGTCTTTCTCGGCATTTAAATAATTTTGATCCAGAACAGACTTTTCACTGGTGTGTAAATCTTGTGATTGTGCCTCTCCTGCGGCCATGCCAGCTTCCTGACGGGTTTCCACAACCTCAGTCACCTCAGCATGATTGCCAGCAAGTTTCTGCAATTGCGCCGAAGTCGACCCTCCAAGCAATTCAGATACCTTCATATCTGGTGCGATTTTCGCCAATGCAGCACCAAGTTTTTGCAAAGTCTGCGTGGTATTTTTGTTTTTCTCATCCTGAGTTTTCTGAAACAGAACAAATGCCGTTTCAATATCAGCAAGTCGCTGGCCCAGCGCACTGTCATCAAGATTTTTAAGCATCATTTGCACGGCAGATTGAGCCGCTTCATTAGCAACATCTTCCCTGTCACCAAAGTGATGACCAAGCACCTGCTCAAGCTGCGAAATCCGGTCAACCAGTTCGAAACGCAATTGTTTCAGGTCATTATTATCTGGCGTAAAAAGCTCAACCGAGGCATGGTCTCTCGTAAATGGGTTATCAAACTTAATCGGTGTAAAAATTGAATCAACCGGTTTGGCTGGCTTAAATTCACTGATTTCCTTCGGCCGCGCATCATAAGGCTCTTTATCCCACAGCTTCAGTGGCACCGGCTCTTCTTTGTTCAGCCCCTGCCCACCAGGCTGGTTTTGAGAACCGGCACCAACAGCACCAAACTCATCCTGACTGGTAAACCGCTGCATATCATCAGTAATGGAACCCCGGTTCTGCTCATCCATCAGGCGTTGACTGGGGTCAAGTGAGTGGCGGTCATTAAAATAATCACGCACTTCGTTTAAAACTTCACTATAAGGCTGCAACATATCCGTTGGCTCAGATGGGACAAAACCTTCAGGCGCCTGCGTTTCCTCAACGGACCATTCATCCTTGCGGCCTGCAGTCTGATAAGGCCTTTCGTTCAGTTCAGAAGCGTGTTGGTTGAAAGCACTGCCATACTCCCCGCCAGAGCCATGAATTCCCGAACCAGCAGTTCCGGCCCCATCCTCAGATGTAAAGGAATGAGGCGCCCCTTTAGGGTCAGTCATCACACTATTGATACGGCCAAGAATGGTTTCTAAATCTGAATTCGGCCAGTTTTCTGAGCGGCCCTCAGTGTCGTCTCCGGCAAAGCGCGCAGTTCCGGCGTCACCAGAAGCATCCCCTCTTGTCCGGGTATTCTTCTGGAGCATTCTCAATTTCTGCTCTGCTTGAAACGACATCTCGCTACCCTTGAATTGATCACTGACGCGAGAAAAACAGAACGCGTCCTAAAATCCGACAGTACTTAAAGCCACAACAACTCCCACTCAAAATACTGATCAAGGTGACGACAAAACAAACACCCGGCTTGAAATCAAAGCTCTGGTAGTCTGCATTTAAAAATTCATGAAAACCGTCAACACAGGAAGGCAAATCCACAAATAGAACGAATACAGCTACCGCGGTAAACTCACCGCAAAATGCATCACTTTAATTGAATAAGTGATTCACCCCTATGGTGCATCCCCCAAAACAAGAAAAACTGTTTGAAACAGCAAAAAGGTGGTAATATAGCACCTGTTTCCTGCAAATAAATTCCGAAGAAATCGTAAATCTGAAAAACAATCATGATTTCATCTCATTATCAGCAGAGGATAAAATTTTCTCATATAGATTTGAGAGAGAGGAAACCCGAAAATGACTGTTAAATCACCCTATTCGAAACAATTAAAACCGGTTCTCATTTGCGCAGTTCTGCTTCTCTCCCCGGCCATGCCTATGGTGGCCATGGCAGAAGAAACCAGCCGTTACACCATGATAGAAACGGATGACGGCATCATTCGCCTTGATAAGCAAACTGGCGCAATGTCAAACTGCAAAAAATCATTTGAAAGCTGGGCATGCGAACCCATGCGAGAAATGACGCAGGAGCAGAAAAACTCATCGCCTGCTGATGAAAATGAGCAGATTGCAGCCCTGAAGCTGGAAAACTTAAAATTAAAGCAACGCCTTGCTGACCTTGAGCAATTGAAACAATCTCCGGATGATCTGGAGCATGACAAAAAGTTCAAACTACCCTCAGATGAAGAAGTTGATGAAGCCATCACCTATATGGAAAAAATGATCCGCAAATTTGGCGGTGCTATGAAACGCCTGCGCGAAGAGCGCTACAAAGGACCCGAAACTGAATTGTAAGGTTCCGGTCTTTAAGTTTTTCAATATCAACCTGACGAGTTCGTCCGGCGAGGCATGGCGAGGCGCAACATCCTGTCATAAACAGCCTCGCCGCCTGGCGTTCTTATCTCTGTCAACATTTCAAGATCAGCACCAGTTGGTTTTGGGCCAATCAACGCGCCAATAATGCCCACCAGAAATGAACACAAAACAGCGCCGCATCCCAACTGAACCAGATCCAATCCATAAGGCGCTGTTTCAGCCCCCAAATTCGTTACAAACAGCCCACCAGCCGAAAGCACGACACCAGTTAACAATGAGAAAAACAGCCCCGTTTTATTCATCCTCCGCCACCAGATACTCAGCAAGAGGCTGGGAAACAAAGCCGCAGCTGAAACAATTAAACCCGCAAAAAACAATTGAAACGGATCAAAATCAAACTGATAAACCAGCCACGCCGCCAAGCCGGCAAAAATAAACACCACGATCCTTGTCCAGATCATAACAGCCTGCCCACCAACATCGGCTTCTATTTCAGATTTACGAATATTCAGATCAAAGGCAAATAATTTTCCAAACGTCATCACCCTCGCACAAAAACTCGCTAATGCCGCCGCCATGATCGTTGCAAAACAAAGCGATTGCATGGTCCCGTTCAGACCGGCCATAAAGGGAAAGCTGACAAAGGCCCCATCTCTTGAAAGCAGAATTTCCTCAGCTAAAATTTCTCCGTCCCCGTTTAAATCACTCACCTGAAAAAAACCGGCACCATCAAGAACACTGATCCACTCAGGTAAATTCGAAAGAACAATCTTCATCTCAGGATTAAAAATCATATAGCGCAGAAATATGCCATAAGCCGGCAAGGTCAGAATAAGAAGGCCAATGAGCGCCGCGCCCCAGGCATAACTTTTTCGAGCCTGAAACACACCAGAGGTAACCCCCGCACGCATCACAAGCGCCGGCATGCTGGCAATACCCAGCGCAATAATCACCATTAAAGAAAACTTTGAAGCGGCGCCAAGCCCTGCTTCGCCAGTTAAAAACGGTAGTTTTACAGCGTGTTTCTCATCTAGAAATAAACCTGACCACACCTCATGAGCATTTACTTCAGCTACACTGCGAACACTTTTAAATGCCTCAATATCATCAATCAGGCTGCCATAAGTTAATTGAGCAATAGGCAGGTTGGTCAGTTGCATAGAAACAATCACCAGCGGGATAATAAGCCCCAGCACCACCACGATCGCCAAACCACATTGCGCCCAGCCCATAGAGCGCACCCCGCCCGGCAATATGATCAGCATCGCCACAACAAAAATGACAACAAGAGAGATTTCAGCAGAAACACCAAGTATCATCGGCCCGACAATTTTAATGATCGACAATTCAGCCAAAGCAAATAAGCCGGTTGGCAACATTACGCATAACCCGGCAATCACCCCGATAAATCGGCTTCTGTATCTGACCTCAAAAAAAGACGGCACCGTATAAATCCCGGCCTTGCGCACAAAAGACGCCATCATCAGACCGGTCAGAATGACCCCGCCAAACACACCAAATAACAATGCAAATGAATCAACACCAAGAAAAAACACCGCCCCGAACAAACCGGAAAGCCCAGCCCCACCAATTGAGACAACAAACAAAACAAGCCCGTTCAATCCGGCCGGAACCCGCCGTCCGGAAACAAAAAAATCATCTCCTGTCTTTGTCATCGCCGCCACAGCAATGCTGACAGAAAGGGTAAACGCCGCCACAGTCAGAGCATATAACAGATGCCGGTCAACCACACCCATATGCTCCAGGATCAGCAGAAAAACCACCAGTCCAATATAAACGGCTGTAAAAATTCCGTAATATACACCAAGCAGAGGATTAATCATTCGGTGTCTGGAATACATAGTCAAACCCTCTATAAGTCTTCATTCGCACCATAGTTATTATCAACATGATCCTGCGTGCCCGTAAACCAGAACATCAGCCCAATGATCAGCAACACAACAAAATGGCCAGCTAACAAAACCCCGACAGGAAAGCCAAGAAACTGGAACCGGTCGAAAATATGCGAAAAACAAAGCCCCAGCGTCATGAGCAAAAACAAAAATCCGGCCAGCATAAAACTCAGCCTGCTGGTCACCCGCCAATAAGGAATAAATCGCTCAGGATCCATCATAATTACTGCTCCCCTAAATTCACTTCCCATAACAGTATAAAGAATTATACTGCTTTAAATTCCGGAATTGTTGAGTGATAAGATAGATTTAGTAATTTACATTATTCCAGATTATCACTGCCAAATAAAATATAACAATGTTAAATATTAAACGTGATTCGTTCATCTTAATGCCAAAAACCTGCAAGAAGAGGAAAATAACATGGGAATGCTCAGCGAATTTAAAGAATTTGCGCTAAAAAGTAATTTTGTTGATATGGCAACAGGCATCGTCATCGGCGGCGCCATTGGCACAGTTGTAAAATCACTGGTGTCAGACATCATCATGCCTCCGATCGGCCTGATGCTAGGCGGCATAGATTTTTCTGACCTGGCCATCACGCTAAAAGATAAAGTCGGCGACACTGAAGCCGTTGCTATTAATTATGGCTCGTTTATCAATAACCTGATTAGTTTCCTCATCATCATGGCTGCAATTTTCATGATGATCAAAGTGATCAACAAAGCCAAAGCCCAGTTTGAAAAAGAAGAAGAAGAAAAACCATCAGAACCCCCGCGCAATGAAGTGCTCCTTGAAGAAATCCGCGATCTGCTGAAAAAATAATTCATCACAGCTTTGTAGGCGAACTAACAACAACCCTAAAACGCAGCCATTCAACCGGCTGCGTTTTTATGTTTATTCTTTACAAAAACAAATGATAAAAGCCTCAAAGCAAATCATAATATCACTTTCACCCAGCAAATAATTCATGCTATGAATGTGCCGTGATTTATCTAAAACATAACTAAAGTGCCAGCTAACAATACCTATAGCCCACACCATCGTACCAGCGCCGGTTGCCAGTGCAGATGCCGGGCCAGTTGCTAGTGCGGATGCCGCGCCGGTTGCTTGTGGGCAACCTGAAGGCGCACTAAAGAAGTGGGCAACTGAAGGGCCATCAAGAAAGCGCGGATGCGAAGTGGGCATCTGAAGCGCAGCTAAAAAGAGAAAACAACATGCCAAATTATAATTACACCTGCAAAACCCATGGCACATTCACGAAAAGTGCCCCATTGGCAGAATTTGAAGCCCCGCAAAACTGCCCGACCTGTGAGAAACCTGCACCAAGAGATTTCATCTCAGCCCCGCAAATCGCCACTAATGGCGGTCGCCCCAAAGCCAACATGCCCGGCGGCGGCAAAGGACGCCAGGTCAAACACGCCCCCGGCTGCTCTTGCTGTTCATAAATAGTGCGGATGCACAGTGGGCATCTGAAGCACAGATAAAGAGTGGGCAACCTTAAGAGGCATTAAGAATACCTCTTCCCGCAACTGGCTACAATCGCACATCCCGAAGAAGTGAGCGGCCTCTTCACCGCGAACATGGCGCAGCGAACAAGCGAAGCCCAGCGCGTTGCGCCGCCCCATCGGAGGCCCGAGCAAAGCGAGGAATAGCCGTGAGATAAAATAACGCGGTTGCTTGTGGGCAACCTGAAGGCGCACTAATAGATAGGACATCATCACAACAAAAAGTAGAGATACGATCACGAGCACAAATTTCTCAGTTACCGTGTCGGCTGCCAGAAATCCGACTATTTGATATATAGTAGATCTGGCGCTTGTCTCCTTCAGAGTAAACATGGAGCACACAGCCCGAAACGCTAAAGTATAGAGAAATAATGATCCATTTAATCTGGAGATTATCATGATCAAACAAAGTATAAAAAACCTACTCGTTGCTGTCTTAATCGCCCCCCTTTTTTCATTTGCAGCTATCGCAGCTGAAAAGCATGCAGCTGAGAAAGACAATCCAACCTATTCTGTAACCAAGGACGGGACAGTTGACTGGTCCACTTTCAACGGTTTTCGCGTTTATAGCGCTTCATGTATTCATTGCCACGGCCCGGATGGAATGGGCAGTACAATTGGGCCTTCATTGACAGAAGCGTTAAAAGACATGTCGTATAAAGATTTTTTTAAAATCACATCCGAAGGAAAAAAGACCGATTCCGCAACGAGACAAGCAGTGATGCCTGCATTTGGCAAAGATCCCAATATTAAATGCTACATTGACGATATATATGTTTACCTCAAGGCACGTTCTGATGACGCGATTCCCAGAGGACGGCCAGAGAAAAAAGCGCCAAAGACAGATGCATGGAAAACAGAGAAAGAGACCTGTCTTAGCGCGAAATAGCGGTATAAACAGAGTTGCTTGCTAATTTCTTCGAAGCAGCAATTAATGATCAACAAATGACTGGCGGCTGGCATCTAAACAAGCGAGCCGCCCTTCAATTACCGCCCCAGTCGGAGGACCCAACAATGCGAGAAATAACCGTGTGATTAGAAACCTAGTGCGGATGCACAGTGGGCAACTGAAGCGCCACAAAAAGAGGCGCTAGCGCCTGGTGCCGCTGGGGAGAATCGAACTCCCGGCCTCACCATTACCAATGGTGCGCTCTACCACTGAGCTACAGCGGCTGATGAAGCTTATTCGTCAAAGATCAAGCTTCTCAGGTGGCGCGAACACTGCCACAGCTCATTTCATCTTTCAAGCATTGTTTCATGCGAAAAACCCATTTCAGAACATATCTTCTGCCACACCCGCATTAAAAATGAGATATCCACCAGTTTATCCTTAACATACCCCCTTACATCAGCGTATAACCGCCAAATCAGATAATTATCCTAGGTCAACATTAAATTCCACAGGTTGGCAACTCATCATGAGCAAGAACACAGACAAGCGAGCAGAACGGCTCAAACAAAACCTAAGGGCCAATCTGCTCAAACGAAAAGACCAAACCCGCGAAAGGGCAAATGACAGCGCGGTTGCTAGTGGGCAACCTGAAGCGCAAACAAAAAACGAGGTTGATAAGTCGGTCGTTAGTGAGCAAGAGAAGACGAACCCAAAAAATGAGCAACCCCAAGTACAACAAGACAAAAATAGTAACGAACAATAAAGCAGGCAAAAATAGCCATCATACCAGCGCCAGTTACTTGTGCGAATGCATGGTGGGCATCTAAAGCACGACTAAAAAAAGCAGTTTTAAGACTGAGATCTTCGCCATCGTACCAGGCCCGGTTGCAGCGCCGGTTGCTGGTAGGCAACTGGAGGCGCACTAAGAAAGTGGGCAACCTGAAGGGCCGTCAAAGCGCGGATGCGAAGTGGGCATCTGAAGCGCAACTAAAAAAAGAGAGAGCAGAATGGACAAAATTGAAATCATCGGCGGTAAGCAACTAAATGGCAAAATCCAGATTAGCGGCGCAAAAAATGCAGCCCTTCCCCTGATGATCACCAGCCTGCTAACACCAGACACCCTGACATTGAAAAATGTGCCGAGCCTAAGGGATGTCAACCAGCTCAAACGCATTCTCGGCAATCACGGAACTGATTTGACCGTTGAAGGCAAACGCGCCAATGGCAGTCAGTATGCTGGTGAAACCTACCACCTCACCGCAAGAGATATCGTCGATACAACAGCCCCTTATGAAATGGTCTCCACCATGCGGGCCAGTTTTTGGGTGCTCGGCCCTATACTTGCCCGCTGCCATGAAGCAAAGGTTTCTCTTCCCGGCGGTTGTGCCATTGGCACAAGGCCGGTTGATTTGCACCTTGCCGGGCTGGAAGCCCTTGGCGCGAAGATTGAACTTGAAGATGGTTATGTTCTGGCAACAGCCAATGGCGGGCTCAAAGGCGGGCGCGTCACATTTCCAAAAGTTTCCGTTGGCGCCACCATCAATGTGCTGATGGCCGCCACCTTGGCCAAAGGTGAAACCATAATTGAAAACGCGGCCATTGAACCTGAAATCGGAGACGTTGCCAATTGTCTTGTGAAAATGGGCGCAAAGATTGAAGGCATTGGCACCAAAACTCTTCATATTCAAGGTGTCACCAATCTTGAAGGCACAGTCCATAGTGTCTTGCCAGATAGAATTGAAACCGGCACCTTCCTCATGGCTGTTGCCGCAACAGGCGGCGAAGTTGAATTGCTGGGTGCGGCCCCTGAAACCCTGACAGCCAGCATCGATGCTTTAAGAAGCGCCGGTGTCAGCATTGAAGAAACGGCTGATGGCCTGCTTGTAAAACGCCAGAACGGTCAGCTAAAACCTGTGCATATTGAAACCCAGCCCCATCCCGGCTTTCCAACAGATCTGCAAGCCCAGCTCATGGCACTGATGACCATGGCAGACGGCCGCTCGGTCATTCGTGAAACCATTTTTGAAAACCGCTTCATGCACGTTCAGGAACTGGCCCGCCTTGGTGCCAATATCAGCCTCAATGGTGACACCGCCATTATTGAAGGCGTTAAAGAATTACACGGCGCCCCGGTCATGGCGACAGATCTGCGCGCCTCTGTTTCTCTGGTAATTGCAGGGCTCGTCGCCAAGGGCACCACAACCATCAACCGGGTTTATCATCTTGATCGCGGCTTTGAAAAAATCGAAGAAAAACTCGGCAATTGCGGGGCAGAAATCAACCGCATCAGTGAATAAATTGGCGCAATATCTGGCGGCATTAACCTTCCGGAATTCACGTTTACAAACGTTGGAGTTCTTTATTGCCAAAACAAAGTCAGATAAGATAAAAATAACTGGCATAAGCTTAAATTAAGCAATCCTATGGTTATTCCAGCCATCAAATATGAAACAACTGATTTAACAGTCAATTTTAAGAACATGACCATCACTGTTGAGAACACAAATGACAGACCAGAACGACATCTTAAAATTGATGGCTCTCGACGAAGAAGGCCTCAGCATCATCTCGGCAAACTGTCAGGATGCCGTATTACGCCTTGATGATATCGGCTATGTGCCCAAAGCCCGCCGCTTCGCCCTGATGATCAACCGGTTTGATTGGGAACAAGCCTATAGCGAGGATAAAAGCCGCCAGCTGCGCCGCCGCCGTGCGGCCCTCAGGTTTGAGTGTGTTAACAATGCCCGCCATATTAATTTTACCTCAAAGAAAAAAGATCATGTCCTGAAATTACTGGCTCTCAAATTCGAGCAAGGTGATGCCCCATCTGGTTTTTTATCGCTTATTTTTTCAGGTGAAAGCGAAATCAGACTGGAAGTTGAATGCATTGAAGTGAACCTTGAGGACCTCGGCGCGATATGGGAAACAAAATCTCTCCCAGACCATCATATTGAAGATCAGGAAACTCTCAGTTAAAACGAATTAACTGCCATTCTTTTCAATTGAAAATAATAAACACAGCAACAACAATTGAAAACAGCAACAAAATATAAAACGAACAAAGGTATCTCTTCTAATGGCAGTACGCCTCAACAACACCGACCCGGACTTTGAAACTGAATTCAAAACACTGCTCAACGCCAAACGCGAAAGCGCGGCAGATGTCAACGCAAGCGTCACCACCATCCTTGAAAAGGTGCGCAATGTAGGTGACGCCGCTCTTTATGAATACACTGAACGCTTCGATCATATTGATTTACGCGGTATCGGCCTTGCCATATCAGAAGACGAAATTGAAAACGCGCTGAAAGAAGTCGATCAAAAAACGCTTGAGGCCTTAAAGCTCGCGGCAAAACGCATTGAGCACCATCACGCAAAACAAAGACCGGAAAATCAACGCTATCAGGATGAACTCGGCGTTGAACTCGGATATAGATGGAACGCCGTTTCAGCCGCCGGCCTTTATGTACCAGGCGGCACCGCCTCATATCCAAGTTCTGTGCTGATGAACGCAATCCCGGCCAAAGTCGCCGGCGTTGAACGGCTTGTTATGGTCGTCCCAACACCTAACGGCATCATTAATCCATTGGTGCTGGCTGCAGCTAAACTCGCAGGCATCAAAGAGATTTATCGCATTGGCGGGGCGCAGGCGATTGCCGCCCTTTCATATGGCACTGAAACCATCCAGCCGGTTGATAAAATCGTCGGCCCGGGCAATGCGTATGTCGCCGCCGCCAAACGTCAGGTGTTCGGCACCGTCGGCATTGATATGATAGCTGGACCCTCTGAAGTATTGATAATCGCAGATAAAGACAACAATCCTGATTGGCTCGCCGCCGATCTTCTCGCTCAAGCAGAGCATGACATCGCCGCACAGTCCATTCTAATCACTGATTCAGCTGAACTAGCTGACATGGTCGAAGAAGCCGTGGATGCTCAACTAAAAACCCTGCCGCGCGCAGACATCGCCGGAAAAGCCTGGCAGGATTTTGGCGGCATCATTCTGGTGGATGATCTCGAAAAAGCCCCCGCCCTGTCTGACCAACTGGCACCCGAACATTTAGAACTGGCTGTCAATGAACCTGATGCCATGTTCGACAAGATCAAACACGCTGGCGCGGTATTCATTGGCCATCACACACCAGAAGCCATCGGTGATTATGTCGGCGGTTCAAACCATGTTCTGCCAACCGCCCGCTCAGCCCGTTTTTCTTCAGGCCTATCAGTTCTGGATTTTATGAAAAAAACCACCATACTGAAATGTACCAGAGACGCTCTTACAGCACTCGGCCCCGCCGCCATTTCTCTGGCTGAAGCAGAAGGACTGCAAGCGCATGCAAGAAGTGTCTCAATCAGGATGAACCAGACTTAATCAACGCAACATTTCAAAAGAGAACAAGAACAGAAAAAACCAAGCCAAAAGGGACAAATAAAAATGAGTGATGACCAACGCTCAACCTACTGTCTGTTTGATATAATCCTGGATGAAACAACCATCCGCCGCAACACGCCAGACATCAACCATGAGCGTGAGGTGGCCATTTTTGACCTTTTGGAAGATAATTACTTTGAACTCCGCCACCGTGATGAAGGCGAAGATAGCATCCCTGGCCCTTATATCCTCACCCTCTCCCTTGAAGATAACCGCCTGGTTTTCCATATAACCGATCAGGACGAAGGGCATCTCGCCACACATATGCTCTCTTTAACGCCGTTTAAAAAAACCATCAAAGATTATTTCCTGATCTGCGAAAGTTATTTTGAAGCGATTAAAACCGCCACACCCCAGCGCATTGAAGCCATCGATATGGGAAGGCGCGGCCTGCATAATGAAGGAAGCGAATTATTAATGGAAAGGCTGACAGACAAAATCATTCTGGATAAAGACACCTCAAGGCGTCTCTTCACCCTCATCACGGCCCTGCATTGGAAGGGTTAAAAAAATGAGCGGCGAATTACCAGGCGCCATTCTTTTTGTCTGCACGGAAAATGCAATCCGCTCTCCCATGGCCGCAGCTCTTTATAAACAGATTTTTGAAAATAAAAGCTACGTCCAGTCCGCCGGCATCCGGCGCGGTGAAACCAACCCCTTCATGCCCATAGTCATCAAAGAAAAAGGCCTTGATCTGGATCACCACCAACCACAAACTTTAAGCGACCTGCAAGACAGCCTGTTTGACATCATCATCACCCTAAGCCCCGAAGCTCACCACCAGGCCATGGAAATGACAAGAACAATGGCCGTTGATGTCGAATATTGGCCAACAATGGACCCGACACTAATAGATGGCAACAGAGACCAGCGCCTTGATGCATATCGCGCCTGCCGCGATACATTGGCACAAAAGATCAGACAACGCTTTGAAACGAACAACTGAGACGAAAAATCTCAGAGATAAGATTTTTCCAAATTAACTCCCATAATCCACAGCACAGACTAAATATTCCCCTATTTTTCCCTTAATATATGAATTAACGCAAATTCTCCTGCCCTCCGGCAATTGAAAGCTTGATTTTATGCGCGTGAAGAAGGAAACTCCCGCGCAGAAACAATTTAACGAAATGAAAGATTTAATGGCTAAAGAAGAACTTCTTGAGTTTCCCGGTA
>JAJFHX010000022.1 GCA_021775425.1 Hyphomicrobiales bacterium
AAGATCAGTCGTATAGACGTTGAAACCTTCAGACTGAAGCATCAAGTCGATACTTTGCGCTGTAGCGCTATCATCCTCAATGAGTAATACCCTCATCATATGCCCCTCTTTATTTGCCGTTAATCGGCGACTGCCCATAAAATTAAGAAAGTGCCCAGAATTCCACTTTTCTTAAAACTTCACTTACAAAGTACGGGCAAGAAGTTAACAAATCCTAATTTGTATTGAAAAAACAATAACATCACTCTAATTTTCTTACAAAAACGATCATTTTCTTAACGAAATGCTCATCTCCATAAAAAAATCTTAATATTTCGTCTCTTTAGAAGGCCACATCACAACAGACGAAAGAGTTACTTTGGATGATAACGAGGTACGCATAATAGAATTATTAGTCGTTTAAAATCTTATTACCGAAACGTTAACTGATTTGCTCGAATCAGGGCAACTAAAAATGGCAATATTTTGAATTATTATTTTTAACTGTCATTTTGATGTCAAAAACACAACAACCAATCCCATCCAACTTACTTTTAAGAATCAAAAAATGATGTAAGTTTTAAACTTCGAACATCTCCCCTTTAGTTAACGAATGCTTAATAAGCTGAGTGCCATTCTCAAACTGATTTGTCAAAGCCCTAGATTGATTCTCCCACAACCAAGCTTAAACCAAAAAGGACCAACCGGTGAAAGCTCTGAAACAGGAACTACTTTCAATTCCCGCCAGAAAAATATTTGGCCGGGTAAAAGCCGTTCAGGGTGTGATGATTGAAATCGCCGGCCCGCTCTCTGCCTTTGGCATTGGCTCCCGCCTGCTGGTAGAAAGGGAAGGGGGCAGTGATATTCTGGTTGAGGTTGTTGGCTTCAAAGAAGGCGCCGCGCTGGCCATGCCCTATGGCAGCCTTGAGGGCATAAGCATGGGGGCGAAAGCAGTCCTTCATAAATCAAATAATGACATTACCCCGAGCAAAAGCTGGCTCGGCCGGATTGTAAATGCCCTTGGTGAACCAATTGACGGCAAAGGTCCATTGATATCGGGCGAAGAAAAAATCTCCCTCCGCAACACCCCGCCCCCGGCGCACCAGCGCAACAGGGTCGGCGTGCCAATGGATCTCGGCGTAAAAGCGCTGAATTGTTTTGCCACCTGTTGCATAGGTCAGCGTCTCGGTATTTTTGCGGGTTCCGGTGTTGGTAAATCTGTGCTGATGTCGATGCTGACCAAAAACGCAGAGGCAGACATCTTTGTCATCGGGCTGATCGGCGAACGAGGCCGTGAGGTACAGGAATTTATTGTCGACAATCTCGGCGAAGAAGGGTTAAAGCGAGCCATTGTCGTTGTCGCAACATCTGACGAAGCGGCTCTGATGCGCCGCCAGGCAGCTTATATGACAATGAGCCTTGCTGAATATTTCAGAGACCAGGGCCAGAATGTCCTCTGCATGATAGACAGCATCACCCGTTTTGCCATGGCAGGGAGAGAGATCGGCCTTTCCGTTGGTGAACCACCTGCCACCAAAGGATATACGCCGACAGTATTTGCCGAATTACCAAGGTTGCTGGAACGAGCCGGCCCCGGCACGGGGGAAGGCTCCATAACGGGGCTGTTTACAGTTCTCGTTGAAGGCGATGATCATAACGAGCCGATCTCAGACGCGGTGCGCGGCATTCTTGATGGGCATATTGTGATGGAGCGTGCCATTGCCGAACGTGGACGATATCCGGCCATAAATGTTTTAAAATCGATCTCCCGGACTATGCCCGAATGTGTGCCAGAACAGTACAGAGCGTCAATCAACCAGGCAAAACAATATATGAGTACATTCTACGATATGGAAGAAATCATCCGTATGGGGGTCTACAGACCCGGTTCAAACCCAGAAACAGACGCTGCCATCGCCTATACAGAAAGACTGGAACGCTACTTGCAGCAGGGGAAAGGTGAAAAGACTTCGCTTGAAGAATGTTACCAGCAACTGGAGCAGATTTTGGGTGAGGATTGTCAAAATATTAATGATGAACAGGTATGATGGGCTCATTATATTGGTTCGAAAAGTGTAAAGGGTATCGAACATGAAATCTCGCGAAACTCTTATTCGTCTGCGTAAATTTGATGTAGATGAAAAGCGTCAGAAAGTCTCTGCCATTGAGGCCATGATCAATGATTTTAAAACCATGGCCGATGATCTTGACAGGCAGGTTTTATCAGAGCAACAGCGCGCCGGCGTTGATGACATTAATCATTATGCCTATCCGACATTTGCGAAAGCTGCTGTACAGCGCCGTGATAATCTGATGATCTCAATTGCAGATCTGGAAGTCAAAATGGAACTGGCAAATGAAGAACTTCAGGATGCCATGAAGGCTTTGAAAAATGTTGAAATTCTGGAAGAGCGCGACATGGCCCGCACCAGAGTAAAAACAGCCCGCGATGAACAGGCCAGCCTGGATGAATTCGCCCAGAATATGTCTCGCCTGGTGGTAAGATAACTATCCTGAGTTAAATCAGTGACAATTCCATTTTTTCTAAAACGCAGCCTTAAGTGCTGCGTTTTTGCTTTTTAGCGGCCAGAAAAGCAAAATGCAGATATACATCAGCCTGAAATTAACAGGTGCAAAGCACAAAGAAGTGACTTGTCTTTATGCCTCACAAATGCATCAATAAGCCCATCAAACAGTCGTCAGAACTTATAGAAAGTGCGCAGCTTGAATATGAAAAAAATTCAGGTCAATCTGCTCAACTTGAGCATGCTGTCTAAACATAGGGATGCATTATATAGTGATGCCTCCGGGCAACGGAGTGCATGCGGCACGCTTTGCTTAATAAAGACAATTTGTTTGCCGCTTACACTCGTGCTTGGCCTTGCTGCATGTGCGCAGTCTCCAATTGCAGTTCCCAAAATGCAGGTTCCGTTGATGGATGTTGACGTGACATCTTCTTTGAGCGGTGAGATTGTGAAAGGCAGTTACATAACGGCATATAGCAACATCGCGCTGGGCTTGCGTCAATGCTGGCTGGGCGACAAACAGCCATTGCAAAAGGCGCAGTTTTTCGCGCGCAACAAAGCAACCGGTAATGATAAAAAATCGGATCTCTTTGTGCATGGCCCGGCCGTTCACCCAAAACGCGGCCCCCGCATTTTCTCCGTTCACTTGAAACCGCGCGGCACAGATACAGAAGTGCGAATGGACAACCGCCTGCTTGATCAGCTAAATGAACAACGCCTCACCAAAGATCTCAGGCGTTGGATTAAAGGTGAAAAAGGCTGTCTCGAGCATAAGAGTAAAAACGAAATCACCCCGGCTATGCTCAAGCAAAAGAAACTCTAAGCTGAAAAACGTGCCGCAGCACAAAAAGCCGCTAAAAAAGCAGCCTTAAAAAAGACAGCCACCAAAACACCCCCAAAAAACGAAGTCCTCCCCTGGAAAAAATAACCTTAGGGGACAAGGTTAAACTGATCGCCAAAAACCACACCAACATACCCGCACTAGATGCTTTGTGGGTTTCCAATCGAATCCCTTAAAGTGCACACACAACCCACCGTCGTACTAGCGCCATTTGCTTTGTGGGCAACTGAAGGTGCGTCAAAAGAGTGGGCAATCAAAGCAACACATTCATAGCTCAAGGTACGAAGAAGTGAACCAGGCCTTAGGCTGGTGAACATGGTGGCATAGCCACTCAGCGCGAGCGCCGCACAACGTAGGGCCTTGCCGCAAAAGCGGCAAGAATAGCCCGTGAGTTATTAAAGCTGCACAATCTCAGTCCGCTCGCTATCAGGCAGGTCAATGATCTGGCCAATATTTTGCGGGTCAAGTGTGAAGGTTGAAATCATCGAACGTTCAGCCACTTTAACAATGCCGGTTTTCTTAATGGCAAGAGCGGCAGCACATTTGGCGTAAGCGCTGAGGCCTTCAACATTGGTTGATTTCGGGTCAATGCCAAGCTTGCGGCGCATGATGCCGTTAGTGTAGTAAACACCATATTTCTTTTGTGCATAAGGCGTGAAATAATCGGTGGTGATTGAAACATTCAGCCCATCAAGATTATCAACCCGGTGCGGCGCATTAAGCTGCCAGGAAAGAGCAGTCCCAGGTTCCAGCACAACCTGCGTTGCGTCTTTATCCCAGGCTTCATCATACCCAACTTCTTCTTCAGTTTCCCGAAGGATCACACCTTCAAGAGTGCTGTCAGGCAAATGGTCTTTATTCTCGGCATCATACAGCCAGAGTTTTTTGCGGCCTCTCACATGGAACAGGCAAACATAAGGAATGTCAGCGTGGTATAGAACTCGCGCACCCGGGCTTGAAATCAGCATTGAGCTGTTATGTTTAAAAGTTTTCAGCCCCGGCTGCAGTGCTTCCATTTCAGAAAAGGCATCATGTACCAGTTCATCATATTCCGGGCAGACAACATCAAACCGGCGCAACGCCAGCCAGATCCGGCCATCGGTCAGAGCTTGTAGCACTTTGTCACCTGAAACATTGTTAATCTCACCAGAGCGCCATTCAGGTTTGTCACCTTGCGCTGTCATGGTGTTGAGCATGTAATATTCGCGAGGATACCGCTCAATCAGCTCGGCCAGTTTCTCGTCAGTAAACAGGCCTGATTCTGCAAAATTATGATTAAACTGAGATGTAGATTTACCAAAAGCATTAATCGCTTCCTGGCTGGCATTTAAAATAGGACTCATTACACTTCACCATCATTAAATATCAAAAAATGAAATATCAGTGGCGCTCCCTTGGCCAGCCAACCTTAACATAAAAAATTTCAATGTTAAGATACGAGACAGAACCAGAGGCAAGCACATATCTGATATCACAACCGCAAAAATTTGTGCCAAAGCAGGAAACGAACTGAATTTGGCTCATTCCTTAGTGGTATAGCACATTCTATACCAAGCATATTCTGAATAAATTGAAAATGTGTTCAAACTTCAAGAGTTTGAAAAACAAACGATAATCATGATTAGTAAATGTTTAAATTTGTTTTGGTTCTAAACTGACAAGCTGCTCACCAAGAAAGTGGCGCCCCTCTTTGTCTTCCACTTCAACTATAAAAATGTCCGCATCAAATTGCACTTGCCCCTTGAGAAACAGGTCAATCTCGGGCTCGGGCCGCGGAGCATCACCAAATTCTGACATCCACACTCTGTCAATTGTCTCGTTTAAATCAAGAGCTGGCGCTGGGCTGTAAAGCAAGGCATTGCCATCAAGCATGTTGACCTTGATATAAATCGCACCGGCCATGGTCTCTCCGCGCCGGGTCAGCATCGCCTGCGAACCTTGAGCTTGTACCTGCCGGATAAAAGCGGCAACCCAGATTTGTGAATGAAGGCGCATCGAAAACTCTCAGCTATTATTCGGGAAAATGATTTAAACCACTGCTATGGGGTCAAAGCAAACACTCTTTTCGCCAAAAGCTAAGGCTTAGCTGTGAGGTAGCAGATTAATCAAGATTAGCAAGGATGAGAGGGCGCCCGCTTGCTTTGGTAATCGCGGAGACCAGTCGCCCGGAAACCCGGCCCGTAATCTCAAGCTTGTTGTCTCGCTCGAAACTGCGAATCCGCTGGCGTGTCATGGGGCCGATGACCCCATCAATTGAGCCTGTGTTATAGCCAAGTTTGGTGAGAGCTTTTTGCAGAGCTGTCACAAGTTCGCTCGAATTTTTTAAGAGGATTTCTGTTTTCGCTTTTCGCTGTGGCTCGCTTTTTCGGCCCCGAATAACCTCAAGAATCTCGCGGTCAGCAATGCCGGTTTGCAACAGCCCGCGGTCAAACTCATAAGCCATAATCGCTGCCCGTGTTGTCGGGCCGGCAATGCCGTCAGCATCACCAGGCTGGTAGCCAAGTTGCTGCAAACCTTCCTGAATGGCAGAGATAACACGATTGGCAGCAACTTTGTCCTGCCCGTCAAATCCATCCGAGACAATCGTTGAATTATCTTTCAGCACATCACGGATTTTGGCATTGAGATCATCTTTAGGTTTAAGAGACGCAACATGAGAAACATCGCGTTCATTTTTTAACCGGGGAATTTCAAACTGAACAACAGTCTTTTGCCCGTCGCGCTTGCCAGCATGCTTTACATGCCGTCCATCCTGCAGAAACAGGGCATTAATAGCAATTCCACACGAAATTACTAAAAAACTTAACACAACCATCCTGGCAAATACTGGGTTCATGATAATCAATTACTTAAATTACGTTACTGAGGGCCTTCTTTAACCATAAAGAATTAAACCTGATACGCATCCAGTATTATCCATCAAGGTGAACAGCCGGTTAATTTCGTTCAATTCTAAGGTGAAAATACGCGAGACACCCCATCCCGAATGTTAATAGAATGAGTTCGTCACTGAGTGACCCGGGTTGATGTAAAAGTATAGTGAAGGAAAAGAAAGAGTGGCCATCGCGCTTTTAGCTCTGCGCCTGTTTTCTCTCTGCAGGTTGAAATGACAATACTAAAGATGAATTGTCTTCTATGCTCTCATCAGGGGTGTCAGTCTGGTATGTGTGTTCAATCGGCAGTTCAATCCGGGCTGTAGTCCCAACCCCAAGCTGGCTGATGATATTTAAAGTGCCACCATGTAATTGTGCCAGCCCCTTCACAACGGAAAGACCAAGCCCAACACCTTCATGCTCACGTTTATATGAATTATCCGCCTGCACAAACGGGTTGCAAAGTTTCGGCAGATCCTGCGGCGCGATACCGATGCCCTGATCGGTCACATCAATATAAATATAAGGCCCGTTAATCGAAGAGCGAACAGTTACAGCCTTACCCGTTTCAGAAAATTTAATAGCATTGGAAAGCAGGTTGATCAGCATCTGTTTCAGGGCCCGGCTGTCTGCCATCACCTCAGGAATGTCATTATCAAAGTCCTTGATGATTTTCACAGCAGCGTCATTGGCTTCTGGCTCCATCATATCGCAGCAAACGCCCAACAGCGGAGAAAGCTCAATCTGTTCTGGCATAATCGAGAATTTGCCGACCTCGATTTTAGACATATCAAGAATGTTATTCACAACACTCAGCAGGTGTATTCCCGCTTCATTAATCAGGCGCGAATAGTCTGAATATTTTTCATTACCAATTTTACCAAACAGTTCCATGTTTAAAACATCGGAAAAACCTATAATCGCGTTAAGAGGTGTGCGTAATTCGTGGCTCATATTCGCAAGAAATCTTGTCTTCGCAATATTTGCGCTTTCAGCTTCATCACGCGCCTTAAGTAGAGTAATTTCCTGCGTCTTATTGGAAGTAATGTCCCGCGTAACCGCAATAATATGAGCGGGAGCTTGCTCATTCCCGTCTTCAACCAGCCGGCAGCGCATCTCAACCCAGATATATTCGGTGAGCACAACGGGTTCACCTTCCCCCGGATTTCCTGCAAGGGGGCGTTTTACTCTGAACTCAACACTGACCGGGTGCTGGTCATTCCGGCAATTAGAAAGTGCCGTCATATATAAGGGGCGGTCAGAAATATGGATTTTTTTCAATAAACCATTGCCGGATAGGTCTTCAGGCGCAACACCGAAGATTGATCCAGAAGCAGGTGAAGCAAATGTAAGCAGGCCATGTTCATCATGTACACTGATCATATCGGTTACATTATCCGCCATTAAACGGTACTTCTGTTCACTCTGGCGGATCGAGAGTTCTGATTGCTCATGGGCGCGCTGAACAGACATAGCAATGGCGCTGCCATATGTCGTTGCTGAAAAAATACCAAACAGCATTAAAGCTTCCGGACCGACAATAAAGCTGCGATTTGTCGGTAAAAATCCATAAATACCAGCCAGATAAAGCCCGCCAATCATAGCAGCAGCAAAAAAAGATGCTAAAAAGATAATTTTTTTTCGGCCAGAAAGCGCAGCTTCAAGCGGCACAATGACCATCCAGGCGATTAGAAATGAATTGATTCCACCCGATAATAAGGCCCCGACAGTGACAAAAATCGCCAGGTTAAGGGAAGAAATCATATGCGCAATGGCAAGATTACCCGTGCGGCACAGGTAATAAACCGTCGCAATCGGAGAGCTGAACCAGAAAATTATCAGCACATCAAGCAGGCCCGGGCTGCCGGTTCTGTAAAGGTAAAGAGGGTACATCATAAGGGCAAGCAGGCCGCCCAGCAGATGCGATTGAATAAACGACTTATGACGATGGAGAGTCAGTTCGTCCTTTTGGGCAGAGTGATGCAATAATTGCTCAAACTTGCCGAGAAAAGCTTGTTTTTGGTGCGTATAACCCTGAAATAACACGAATTCAATATGCGAAAGCCGCACCCTCTAATGTACATCTGCGGCTTATTATGACGGTTTCTGATTAATGAAACATAAAATCTGCCTGAAAAACAGCGACTTAAATTGGCTGGAAAATCATCAGGAAATTACCTGAACAGCCACGTAAAACATCGGCTTCGGGCTAAATCCTGCACAGAAAATGAGAATTACCTCAAGTAAAAATAAGAATAAAATTTATATAAAATTTTAATAAAAGTAAAAATAAAGTATTCAAAAATATAAAATAAAATTTGATGAGATTTATATTACAAAAATCTTCAATTACGGATAAATATTGCCATTAATTTGCCCTGTGAACTTGATTATTTATTTGAAGTTATTTGCTAGTGTCTGTTTCATCGAACAACAACATGGGCAACACAGCAGGGAATATATTATGTTTTTAATTCGTACTTTCTTTTGGGTCTCACTCGTAATTCTACTTCTTCCAGTAGGAGAGAAAAACTCATCTAATCTGATCGGGGCAACAAAATATGCATTCAGTGATATGGGGCAGTTCTGCACACGCAATGTTGACATCTGCAACATCTCCCACGAAGCATGGGAAAGCCTGAAATACAAAACAGTTTATGGCGTCAAAGTCATGATTTCAGCGGCTAAAGACATTAAAGAAAAAAGCAATAGCGATTATAAGCCTGAATTTGGTGTTCAAAGCGATGCCTGGCGCACAGGCAGCCTGAATACACAGGGTGGAGAGCGCAAAAACATTGTCAATTCAGCTGCAAAATCATCAAAAAAGACAGTTAGTGCACAAAAAATCAGCCAGAACACACTGACCTCTTCTGATATGGAGCCAGGTTGGAGCCTTGAGCAAGGGGCCTCATTGTAAAGTTTAAAAGGTTACCGTCACCCCGACGCCCCTAACTGACCGGGTGACCAAAGTGGGCGCGCAAAATTGTAGATACCCCTGCCCATGATCTTCAATTTTTGCGCGCCTTACTTTTTCCAGAGTTTGATATTCACAAAAATCTCACTATATCTTCATCAGGCCGTCCACTATTCCAATTGGAATAGATGGCGTTTTCGTGCATGATAGAGATCAGAATATTAAGCAGGATATTGAGCGCTTTATGAATGTTGAAAAAATTATTTCCGACTTCGAATTTATCGACGATTGGGAAGACAGATACAGATACGTTATTGATCTTGGAGATCAGTTAGAACCCTACCCTTCAGAAAACAAAACACCGGAAACAAAAGTGCAGGGCTGCGTCAGTCAGGTCTGGCTGACCTCCGAACTAAGAGACAACCCTGAGGGCGGTGATAAGGTGCTGCATTTTACAGGTGATAGTGACGCCCATATAGTAAGAGGGCTGATAGCAATTGTCTTTGGTATTTATTCTGACAAAACCCCAAAAGACATCCTCAGCATTAATCATCAGGAAATTTTTCAAACCCTTGACCTGAAAGATCATATCTCTCCGCAGCGCTCGAATGGGCTTTCCGCCATGGTCAAGCGCATACAGGCAGATGCTGCAAACGCCCTTTAATTTTAAATGCGCTTCGTGATGCCTTCATTGCACTAAAAAAGTCTTATGGCTTAAAAGATATCCTTAACTGCCATCAATTTGTGGGCGATAATCATCTGTGCCCCAATGAAAAATCTTTGATCGCCGGGCCTTTTCAGGTTTGGTAGCAGTGAGATAGCCGTAATGCCGGGCAAGTGTGCTTAAAGCAATACGAAGGATCACCTTACCAGAACGCTTTGGAAATCCAAGGTGCCGTTCGGCTTCTTCAAGTCCGCGCTGTTCGCAGCAAATATACACCAGAATACCACTAAGTTCGGGGCCGATTTCAATAAGTGCGGCTTCAAATCGACTGCGCGCATCATAAGTGCTATCCGATAATGAAGTTTCAAGTGGTGAGCAGTTTTTTTGCCTGTCTTTAGGCATGGCAAGATGGTCCCAGTTGCGGGTGACATTCGGCGCAAGTTGCCCGCGTTCATAGTCAGCGCGAAGCCGCTCCCCAGCTTTTAATTCATGAAGGTCTATAAACCTTTCCCCATTTTTATCCTTGCGGCTATAAAGCCAGCCAAGCGGGCTTTCAGCCAGGTCAACCTCAACAGCCAGCGAGCGCCCGTCCAACTCTATGGATTGTATGCTCCGCTCCTGGTGTTGTCCGCAAATGTTCTGATTATTCGTAAGCAGCCGTTTTATGCGAACACGACCGGCACTGGTAAGCGGTAGTAAGCTTTCGGATCTGGAGATTATGCCTTCACTTAGAAGCTCTTTGATAAGTTCGGCTGCGATTAAGTTAATCGCCACCCAGTCACCTGATTTTTTCTTTAAAAACAGACCGAATTCATCACTGATCTCAAGGCTTAATTGTCTGATTATATGCCTGGACTGGCTGAGTTTCAGCATGAGTTTGGTCTTGTTGATAAATTTGAGGGTTCTGGTCATATTATGCATCTCTGAGCCCCTTAGCTTCTTGGGTGGCAATCAGCAGTAATAGCGAGCGTTCCATCAAATCCAATGACCAATCGAAATCTGGGTCTTCTCTTTTGTCCTCGATCAGTTGGCAGGCATGGGCAACTGTTGTCCTGTCTCGGCCAAAGTCAGTTCCTATTTCAGTGAAGGTGAGCCCAAGGCTGATATTGGCAAGATACATCGCCACTTGCCTCGCAAAAGCTATGTGTGCCTTGCCGCGGTTTTTTGAAGTGAGCTCTGACTGACTGAGAAAAAACACAGAGCACACAACTTCACGAACCAGGCCTGTCATCATATGCTCAGATCCCGACAGGTTAGGCGGCCGCGTTTTTGACCGTCCCCAATCAGGGTGGATATCCGGTAGGTAATTTTCACAGAAACTCAAAGGCATTGTTCTCTCCACACGAACAAATAGGCATAAATTCCTAAAAAATGATCATATAGATATTTTGACTTGCGGGGATATCTTCCTGAAATTTTAGATTTAATGATTAATTTTAACCAAATCTATCCTCGCGGTCGTTTCAGACATCATGCACATGCCTTTAGTGAGATCTTTAGTGAGATAAGGCAGCGCGATTATGTCAAAACCGGAAGACAATGTTTCAAGGAACAAAATCAACACAAACAAGAAACATCAAATTTCAGAAAATGGTTTGAAAGTAAATTGTGAACCAGCGCATCTAAGATCAAAAAACAAAAAAGCAAATAAAGATAGCTTGCCTCACCCTCGAAAATGTAACGACTTTACCTATAGGAGAGAAAAAGACCTACCACCCCTCATAGCACTTTGGCCACATGAAATAGAAGATAAATCAATCAACGGAACCGAGCGGGTGATCGCAAAACTATCATCCGCTTTAAGAGCTGAAAGAAATCGAGGAAAAAGCGGTCATTGGAGTTATGACCTGAACAGACATATAGCGCTGTCCGCTGCACTAAAAGCAGAGCAAAAGCAGCGGTTGTCATCAAAGTAGCCATCTGTTTCATTAAAAATCAAAAAAAAGAAACGTCACCACTAAATGCCAGATAAAAAGCCCCGCCAGCCTGATCCACGGCCAAATCTAAGGTTGTAAAAAAAAACACCAATAGGTTGATGTAAAAATTTACCACCAACGACCCATAAAGCTAAAATGAATACAACAGCAGAGAGGATAGCAAATAAATAGATAAAAACAGCTAGATAACATGCTTTGATTTAAGGAAGATCTTAAAGGGCAGGAAAATAAAAAACAAAAATACATCTTGAGGTTGATGATGAATTTGTTTATTGATCAGAAAAACAGGGTTAAAAATTGGTAAAACATAGCTTTGCATCAAAACTTTGAAAATGCAGCTGACGTCGATGACACACGAATTGCAGCTGTAGAAGTCGTAGTGCAAAGAATAAACTCACATTCATGATTGTCTTGAGAGTAGCGCCTCAGGCAGCACACAAAACCCCGTTTTGAAAATATAATTATAAACGAACCGGGGGAATCATGGCCTATACATTCACGTCTGCCGAGCTTCAGGAAATTCAAACTGCATATCAGATTGCAGAAGCCAGTACGGCGGATGCTTCAAAAGGTAAATTCAAATCTGTTTATGATCTGATCTATGACATACTCACAATTGATGGCCTGTTTTATGATGCACCGGTCGAAGGACTGGAAGAAAATGTCTGGATCTGGATTGGCGGTGCTAGAGATGTAAACGCTGGCGAAGGCTTCTTTGCTGACTTTATCAGAGAATACACCAGAGCTCAGCACGAACAGCGCTATCACCAGACATTATCAGAAGAAGATCTCAACATTGCTTCAAACGCCATCGCCAGAAACTTCATAAATGATATCCTTGAAGGGACAACGCCCACAATTGAGGAACTTGGCTTAATAGACGCCGCCCCGGTCGCCGGTTCAATCTTCAATCAGGTCTTTCCAGCTAATTACACACCCTGGTCTGGCACCCTGCTTTTTCCATTCTTAGGTATAGAATCACAATTATATACTTGACGTACCATAACTAAATTGCTATATGTATATCAAGGAGTTAGAAAAATGCTTGATATAACCAACGAAATTTACACAAATGCAGATAAAGCAAGAGACCATCTTGAATCTATTCATTGGCCTGATGGTCCTGAATGCCCTCATTGTGGTAATTCAGATAGCGACCGTATTACGAAGCTAAAGGGCAAATCAACACGCCCTGGAGTTTACAAATGCAAAGAATGCCGGAAGCCATTTTCTGTAACTGTTGGAACTATATTTGAGCGCTCTAAAATCCCTTTGAATAAATGGGTTTTAGCTACTCACCTTATGGCTGCTTCTAAAAAAGGTATTTCAGCCCATCAGCTTCACAGAATGCTAGGCATTACATATAAATCTGCTTGGTTTATGGCTCATCGTATCCGTGAGGCAATGAAAGAAGATGTTTCTTCTTCTGGACCTCTTGGCGGTGAAGGTAAAACCATTGAAGTTGACGAAACTTATTTCGGCAAACGAGAAACTCGAACTCCTTCACCTCAAAGACGTGGTAGACCATATCTAAAGGGTGGCAGAGGCCCTGCCGGTAAACGTGCTATTGTCTCTCTTGTTGAACGTGGTGGCAAAACTCGTACCTTCCATGTTCAAAACGCCACTAAAGCCAATGTCAGAGACGTTCTGGTTAGAAATGCTTCGCGCAAATCAACACTATATACAGATGAATCTCGTCTCTATCCTGAATTAGGAAAAGAGTTTGCAAAGCACGAAACTGTAAAGCACTCAGCGCATGAATATGTAAGAGGCATTGTTCATACCAATACAATTGAGAACGTGTTCTCTGTGTTCAAACGTGGCATGAGAGGCATCTATCAGCACTGTGGCGAAGCTCATATGCACCGCTATTTGGCTGAGTTTGATTTTAGGTATAATCGCCGTACAGCCCTTAAAGTCTCTGACAAAGAAAGAGCAGAAGATTTGCTACGTGGCGCACGTGGAAAACGTCTGACTTATCGGCGGACTAACGAAGCCAATTACGCCTAAGCAGAAATCGTTAAGATTCCGTAAATGGCGAGCGATAAATAAGAGACGAAAATTAAAATAGTCGATTCGACACAATGGCTTAGTTAATATAAAATGAATAAGGGTGACGCAGTTCCCGCTGCGGCACCCTTAAGACAAACAGGGGCGATACCCCCAAAGCTTGTCTAGTAACCTTTGTATCTTGGCGCGTTCTTGCCTAAAGTTCAAGCCCAAGGTATCGCCCCATCTCAATTGAAAGGAAAATTGTGATGGGAAAGACTCACAAGATTGGCCGTAGCGCCAAAACTGGCCGTTATACTACTGTAAAACAGGCCGAACGTTATAAAACCACTCATATAGTAGAAAAACGAGAACCTAAGAAGGATTAGCCCCCTTCTTTTGACGCGCTGGCTTTTTGGCTGGCGCGTCTTTTTTATCTTTTGGCTTAGGCTTGGTTTTAAGCATCCGCTTTAAAACTTTATCGCCTTCTTTTTGATCGGTGTTTGACATGGAACCTAATCGCAATTCCGTACACAGGTACGGGCTATTTTTACTTCTATGGGGTAACTTTGAAACCCTAATTGATTATCTTATAACAACTCAACTTAAAATAACACATTTGCAAGGACACATTGTCTGCGGTGGTCTGCAATTCGGCGCTAAAGCTGCAATGCTTAAATCTCTACTAAACATAAAAAGCGAGCCGGATAAGGAGGGGGTCAGATTAATTTCTGATGTCATATCCTCGGCAGAAAGAAACTTCCTAATTCACGGCATCCCGACTTTTGATAAACCATCAGGAGATATGTTTTTCTCAAAAAGAAGCGTAGCAAATAATATCAACGTAAAAGTCAAATCATTTACTGAAGACGAAATGAAGGAGCACCTAGACAAGTTCATTGCTGCTATCAGCAGAGTTGAAGATCACTTTGGGCATTCTGCAGAAGATTTCACCGATTTTATAATAACAGCGCGCATGCTTTCATATAAATCAAAAACATAACCACTGCTTCCATTTTCAGCATAACTATAATCTAACAACCATTCATCAAGTGCGTCCTTCAATTTAACCTCAATTTCTTGAGACATATTCTCTTTATCTTCTGACCTGTCACGCTCTTTATCCATACGAATCATTCCTTAGTACGTCAAGTATATAATGCTGTATAGAATCCTACTATCAGGATTGGCTGTTAACGGATCAGTCCGTCGGGCAGTTCAAACCTCTGGAAGGGACCTATGATCTGATCTCAACGGCCGCCGCAGCAATCCCCCTCACCAATAGTCCGTTTGCAATTGCCAGCAATTTAATTTCAACATTTGGCTTCAGCGGCACGATCAACGCATTCAAAACCACCCAAAAACTAGCGGCTGAGACCAACAGCTTTATCAACTCACATTATCAGCTGGATAAGTTCGATTTTGATTTTGATCTGGGCGGCGACCTCCTAAGTCTGGGAACAAAATCAGCGAACTATATTGTTGGCACCTTAGGTTCAGATAGCTACAGCAAAAATCCCCTGCAAAATCTTTCAGTCAACGGCACAGCGAATGTCGACATCATTCACGCTGGCCTTGGTGATGATGTAATTTTCGCGGCAAGCGGGAATGATCTGATCGAAGGCGGCAAAGGAAATGACATCATAGACGCAGGTGATGGCGATGATCTCATCATTGGCGGTGAAGGCGCTGATGCAATAATCGTTGGTAGTGGTAGCGATTATATTCTCGGCGGCGAAAATGCTGACAGACTATACATTCGTGGTTCAGATATTGGGCTTGGAAAAATCGATGGGGCAGACCGTCTGTTTCCGCTGCTTGGCGGTGTTTCATCATACGTCACCTTTGCAGATTTTTCCGGCAACACCTTTGTACCGGATAGCTATTATTATGATACCGATGAAGATGGCAATATCGAATACTGGTACAGTTCCACCCTGGCAGATATAGATTTTAGTGGCCCGGGCAATGGCGGCACAGTTTTAGGTGATAACGTCCTCGCCAACCTTAGCCTAAATCAGTTTGCAATCCTGTATGAAATGAATGGCACGGACCTGGAAATTTCATTTTATAACGGAATTCCGCTTAGCCCGTTTTTCACAACGAGCGATGAATTAGGAGCGGGCCAGTTATGGAATGTGGACGCACTCAATAATTTTGTTCCCCCTTCCTTCATGGTCACTCTGTCGGAACATCAGTCAGGCCAATATGGAATTTTGCTCAATGGTCCACTTAAACTGGGCGCCACTAAAATTGATAATGCAAATGGCGACCCTGACGCAGCCGCGATAGCCAGCCACAATCAGGCCGTTGCCTATATCACCAATAATGGCCAGTTTAACCTGACACTTGGTGAAATGGTCAGCCGAAGCCCGCTCACAAATTCAGAAACGGGCCAGCCATTAGAGTTTATAACTAAAACCGGTCCAGGTGATGACCAGAACATAGGTGATGAAACAGATGAAAACATCAATGGCGAAGCTGGAGACGATATAATAGATGGCAGAGAGGGTGATGACGAAATAGAAGGCGGCTTTGGTGATGACCAGATTTCTGGGGGCGAAGGTGACGATATCCTCTCTGGCGGTGCGGGCGATGATGTTATTTATGGCTGCGCAGGAAGTGATCAACAAAAGGGTGGCTCAGGAATAGATACAATAAGTTATGCCTCTTCCGGCAGTGGTGTTTCGGTGGATTTCTCAAACAATACGGTTTCTGGTGGTGATGCTGAAGGCGACACGATTGAAGGGTTTGAAATCGCTGTCGGCTCCGCTTTTGATGATAGCCTGACAGGAGGCGCATCTGCAGATCAATTCTTTGGCGGTAACGGCAATGATGTTCTCTTTGGCAATGAAGGTGATGATCTGCTGGTCGGCGGCAATGGCGCCGACTTTATCGATGGTGGTGCAGGGCTTGATACAGCCTCTTATCACAACTCAGCCGCATCCATCATGGTCGATCTGATCAATCAGGTCGCCTCTGGTGGCAGCGCAGAAGGTGATATGCTGAGCTCGATTGAAGGGGTGATAGGCGGAAACTTTGCCGACACCATTATCGGCAACAACCTGAACAACCATTTATTTGGCGGGGCTGGGGATGATGTCATTTTCGGCGGCACCGGGGACGATACCATAGAAGGCGGCCAAGGCGCTGATATCCTCGATGGCGGCGAAGGCATCGACACCCTCTCATTTGCAAGCGCCACAGAAGCCGTCAGTGTGAGCCTTAATCAGGCGGCAACCCTTGAGCTTTCACTCTTTAATCTATCCCTGATAGAGACAAACCTGTTAGAGCCAGATCAATTCACCGGCTTTGAAAATCTGAACGGCTCAGCTTTTGATGACTTCCTTGAGGGCGATGCTGGAGATAATGTCCTATGGGGCGGCAATGGCGATGATACCTTTTATGCAACAGCCGGTGCTGATGTCATACTGGGGGGAGCAGGCTCTGACACTCTAGATTTTATAGAATCTTTTGAAGCCATTGAACTCGATCTGGCAAACCGGGTCTATAGCGGCGGATATGCTGAAGCAATAGATATCAAATCTATCGAAAACATCTATGGCACCAGTTTTGATGACCTGATCATCGGTAACGCAGCAGATAATATCCTCAACGGTTCTGCCGGAAATGACCAGTTGCAGGGCGGTGCGGGCGATGATCAGATCAATGGTGGAGCAGGCACAGATGATACCGCCATCTTCACGGGCACGCTGGCAGATTATAAAATCACCAGAGCTGGCGGTGATAGCCTCCGGTTTGAAGACCTGCGAACCAGCCAGCTCTCAGATGGAATTGATCTGGTCAGCGAAGTTGAAAATTTCCAGTTCTCGGATGGCATTGCAGCCCTGCTTGATTTAACCATTGCAAACGCAGCACCAGATCTTGGCGATGATCTGGGACTGAGCGCGAATGAAGATCAGATCATCATTATTGATCCGCTAACTCTGCTTGCAAATGATGCTGAATATGACGGTGAAACATTGACAATCACCGAGGTTTTTAACGCCAAGCATGGTGAAGTGCAACTGCTCGGCAATGGCACCATCGAATTCACGCCAGATCAGAACTATAACGGAACGGCTTCCTTTGAATACCGGGCAACAGATGGCGTCACCATGCCAGCATCCGCAAAAGTCTCCATTAATTATCAACCCGTAACAGATGCGCCGGTCGCGAATTTTGATGGGTTCCTGAATATCTATGCCGGCCAGCCAACATTGATCAGTAAAGAAGATCTGTTTTTTAACGATCAGGAGTTTGACGGCCAGCAGCTTGAAATTACAGAACTAGTCTCTGTGTCAGGGGGCACAGCCACACTCACAACTGAAGGAGATGTGCTGTTCACACCATCGGTAAATTCTGGCGAAGAAATTACATTTGAATATAAGGCCGGCTTTGTGGATGAGAATAACAACCTCGTCACATCAGATTTCGCCACGGTCCTCGCCACACTTCAGCAACCATTAAGCTACACAGCTGAAGATGATCAGTTCGAAGGTAATGAAAACCAGCCATTGGTCATCCAGCAGGCAGACTTGTTTGGCAACGACATAAACGGCGGCGCAAATTCCGCGACCATCCTTGAAGTGCTCTCGGTCAGTAACGGCTCTGTCATTCTTGATCAGCAAGGCAATCTCATTTTTACACCAGAAACTGGCTTTAGCGGTATTGCCGGTTTCACCTATCGTGCCGGTAACAATCAGGGGGGTGAGGATACGGCATCAGTGAACATAAATATCATTGCCGATCAGCAAAATGCCCCGCCCGTTGCAGTGGATGATAATGGTCTGGCTGCTTTGACGACAAATGAAGACACACCTCTAGTGATCGAAGCGGCAACACTGCTGCAAAATGATTCAGACCCGGATGATGACCCGCTGACAATCATCAGTGTCATGGATGCGAGTAATGGCACGGTAGTTCTCGGTCAGGGTGGCAACATCCTGTTCACACCGGATGAAAATTATAACGGCACGGCCAGTTTTTCATATCTGCTGAGCGATAATAATGGCAATCAGGATACCGCAACAGTAACTCTGGACGTTGTGTCTGTGAATGATGCACCAGAAGAACTCACACTCTCAAATATGAACATAGATGAAAATAGCCCGGAAGGAACCCTCATTGGTGAGCTCGCTGCAACAGACCCTGATCTGAATGAGACCTTCACCTATGCCATCACTGGTGGCGACGGTGCAGCACTGTTTGAGATATTGCAAAATCAGCTGGTCCTGAAATCAGGAGTCGTGCTGGATTTTGAGCAGCAGTCAGAATACGGTCTTGTTATTCAGGCAACTGATAGCGGAAATCTGAGCATTGAAAACGGTTTTACTATTTCAATAAATGACATTCTCGAAAGCGGCGCAATCATCGGCACTCCATTTGATGATGTCCTGCAAGGGGGTGCAGCAGACGATATCATCAGCGGCCTGGCAGGCAATGACATATTATTTGGCGGCGCCGGAAATGACCTTCTCATTGGCGGCACAGGCGCTGATGACATCTATGGCGGTGAAGGTATAGACACGGTTGATTATAGCGGCTCGACCAGCGGCATAAACCTGACTCTCACTACACTTGGCATCACATCATACGGCATTGGCATCGGTGGGTCTGCCTCTGGTGACAAATTAAGAGACATCGAAAATGTCATTGGTTCCGGTCATGGTGATCTGATCATCGGCGATCAGCAAGAGAACCTCATAGATGGCGGTGCTGGCCGGGATTATCTGGCTGGAGGTAGCGGAGCTGATCAGTTCATCTTTAAAGAGGATTATGGTAAGGACACCATTCTGGACTTTGACACAAGCGGCGCAATCTTTGACAAAATCGTTATTGATTTTGAAGGCATTGATAATTTTGCAGATCTGTCTTCACACATAGAAGGCCATGGCTGGTTTAACCTCTCAACTCGCATCACATTCAATAATAATGACCAGCTTACCTTGCTTGGCGTCAGGGCAAATGAGTTAAACGAAGACCATTTTGATTTTGTATAGTTGCTGAAAGACTCTAGTAATCAACTTTGAGGAAATAAAGCCCGTGCGCTGGTGCAACAGGGCCGCAAGCCGCGCGTGATTTTGCCAGAAGTGCATCACGAATGCCGGTCTCTGGCCATTTGCCGATCCCCACTTCAACGAGGGAGCCGATCATAGAACGAACCTGATTATGCATAAAGCTGCGGGCCGATGTCTCAAATATAATCCGCGTGCCTTCTGCTATAACATGCGCGCTGTCAATTGATTTTAATGGACTTTTTGCCTGGCAATGAACCGAGCGAAACGTCGTGAAGTCATGGTGACCGACAAAACTCTGCGCTGCCTCTTCCATGGCGTCAACATCAAGTGGCCTTGGCACCAGCCAGGCGGTGCTGCGGTCAAGTGTCAACCGCGCGCGCCGGTTAATGATGACATAACGATAATGCCGCCGTGTGGCAGAAAACCGGGCGTCAAATTCAGAGCTAACAGGTTCGGCCGCCAGCACCGCAATCGGTTCCGGCCGAAGATGGTAATTAAACCCGTCTCGAATTTTGTCAGCGCTCCATTCTTTTTCAAGGTCAATATGCGCCACCTGCCCAAGTGCATGCACACCAGCATCAGTTCGCCCCGAACCATTGGGTACAAATTGCTCACCAGTCAGTGCAAACAACGCCTCGGCAAGTTTCTGCTGAACAGAAATTCCATTATCCTGCATCTGCCAGCCAACATAAGGCCCGCCATCATATTCAATGGTCAATTTGTACCGGTGCATTTATTTCCTCGAGAATTCAGTCCTGCAATTAGCCCGGATCTTAACCAAGCAACCGCGCCAGACGTTCAAGTGAGTGCAAACTATCACCAGAAACAATTTCGTCAATATAAGCTGAAGCATGCATCAACGGGCTTGATGATTTCAGCCCGGCCCGCTGCAACCGGGCTTCGATCGGGTTAATCCAGAAAACTTTACGCACCTTCTGGCGCAACTCCCGAACTGGCGCAACAATCTCATCTTCTAACGAGACATCACACCCGTCACTAATCAGCAAAACCACGGTGTTACGATTGGCAACATCATCAAGGTAATGCTGATTAAAACTTGTCAGGCTGGCTGAAATATTCGTGCCGCCAAACCATAAATCTTCCACCTCTTCAAGTTTTTTTCGCATCTGCTGCATGTCAGTTTCAAGCAGCAAATCAGTAATGCGGTTGAGATCGATGTGAAACGTAAAAGCTTCTGAATTATCAAAATTATGCAGCAGGCCGCGCACAAATCGCGCCAGCATAGGAGAGTAATAAGACATGGAATGAGAAACATCCAGCAAAGCAACAATCTGCAACGGGCGATGCTTGCGGTTTTTTTTCGCCAGCTTTAAAGGGTCTCCATCTGTCGCAAGAATAAGACGGCGCGTGCCAGCCAGGTCAATACGCTTGCCATGTGTAGCCCGCCGCCAGCGACGCGATGGACGATGCCTGATTTGCCTTGCCAGCCGTTCCGCAAGCCGGGCCGCTTCCTGCCATTGCCTCTGGTCAGTTAAAAATCGAAAATCAGTATTGGTAACAGCCCCATTGCGCCCGGCCCCGCCTTCATCAACCTCATCTTCACCGTGATAAAAGTCAGCAACAATCTGAAAATTCATCTCAGAAGCATTTTTGTGCTGCCAGCCCTGGCGCGGGTTTTCATCATCAACAGGTTGGTCAGAAAAAGGCGCAAAAAACTGAATAAAATGCCGGTCAAACCGCACCCATTGATGCTGAGACGAACAAAGCAGGCTTTTAAGCGAAAGTTGAAATAATGAACGGTTGTCAATGGCAGGTGAGGCAGCAAGTGCGAGGGCATCGCGTGTCTCTCTCATCCCGACCTGAAAACCGGCACCACGCAAAGCCTCGATAAAGCTCACAATCTTCAGAGTCATCTGATCTGTCATCTGCCCGGTAAGCTGATCAGAAGGTTGTTCATGGTCATCTTTGCTCAAAGCGGTCAATCGAGATACCTTTATAGTGATTTAATGCCAAATCCCTTGTAACAACTAAAGACTAGAGGCCAGCTGTTTCACATTCACCTGTCGGCGATCTTCTCTGGTTTTGAGTAAACAGGAAAGACTATGCTCAAGTTGGTTCTCGTTGCCTTCTTCAATGAGGCTTTTAATATCGGTAATTTCAAGGCACATCAAAGCCCCGGCCCAGTCAATGGCTTCAGCAACACCAGGTCGTTTTCGCAAATTGAGCTGGCGGATTTTATCGACCATCTGAACAATCTGAAACAACAGCTTTTCATTTAACAAAGGGATGTGCCGCGCGATGATTTTTGCTTCTTTCGCGGGCGATGGGTAATCAACATAACTATAAAGACAACGCCGGCGCAGCGCATCAGATAAATCCCGTGTCGCGTTAGAAGTCAGAATAACATGCGGTCGGCTCACGGCTGAAACGGTGCCAAATTCAGGAATGGTAATCTGGAATTCAGAAAGCACCTCAAGCAAAAACGCTTCAAACTCTTCGTCTGCACGGTCAATTTCGTCAATCAGCAATACAGGAGAAACTGTTTCAGTAATCGACTGCAGCAATGGCCGTTTTAGCAAAAAGTCTTCGCCATATAAATTCACTTCATGCGCTTTGCCCGCTTCCAGTTCAGATTGATGCAACCTGATCTCAAGCAACTGGCGCTGATAGTTCCATTCATAAATCGCTGAATTAACATCAAGCCCCTCATAACATTGAAGACGGATAAACCTGGTCCCCAGATGTTTGGCAAGGGCGGCCGCAAGTTCGGTTTTACCAACCCCCGCATCCCCTTCAAGCAGCAAAGGACGTTGTAGTTCAGTCATCAACAGCAAAACCACAGCCTGCTCATCATCCAGTACATAACCATTTTGCTCCATGCCATGGATCATGTCTTCAATGTGTGAGTGGCGAAGTCTGCCTAACAGACTATCCTCACCAGAACCTCCGGCAATGGTCTCAATATCGCTAAGTTGGGTTTTGTCAGTCATAAGTCGCGGCATGTCTCTCATAAAATTTCACGTCAGAACCCAGTTAAGCATGCGCCAGTGGATAAGGGGAAGAGGGCAAACGAAGAATATCAGAGAGGGAGAGGAAAATTATCTCAAAGCCACGAAAATATTAGCCCTTTGGCCAATATTTATCAGAAATCCAGCTATCATTTTGTACGGAATAGGCAAAGAAAAACCGCCAAAGGGGAGGGGACCTTTGGCGGTTTAAGCGAAGCACCAATCGCGCACAGAATAGAAATGCGCTTATTGGTGGACTATCAGCTCAATAAGGCCGGTTTGCAGGAGCAATCTGGGAAGGATCGGGATCCGGCCCTGATAGTCATCCTGAGCACCTTATATCTGGATATCTGGGGATAGGATTTCCAATTTCAAGGGCTCATATTCATTTGTCGTGTGAAAATGAGATTGGTTCATTAAAAACTAAAAATATCTCTCTCGCTGAATTTCATTATCATCAATGAAAACCAGAGCCATCAGCCAAATAGAACTGGAAATTGGGTAAAAAAACAGGGAGAAGTGCCATGGATTGGGTTCTCACAGCCATGTCTGTTGACAGATCAGGCATTGTTGAAGAAATTGCCGCCGTTGTTACAAAACATGAAGGTAACTGGGTGAAAAGTTCTCTTTCCCGGCTGGGCGGTCAGTTTGCCGGCATAGTTCAGTTCACAACACCAGACGGCCTTGACATCGCTGCTTTAAAATCTGAACTGGCAGATCTTCAGAAAAACGGCATCACCATTCAACTCGAAGTTGATAACCCGCAAGAGAGACAATCAGGCGTCCCCGCATTTATTGAATTAACCGGCATGGACCATAAAGGCATTGTCCGGGAAATTACTCACCTGCTACGCGAAAACGGCGTCACCATTGAACAATTTGAAACAGATGTGTTTACCGCTAGCATGGCCGGTGAGCCGATGTTTGCAATTGAAGCTCAGATTTTGCTCCCCACTGGACTTTCAATTGACCAACTGACCAGATCAGTTGAGGGCATCGCCGGCGATATTATGGTTGATATCAGGCTGCAAATGGACGAAGCTTGTTAAGTCAGTACGAATTAACAGTAAAAATATAAATCTAAAATCTTTGGGGAACATAACATGAGACTATCAGCACCATCATTTGTCATCTTTATTCTGTCCTTCATTCTGGCCGGCCTTGTTATTTTATCAAGATATTTCGGCGTCGAAGTCCCTGTCCTGACAGACATTGTCAGCGGCAAACATTTTGAAGTACTGCTCGTCGCCTATGTGCTGCTTTTCTTAGGCGTCATCATCCGCCGGATGTAAGCAATCAGTAAATATCACTGAAATTTTCAATACTGAACACTTTCAAAATTGAAGACTTTCAAAACGGACTACTTCCAAAACGGACTACTTCCAAAAATTAGTGCGGGCCAGACGAATAAAATGTGTCAGGCGCAAGCGTAGGCAACATGAGATGGCCCGCACATACCTCTGCTGATTTTGAAAAAATCGATTAATGAGAAAGGCGCCGCGTCATTTGCGGCAAAGTAACCGGTTTCGCCGAAACAACCTTTCCGCC
Organism: Hyphomicrobiales bacterium; assembly: GCA_021775425.1. Classification (GTDB taxonomy): domain Bacteria; phylum Pseudomonadota; class Alphaproteobacteria; order Rhizobiales; family HXMU1428-3; genus HXMU1428-3. Next base: position 24,260 of record JAJFHX010000022.1, read on the forward strand.
AAGTTTCACCCAGCCATCCGTCCCTTCAGGATACCAGTAAACTGACTTATAGCCATACTCAAGCGCCCGCTTGGCCGCATTCCAGCTCATCCAGCACTCTTCCTGACAATAAAACACCAGCTTGCGTTCTTTGTCTCCCTCACTGATTTTCGCAAGATTATTTTTAAAATAATTCGCCATCTCAGGTGGCAAATGTCCATAACCCACATTTGCAAGCCAGGTGCTGTCAGGAATATTACTGCGCTTCTTACCGCGCCAGATTGTCCCTTCCGGTAAATTCGGTGGTTTCGGCGTATGCGGCATCACATCAACAAATTTCACCTTGCCAGTCTTATAGAGTTTTATCGCCTGTTTGTTACTGAGAACAGTCGCGCCTTTCAGGGTTAAGGGCACCAAACCACGGTAATGACCCATTCTGTAGTCGTCCGGTTCGTTGGGTGGCTCATCCGGAAATTTCAGTTCAGCATTAGCGCCAGCCCCATCAGTATTGTCATCAGCCTCAGCCACAATTGCAAAAGTGCCAACAGCAGGCACAGCCCGCCACACGCCTGTTTCATCTGCTGCATTGCCAACGACAAGAAATGACAGCAGGCAAACAATTACGGCCGGATATGTTAAAGATCGTTTTGTCATATCAACCAGTTTACCCACCAACCAATCATGTGACCAATCAATTCTGCAGATTATATAAGCAAAAACCAGAATTTATGTGTGGTAACAGATAACCAATCTGTGACTGACGATCCTTTATTTTTCATAGCGACAAGAAGGCACTTCTGGCAAACTGTTGTGAAATAACAAAAATCAATATGCCTTCATGCAATTAAGAAAAGAGCAATGAAGCGAAGAGCAAAGCCGGGAAGAACTATTAAGTGCAGAACAAAACCAGATTGAACGCCACAGATAAACTCCATGTCATGTTTCTAAGTTTGCTCGTCATCTCCTGCCTGAGTTTAACTCTCATCTTTGTACTCGTGCCGACCACCGCACTTTCGCGGGAAGCTCAAACCACAGATCATTGCCCGACCCTAAGCCAGCGTCCCTTCCTGTTAATTAAAATTGCTGAAGGCACTTATGTACGCAAAGGCCTGCATCAGATATTTAACAAACAAAACCTCGCAGCCATTGCCAATATCGGTTTTGTCATCGGTGAAAAGTCGATTGCCGTCATTGATACAGGTGGTAGCTTTTGCGATGGCCACCGCCTGTTAACTGCCATTCGAAAGATCAGCCAGAAACCCGTATCCCATGTCATCAACACCCACACTCATCCGGATCATGTTTTTGGTAATGCCGCTTTCCAGCCAGAACAACCTGAATATGTCGGCCACCATAATCTGAAAAGAGCACTCGCAAACAGAGGAATGCTCTACCTTGAAAACCTGAAAAGGATCATGGGGGAAGATCAGCTAACAGGAACGAAGATCGTTCTGCCAACATTAGAAGTTCAGACAACAACCACCATCGATCTCGGCAATCGCAAGCTTATCCTGAAAGCCTATGACACCGCCCATACTGATCATGACCTGACCGTTTTTGATCCTGATAATAAAATTATATGGACAGGAGACCTGCTCTTTGTTGAGCACATCCCCGTGATCGATGGTAGCATTCTCGGCTGGCAACAGAGAATGGAAGAACTCAAAAAAATCCCGGCCACAATGGTTGTTCCCGGTCATGGTGGTCCCTTCCTGCTCTGGCCTAAAGCACTTGAAAATCAGCAGCATTATCTTGAGCAAATGACCAGAGACCTGAGAGAGATCATCAAAGAAGGCGGAACCATGCTCGAAGCCCAGCAACAGGCCGGAAAAAGTGAGAAATCAGCCTGGCAGTTATTTGAAGAATTTAACGCCCGAAACGCCGCCGCCGGATTCGCCGAGCTTGAATGGGAATAGGCATGCATTTTCAATGGCTTAAACAGAACGAAAAAAATTGAACGCTTAATGGTCATCATCAGCTAGAACACAAATAAGTGATCGCAAATCAATGCAAATATTGATAGAATGGATCGGCAGGTTAAAAACAACAATAAAACCAATTATATATAATATCTGGGCATTCATAATTATTAACTCAGTTCATTTCAAAACTGATTTATGAATGTAGTGAGGAGAAAAAAATGAAATTTCCGTTCGTGTCACGAAGCCTGTCAGTTGCTGCAAAAGCACTTACGCCGCTTGTTGCTATAGTATTTATTTTTCAGTTGGTTCTGGCCCCCGCCAACGCGACTGAATTGGCAGCAGCGAACACCAAAGCGGTTGTTGTTGAAGATGACCCTATGTGGCCCGACCTCAAATCAGAATTATATGAAGATCGAAAAATTAACGAAGACGCCAAATGGCTGGAAATGGTCGCTCCCTACCGCGCTCATGATGCAGCTCTGGTGCCAATCACCATCAAGGCGAAGTTACCCAATAAAGCCCAGCATATTAAAAAACTGACTTTGGTGATTGATAACAACCCGGTTCCCGTTGCTGCCAATATCGAACTTTCAGAAAAGCTCGGCCCCTTGCACATGGAAACAAGGTTGAGAATAAATCAATACAGCTATGTACGCGCCATTGTTGAAACCAGTGCCGGTGAATTATTCATGGTCTCAAAATATGTCAAAGCTGCCGGTGGTTGCTCTGCCCCGGCCATGAAAGATATTGATGCCACCATAGCGTCGATCGGTAAAATGAAAATGCGCCAGTTTTCAAGTGCCAAATTCGGGCCTGAAAGCAAGCAATCAAAAATAAATACCAGAGAAGTGCAGTTCATGGTGCGGCACCCGAACTATTCCGGAATGCAGCTCAATCAGGTAACCGGTTATTACATCCCGGCTCATTTTGTTAGCGAAATTGCTGTGAAACTTGACGGCGAACCACTGATGAAAATTGATGGTGCCATCTCTTTAAGTGAAGACCCGATGATCCGCTTTCGTTTCCAGTCAGAAAATGAAGCCCCGGTATTAGACTTCCTTGTCGAAGACACCAAAAAACAGCAGTTTAAAAATCAGTGGCAACTAAAACCAGCTGAAAAAGCCGGTTCTTAAGTCACGTAAATCAGAGACCTAACCTGCTGCTCTCGAAAGCTAAATCGCTTATTCCGGTTAAACTCCGGCAATAATAAAAGTCCGGCTCTAAGATTCGCCGTGCTGAGCCAATCGTGCAGCAGGGTCATTTGTTAGGTGTAGTTCGCAATTCAAACCCGCTTTGCCAATCTGGAGCGCCAGATGGTTCACCAATGTAGCGGCCGTACAGACCTGCCTGTTTTTTAATCACACCTTGCCAGTGATAGCATCACGACTGGAGACATAGTACTGAATACATCGCAATGGACACATAGTTATGTGCTCAATATCAGGAAAGAATGATTTGACGGCAGCTGGAGGCTCTAAGCTTCTTTTCTAGCAACGTCAACCCTGCCACAGCGCCATTTCTGTATTGCCCAGCCAGGGTTTGTATTCGACCATTTCGCCATCTCTGGCTGGCCAACAGCCATACATTTATAAGGTGTAGGTACATTGCCCATATATGTCAGGTGCACATCTTTACAATGCTGCGGTTCACCAACCATACAAACAGATATTATGAGTTCAAACATAAGTTCATCTTTCCTGTAAGCTGATTTTCAGTGAAAATCAGGGATCAGATCAAATGTTTCACTCCCTCATCAAATCAAATTGTTATTTTGTAAAACTACCTATCAATATTCATGCCAGTCTTGGCTAAATTGTCGGAATTTTCCATAAACTTAAATCCTACCCCCAAAAAGTAAACGAAACTTAACCAACTGCAATTTTAAACAGCAGCTGTTTCTTCTGGTCATAACCAGAAATTATAGGTTTAAGGAAATAAAGGCGGAGCTTATGAGTTGAGTTAAGCCACCTGGCTTTTATTTTTCTCACTCAGATACTCAACATTATCTTCAGCTTCTTCTTTTTCAATCTGAAGCGTTTCCGATAAAGGAACAGGTCTGCCAAACAGATAGCCCTGACCAAAATGACAGCCGGCAGCCTGAATAAGCAGAAGCTGCTCATTCGTTTCAATGCCTTCAGCGGTAATCATGATATCAAGAGCCCGGCCAAGCCCGATAATTGTCGTGATAATGGCACGCGCTCTTTCATCAGTCTGAATAGAAGAGACAAACGACTGGTCAATCTTGATTTTATCAAAATCAAAGTCTGATATGTAGCTAAGGCTCGAGTAACCGGTACCAAAATCATCCATCGCGATCTTAATGCCAAGCTGTTTCAGATCATCAAGAATATTAACGGCAGCTTTAGAATCATTCATCAAAATAGATTCAGTAATTTCAATCTCAAGTCGTTCTGCTGGAAGACCGCTATCCTTAAGAGCACGGGCAACCATTGAAACCACATCCTGATATTCAAACTGCACAACAGAAAGATTAACTGCCACCTTGGCATTGTTTTGCCAGGTCAGAGCTTCTTTACATGCCCGCCTTAACACATACTCACCAACCTCAACAATCATCCTGGTTTCTTCCAGAATGGGGATAAAATCAGCTGGAGAGACCATTCCTTTTTCAGGATGGTTCCACCTCAACAAAGCTTCATATCCAATGACATTTGCACCAGAAAGCTCAACCTGAGGCTGATAGTAGATTTCAAATTCTTCATGTTTAATTGCCTGAGAAAGGCTCTTCTCAAGTTTTCTGCGCTTCTGCAGGGCTTCATCCATATTCGGTTCAAAAAACCTAAAGCTATTGCCACCATCTTGTTTCGCGCAAGCAAGGGCCATTTTGGCATTTTTAACCAGAGTTTCGGCATCTTGTCCGTTTTCAGGGCCAAAGACGATGCCAATACTACTTGAACAGGAAATTTCTTCACCATGGCCAGGGAAAGGCTGGCTGATAAGGTCAAGGAATTTTTTAGCATATTGAGAGGCCAGGCTTGGAGTTGAAACACCGGGTAAAATAATCGAAAATTCATCGCCTGCAATGCGGGAAATCGTCGCTTCAACTGGTGAGTGTTCTTCAAGCCGTTTGGCAATATTGATCAGAAACTGATCTCCAGCCCGGTGGCCGACCGCATCATTAATCTGGTCAAAATCATCAATATCAACATTAAAAACAGCAAATATCGCTTCAGAATCGATTGAATTGGTAATTTTTTCTTCAAGCAATTTGTTAAATGCCAGGCGGTTAGGCAAATTCGTCAGTTGGTCATTATAAGCAAGAAAGCTTATTTTCTCCTGCGCCATAAACCTGTCTTTCAGCCGCATCCAGCCAAGATACATCACAAGCAGCAAAATCGGCAGTTGTGAAAGAATGGTATAATAAATAGCACTGCTAACCGCTTCTGAAATCCGAACACCCGCAGAAGTCTGCACAGCCTCAAGCATAATAATGGCAAATACTTTGCCATTCTTGTGAATGGGAACAAAATGCTGCGTATAAGCACCTTCTTCATTCTCACGGTATGCATAAAGGCTTCGGCCGTTTTCAAACACGCTTTGGATGGAAGAAAGAATATTCTTATGGCTGGTATATTTTTTTAGGTCAGTAATACTGCGCAATTGAGCTTGCGGAAGGTAAACAATGCCAGAAGGCATATAAACCGCATAATTTTCAAGATGATTGAGGAATTCATTGCCCTTATCGTATCTGTCAAAAAACTGATTTAACTTTGGCGCATTCACAAGGGGCCGCCAGTTAAAGGCGGGCAGTTGCACCGTATTCGAAGCCGGGTAAAGGTTGCCCTTCATTGTTTTTATATTATGAGAGTTTACAAACCCGTCCTGGCTTTTTTGTTCTGGAAACAGCTCAGCATTGATTTTTTCCGTCACAAATTGCGAAAGGCTTTGCGCATCTTTAATAATAATGCGCTCGACAAACATATTATCAATGGTCACAAGGGTGAATACAGAAATAGCAAAAACTGAGGCAATCACCGCCAGAGTTGTTTTATCCATTCGTTGTGAAATATATTTAAGCATTACTTATTCGCCAACCAAATACACTGCAAATTCATCACAGAAAACGAACTTACAACAATTGGATTAACAAATTGGTACCAACATATTTTTGCCGCATTTTTTCAACGATAGAACAATAATATACGAAAAAACCGCTTTATTTTCTCGACTTTGCGGTATTTCTGGCTCTTAAAACAGTTACCCAACCAGCAATTCACACTAAAATTCGTGAAATCTGTTGTTTTCAACGCCATCAGCCTATCAATTTTCAGGTCGGTAACGATAAGGTTAAAACCGCTCCATCAATTCAGATCTGGCCATTTCATTATTTATGTTTTCCCAAAATGGTTTTACTATACGCCACCTAAACCTTTTCAATAATATCCCGGGGTAACCAAAGAATGCGCTTTCCTCCGCATTTTCTAGATGAAATACGCAGCAGACTAAGCGTCAGTCAGGTTGTCTCACGTTCAGTGAAACTGCGCCGTCAGGGGCGTGAGTTCACAGGGCTCTCGCCCTTCAAACAAGAAAAAACCCCATCCTTCACGGTAAATGACCAGAAAGGATTTTATCATTGCTTTGCAACAGGGGAACACGGTGACATCTTCACATTCCTCATCAAAACGGAAGGGTTGAGTTTTCCTGAAGCCGTGGAAAAGCTGGCGGGAGAAGCGGGTGTCCCCATGCCGGTGGTTTCAAAAGAGGCAGAACAGAAAACCGAACAAAATGATCGTTTAAGAGAAATAACCGAGAAATCAGCACTCTTTTTTGAACAATCCCTCTTAGGGCCAGAGGGGGCACAAGCCAGAAACTATCTCCAGCAACGCGGCGTTAGCAGAGACCTGGCTGAAAAGTTTCGCATCGGTTTTGCGCCCAACAGCAGAAACGCCCTCAAACAACACCTGCAACAAGCTGGCTTTGGCGAAAAGGATATCATCCTTTCAGGCATGGCGATTGGCGGTACAGACATCCCCGTCCCCTATGACCGGTTCAGAGGCCGCATCATTTTCCCGATCACGGATTTGAAAAACAGAGTCATCGCCTTTGGCGGCAGAGCCCTTGATCCTGATCAGAAAGCTAAATATCTCAATTCACCAGAAACACCTTTATTTCATAAAGGCTTTCAGGTTTATAATGGAGCCAACGCCAGGCAGGCCGCTTATGAGCAAAAAACAGTAATCATTGCAGAAGGTTACATGGATGTGATCGCCCTTTCATCGGCGGGCTTTCAGAATGCGGTTGCCCCCCTTGGCACAGCCCTGACAGTAGAACAATTAAATCTGCTCTGGCGCATGGCTGAGGAGCCAATTCTCTGTTTTGATGGTGATCTGGCTGGTAAAAAAGCGGCATTCAGAGCGGTAGAAACTGCGTTACCGCTATTGAAACCGGGTTTTTCCCTCAAATTCGTTTTTCTCCCTGATGGCGTTGATCCGGATGACTATGTCAGACAGCATGGCCGCGAAGGCATGCAGCTCTTACTGGAAAACAGCGTCCCACTCTCAAATGTGCTATGGCAGAAAGAGTATGAAGCAGGGGATTGGAACACACCGGAACGCCGCGCCGCGTTAGAGCAGAACCTGACAAACCTGGTAAATTCGATTGAAAACCAGACTGTCCGGTCGCATTATTTTCGGGATGTTAAATCAAAGCTCTGGTCAGCCTTTCAAAACAGATCAACACCGAACTCGAAGGCCGGTCAATCTAATGCTCCCCAATATAGAGGCAGCCAGTCAGCGAATTCAAAGTACAGGGGATCTAATTCCTATATAGCTGGCAAATTTGCCAATCCTGTCCGCCAACCTGCCAGTCATTCGTTGCTGGAAAGTCCCCTCACAAAAGGGGCAGATCGACAGAATTCAGCCTATGAAGCGGCAATGCTGGTCATCTTAATGAACCATCCGTTTTTGCTTGAAAGTGAGGATGAACTGGTCGCCAGCCTTAAATTTGCAACACCTGAGGCTGAAAGACTGAGAGATGCTATACTTGAGGCCCAGTTCACCGAAAAATCACTTGACAGAGCGGCCATTCGGTCCCATTTAGAAAAGTCGAACTTATACTCACTGGCCGCCCAGATGCAAAGCATAGTCGCCCAAAACGGGCCCAAATGTGCCGAACCCGAAGCAGACTTAAAAGAAGTGCAAGAGGGATGGCACGAGCTAATGGTGCTACATCATAAGGCTGAGGAGCTGAAACGGGAGCTTGAAGCTGCCGAACGCGCATTTAGGGAAGAGGACAATCAGCAGAATTTTGAAAGGTTAAAATCCTTGAGAGAGGCTTTAAATCAAAGCCTGAACGAGGTCTTTTAACTGTTTGAAGGGCGGTTTTTTGCAAAATCATTGATAATCTTGCAGTAAATTAATTATTCTGACTCGAATCATGCTTAAAATATCGAAAAAAGCCTTATCCATCTGAAAAACCATCAGTTAAGGCGAGGAATCTCGCCCCAGACTGAAATTTTGAAGTAACGATTGAAAGTAAAGAAGCAGGCGCTGTTTAATCTTAGAAGCAAGATTTGCACTCCGGTATTGAAATTGCGGCCCGGAAACACCAGATTTAAAACACCTTCGCTTTATCGCATTCGTATACGAAAGCCCCAATCAGGGGGCAGTGCATCAGCGCACATTGGCATCATATCCAAAAGGGTCATCCCCGAAAATGGCGTGATGAGTGAGATGCGTATTTGAAAATTAACAGACCACATAGAATTTCTATGCGGCTAATTGTGTTTCGGGAAGACATATATGGCGACCAGAACTACAAAATCAACGGCAAAAGCAACAGCTGCCAAAACCACAGCTAAAAAAACAACAACCACAAAAGCTGCGGCCACAAAAGCATCTGCGACGAAAACCACGGTGAAAAAGCCTGCCGCAAAAACAACAGCGGCTAAAAAACCGGCTGCGAAAAAGCCCGCAGCCAAAACCACCGCCAAAACAACAGTAACTAAAACTGTAGCAACCAAGACTGCGGCAACGAAAACAACAGCGAAGCCAGCAACAAAAAAGCCGGCAGCAAAAGCCGCACCAGCAAAAAAGCCAGCTGCCAAAACCACAGCAGCCAAAAAACCGGCTGCTAAACCGGCCGCCAAAACCACCACGAAAGCACCGGTCAAACCAGCAGCCAAACCAGCGGCTAAAAAGCCAGCTACTAAATCGGCAGCGAAAACCACTGCAAAAGCAACCACGACCAAACCAAAAGTGGTCAAAGCCAGCGCAACCGCCACCACTGCGGTCAAACGTTCAGAGCCAAAGAAAAAAGCTACCAGCAAAAAATCAGATGACAGCAAAAGCGGTGATAGCCCGATCCTTGATCTGACAGACAGCTCTGTGAAAAAAATGATCAAGACCGCCAAACAGCGCGGCTATGTGACCTATGACGAACTGAACGATGTCATGCCATCTGATGAAGTGTCTTCCGAGCAGATCGAGGACGTCATGTCCATGCTGTCAGATATGGGCATCAATGTTGTTGAAGAAGAAGATATCGAAGACGCATCTGAAGTTGAAGCCGCAACACCGGCGATAGCTGACACCGGCAAATCAGTTGTAAAGACAGCAAAAACCAGCGAGCCAGGTGAGCGCACTGACGACCCTGTGCGCATGTACTTACGCGAAATGGGCACGGTTGACCTTCTCTCAAGAGAAGGCGAAATTGCTATCGCAAAACGGATTGAAGCTGGCCGCGAAGCGATGATCGCCGGCCTGTGTGAAAGCCCGCTGACTTTCCAGGCCATCATCATCTGGCATGATGAACTGATGGAAGGCAAAATTCTACTAAGAGATATTATTGACCTTGAAGCCACTTATGCCGGCCCGGAAGCCAAAGCACCCGTCGTGATGGGTGAAAATGGCGAAGCGGTTAAAGATGAAAGCGAAGCATCTGGCCAAACGGGTGAAAACCCGGCAGCTGCCGCAGAAGCAAAGCCTGAACTCAAAAAAGAAGACGCCACGGATGCGTCTGGCGAAACAGATGAAAACAGCGAAGATGATGAGGACGAAGATGATGATGATCTTGAGAACAGCCTCTCCCTCGCCGCGATGGAAGCAGAGCTGAAACCAAAAGTTCTGGAAACATTTGAAAACATCGCCGCCAACTATAAAAAGCTGAGAAAACTTCAGGACACCAAAGTTGAAAAACACCTGAATGATGAAAACATCACAAAGGCGCAGACCAACCGCTTTGATAAATTAAGAGAAGACATCGTCAACGACGTAAAAAGCCTTTCACTGAACAACAACCGGATCGAAAGCCTTGTTGAGCAGCTCTATGCCATTAACAAAAAGCTGATCGGTTATGAAGGCCGCCTGATGCGCCTTGGTGACAGCTATGGCGTGCCGAGAATTGAATTCCTCGAAGCCTCGCAAGGCCATGAAATGGACCCTAACTGGCTGGATAATATGGCAAAATCCAAGAAAAAAGGCTGGTCGGAATTCATTCGGTCAGAGCGCCCGACCATTGACGACATCAGAACAGAAATTCAGAATCTGGCTTCAGAAACCGGCCTTGATATTTCTGAATACCGCCGCATTGTCCGCCACGTGAAAAAAGGCGAACGTGAAGCAAGAATAGCCAAAAAAGAAATGGTCGAAGCCAATCTGCGGCTGGTGATCTCGATTGCCAAAAAATACACCAACCGCGGCCTTCAGTTCCTTGATTTGATTCAGGAAGGCAATATCGGCCTGATGAAGGCGGTTGATAAATTTGAATATCGCCGTGGTTATAAATTCTCGACCTATGCCACCTGGTGGATCAGACAGGCCATCACCCGCTCAATCGCGGATCAGGCTAGAACCATCCGTATCCCTGTTCATATGATTGAGACCATCAACAAAATCGTTCGCACCTCAAGGCAGATGCTCCACGAAATTGGCCGCGAGCCAACGCCAGAAGAACTGGCTGGCAAACTGGCCATGCCGCTTGAAAAAGTGCGCAAGGTCCTCAAAATTGCCAAAGAACCTATCTCACTTGAAACACCGATTGGTGACGAAGAAGACAGCCATCTGGGTGATTTCATCGAAGATAAAAATGCGGTGCTGCCAATTGATGCCGCCATTCAGTCAAACTTGCGGGAAACCACAACAAGAGTGCTTGCGAGCCTCACCCCGCGTGAAGAGCGTGTGCTCAGAATGCGTTTCGGCATCGGCATGAACACAGACCATACTCTAGAAGAGGTCGGTCAGCAGTTCTCGGTGACCCGTGAGCGCATCCGCCAGATCGAGGCCAAGGCGCTCCGCAAACTAAAACACCCAAGCCGGTCCCGGAAGCTCAGAAGCTTCCTTGATAACTAATCATTGAACAGAAACAATAAAGGGTCGCACTATTTTAGTTGCGGCCCTTTTATTTGCCAAATATCAGCTCCGGGCAGCCGTCAGCAGAAAAGTCTAAAAGGAAACTCCCCATGTTCTTTTATGCGTCAAAGATCATCTGGTTTTTTCTCCAGCCTTCTGCCGCCAGTGTTTTTCTGATTGTCGCCGGATTTCTGTTCCTGAAATTAAACCGCCCGAAATTAGGCAAATTCTGTGTGAATTCAGGTGTCATAGCTTTGCTGCTCATCGCCTTCAGTCCATTGGGGCGCCAGCTCATGATCCCCCTTGAAGATCGTTTCCCTCTCATCACTATCAATCAGCTTGAGGGCGAAAAGGTAGATGGCATCATTGTCCTTGGTGGCACCATTCATATGTATGTCTCAGATCAAAGAGGCGTCCCCTCCATTGTCAGCGGGGCAGAGCGCATCATTGAAGCGGTCAAGCTGGCGCATAAATTTCCTAAAGCCCGCATTGTCCTCGCAGGTGGGCCCAACACAGTCCTCGCAAACCCGACAGCAGACGCCACCATTGTCAAACAGCTCATGGTTGATATGAAGGTAGACCCCGCCCGCATTGAAGTTGAAGGAAAATCAAGAAACACTTATCAGAACGCACTGTTTGCCAAAAAAATGAGCCAGCCAAAAAAAGGCGAAAACTGGCTGCTGGTCACTTCAGCCTATCATATGCCAAGGGCAGTCGGCTGCTTTAGAAATGTCGGGTTTAATGTCAAAGCCTACCCGGTTGACTATTACACCGGCGGCGAAAAATCACGGTTTTCACCGTTCTATTATGCACTTGATGGCGTCACCATAACGGATACTGCCGCCAAAGAATGGTTGGGGCTTCTGGTTTATTGGGCAACCGGCCGCAGCAGCAGTTTTTTCCCGGAAAATCGATAAATAGCAAGCAAACAGGCTTATCAAACGCATATTTCAGCAAAACTTGCCAGAAGAAGCGCAGAAACAAGGCCAAAGAGATAAAATCGTACCTTGCAATTTGATCAGAAAACTTCCATATAACACTCGAAACAGCAAGACAAAGGTCATGACGAAAGTCAGGATCAGTATTTGCCAAAACAACAATGATATAAAGGCCGTTTTTGATGCAACTGAACATGCTCAAATCAAAGCTTCACCGTGCAACAGTCACATTTTGTGATCTGGAATATGAAGGCTCGATCGCGATCGATCAGAACCTTCTGGAAAAAGCAGGGATCCTCCCCTTTGAGCAGGTCGATATTTACAACATCACCAATGGCGAACGGCTGACGACCTATGCTATCCCCGCCGAGCGCGGCTCAAAAGAGTTTGGGTTGAACGGCGCCGCTGCCCGTAAAGCAGCCAAAGGCGATAAAATCATTGTCTGCACTTATTGCGTGCTACCAGCAGAACAGGCCCGCAATTATCAGCCAGAAGTCGTCGTGCTGGATGATGACAACAACATTAAACCTCATTAGGTGATTTATCAGGGTGAATTGAAGTGTTATCTCTGTTGAGGAACATGAGGTGAGCACGCCGTTCGGCTATCCCAATATCCTAATAGTCTAACGCAGTGCCAGTCTAATTCCCTGCTACTCCAGCTCCCATGTAATAGTCACATTCACACCAAGCTGCTGCTCACCGCCTGCAATCGGCACAGCATTGGCTTCAGCAGCTAATGTTCTCGCCATCGCAACCGGGCGCCCGCCACCATGCGAACTTTCAGTAATAGACATCACCTTGCCAAGTTCAACACCAGCCGCTTCAGCATAAAGCGAAGCTTTGCGTTTTGCGTTGGCAACAGCCAGCTTGCGCGCTTCATCTTTCAGCACATCTTCATTCGAGACAAAAAACTGAATGCCATTTATCTGGTTTGAACCTGAACTGACGACCTTATCCAGCAATGGCCCAAGCTTATCAATATCTTTCACCTGCACCCGAACAGTGTTGGAAACTGTATATCCGCGAACTTTAGGCGGCCTGCCATCTTTAAAATGCTGGTAATCAGCGTGGATAGAAAAATTAGAAGTCAGAATATATTTTTCCTCAATACCTTCTTCTTTAAGGGTTTTAATAATGCTGTTCATATTGGCGTTGTTTAGCGTCAGGGCATCGCGGGCATTGTCAGCTTTGCTGCTGACACCAAGCGTAATCGCCACCCGGTCAGGTACCGCGCCAACACTGGCCCGCCCTGTCATGGTTATAAAGCGGCTCTTTTCCGCCGCAAAAGCTGTATTTTCTCCAGCCGCATCATTCATAAAAAACACTCCGAATACGAAACCAGCAACCAAAATTCCTGATAGAGATTTAAACATCAAAAACCCTCATTTTCACGTGTGTAAATCGCCATTATAGAAGCGAAACCAAACTCTAATATTGCATGAAATCAATCGATGAGCTATAGCTTCCATCTCTTAAGCAAAGCCTCGAATTGGGGCATCCTTAGGGCCAGTAGCTCAGTTGGTTAGAGCCGGCCGCTCATAACGGTCTGGTCGCAGGTTCGAGTCCTGCCTGGCCCACCATAACCCGCAAATATCATTCATCATTCAACGATCGCGTTTTTCAATGGGCCGCCCAAATGAGGATACCCATCAGTCTTTATCTGTTATTATCGAGAAATAACCTCGGGCATTGACCAAAAGCTCTTTTAAACGCGGTCGCAAAGCTGGAAGGATTGGAATATCCGGCGATAAAGCAGGCCTCACTCACAGGCAAACCTTCATATTTAATCGCGTCTTTGGCCAGTTCCAGTTTTCTTTTGCGGATGTAGTCAACCACAGTCGAGCCATAAACAGCTTTAAAATGACGTTGCAGCGAGCTGATACTGAAGCCAACATTTTTGGCGATATCTTCCAGAGTTAAATCATTTTCGAGATTATCTTCAATATAACTATGCACCTTAATCAGGCGGCAATTATTTTTAGTGGCCGGTTTGGTGATTTCTGAAGAATGTGAAAATTGTTCAAACGCGAGCGTAACAAGTTCCATCGCACGGCATTCGCGCACAATCTGCTTCATACAATCAGCTTTATGCGGCGGCTCAATAATATCTTCCGCAGCTTTAATCGCTGCCTGGCATGGCGTCCACTCTTTACAGGTTAAATGTGAAGACGCAAATGATTTTAAATTCTGATCAAGGCTGGAGCAACGCGCGGGCATTGTTTCAGATAATCCCATTTCAGAAAGCCAGTCTCTATCGATGTTAATGATGATTTTTTTGATCTTGCGGCCCTTCTGGAACCGTCTTGTAAATTTAACCGGTTTCGTGGTTGACCACATTTTCCCGCAGATCCGGTTTTTGTGAGTATTTTCCGCACCCAGATAATAGGGCTTGTCATCCATATAAAATTTCAGTTGCCCCTCAAGCATCAGAGAAATTGTCAAACAGGCCTCAGACATGCTTTCTGATTGCCCGTCAACTAGTTCCGTCAGGTCTGAAAAATGCAGATTAATACCTGAGTTTAATTTGATAAACCCAATACGCCCCGAGGTCTTTTCAATATCATTCGCTACAAAATCCTCTAATTGAGGCAGAGACTCTGAACGCTGATTTTTAATCAACGTGCACTGGTTACTTTCACTCATTCTTTTCCTCGGTAGCTCAAACTCAATACTATACTGGTCCACCAACTCTTAATTCTCTGTATTACTAACACATCCATGCTTCTGGCAGGGCAGTATACAGCACCATCTTCAAGCATAAGACAAAAAATAAAATGCAATCAATGAATTATATTCTTCTTTATTCATGCATATCATTCAGTACAAAACCTCCTAAAAACAATGGCTGAAAGTCAATAACACCTATCACCAAATCAAATTTGGTGTTCCTGCAAAGATTAATGACGATTTTGCGAAGGCGGAACAGGCAGTCCTTGCCTATGCTCTGATCTATTGAGGGAAATTTTGTAATTTGGAGTATGAGTAATGAGAGTCTCACCCGTTTTTGCGGCCGCACTAAGTACGGTTGCCTTGTTGAGTACCGGGGTATTGGAAGTTAACGCACAATCAGCATCACTGGATCAGATCAATATTGAAACTGGCCAGAATGATAAAAACAATAAAGAAGAATTTAAAGGCACAATTTTAGAAAACCCGGCCGTTGGTACACCAAGTGTAACTATAACCAACGAAGATCTGGAACGAATTAATCCATCAGATTTGCAGGATGTGTTTAATCAGGAAACATTTGTTTCAGTTGGTGGTCAAAATTCATTCAGCCAGAAGATTTATGTAAATGGTATTGAAGACAAACGCCTCTCTGTGACGATTGATGGCGCACAGATTTCAGGTGACCTTTTCCACCACACCAACACACTATTAATTGATCCGTCACTGTTAAAAGCTGTCCGTGTTGATGCAGGTGTTGCACCAGCTGATGCAGGGCCGGGTGCGCTTGGCGGTTCTATTCAGTTTGAAACAAAAGATGCGAAAGACCTTCTGGAGCCTGGAAAAACTGTTGGTGGTTTTGTAACCGTTTCTTACAACACCAACGGTGAAACCTTCGAAACGGGCCTGTCTGCCTATACCATGAACAGCGGATTTGAAGCGCTGGGTTATTTTAAATACGCAGATGGCGAAAATTATGAAGATGGCGATGACATTGAACAAACCGGAACAGCAGCAGCACTGAACTCAGCCCTGGGCAAACTAGCCTACGAAGCACTGTCAGGTGATCGGCTCGAATTTAGTTATGAATGGGTGAACGATGATGACTTAAGGCAGTTCAGACCGAACCTCGTCGTCATCGGTCAGGATTTCGTCAGAAGGTTTAAGCAAAGCAGAAACAACTTTGTCTTTAACTACACCGATGAAAAACCAGATGGCTGGTGGGACCCGAAAATTACCCTTGCATACAGTCAGAATAAACTGAGATTCACCGATGGCCCCAACGACACGATTTTTGCCAATGTCGGTGATACTGAAACCTGGTCAGGTAAATTTGAAAACAAATTTAAAGTTGAGCAGGGCAACATTGTAGCCGGTGTTGATTTCTTCAGTACAGATTCCTGGGGTGGCTATATCCTTGGAACAGGCTTTCTTCCTCAAACAGAAAAAGACAGCAATGTCGGCATTTATGCTCAAGGTCGGTTTGATCTGTCAAAAGACTTGCGGGTCTCATTAGGTGGACGAGTAGACCATCAGATGTTCACAGGTGTTGATGGCAGCGAACTTGATGACACAGGCTTTAGTGGCAATATTTCAGGCGAATATGATCTGAATGAAATCCTCACTCTGAAGGCAGGTTATGCTCATGTGTTTGGCCGCATCCCACTTGGCGAAACTCTGTTGAACTATAACAAATATGATTATTCCAACCTAGAAACATATCATTCAGACAATTTCACAGTTGGTTTATCTGCTGAATATCAGGGCTTTACCTTTGATACCGATTACAACATCACCAAAATGGATGATGCAATCGGCCATAATTCCGGTTTCACTTTTGCCCCATTCCGCAGTCAGATGGATCTGGAATCAAGAGCATTTAATGTCGCCCTTGGTTATAAATGGGCAAACGGATTTGCCAAGGCACAATATTCAAATGTTGAGCTTAAAGGCGATGGTAGGATCATGTGGTCAAACAGCTTCGGCTATGGTGCCAATATTGGTGAACTGATCTCACTTGAAGTCCAGCATAAATTTGAAGGCACGGGAATTACCGTTGGTGCAGATATGCAAATCGCACTGGAGCAGGATGATGTCCAGCAAGGTTGGTTATATAGCTTCAATGATACCACACCAACAAATTCAATACCGGCATATCAGGTGGTCAACGCTTTCATTCAATATGATGTAAAAACGGTGAGCTTTGCTGACCTGACCTTCCGGGCTGAAGTCAACAATATCTTTGATGAAGTCTATTCAAACCGCGCAAGTTCAGGACAGGAATATAATGCATATTATCGTCCTTTAAACGAACCCGGGCGGTCGTTTTATCTGAGTGCAAAAGCAAAATTCTAGATCCCTGATCGAAGAATTAAACACTCAAAAATCTGAATAAAGGTCTGTGTCGCTAGTGATTAGTGCCGCAGACCTTTACTTGATATAAGGGGTATAAAGTTCGTTATGAAAATATTTTCTTTGTTGGTATTCAGCGTCCTGTATTTCGCAACCAATGGCATTGTCCTGGCAAGTGAGATATCCATTGAAACGGCCCGCGGCAAAGTCTCGATCAGTAAAGTACCTGAAAAAGTAATTGTCATGGATGTTTCCGCCATCGACACCATGAATGCGCTAGGTATCAAACCTGTCGGTGTGCCTAAAAACCTGAATGTTGATTACCTTGAGGATGTGCAAAACAATACCAGATCAATCGGCACCCTTTTCGAGCCAGACTATGAAGCCATTTATAGCCTCCAACCAGACCTGATCATCGTAGGCGGGCGCTCAGCCGGGCGTTATGACGACCTGAAAAAAATAGCGCCAACTATCGATATGACCATCTGGGGTGAGGATATCATCGAGCAGGCAAAACAAAGGTTAGTGGCTTACGGTAAATTATTTGCAAAACAACAACAGGCAAAGCAACTGGAAGAACAGTTTGAGCAGAAAATTGCCGAAGCAAAAAATGTTGTTAAAGGTAAGGGAAATGCACTGATCATCCTCACTAACGGCCCAAAAATATCCGCTTATGGCATTAAGGGAAGGTTTGGCTGGCTGCATAAAGCTCTTGAAGTGGAACAAGCCGTGACCAACATCGCAGACGCATCCCACGGAGAAGCCATTTCGTTTGAATTCATCCGTAATGCCAACCCCGACTGGCTCTTTGTCATTGATCGCCTTTCCGCCATCGGCCAGAAAGGAGCGGCAGCCAAAAGGACACTGGATAATGAATTGATAAGAAGCACCAAAGCCTGGCAATCAAACAAGGTGATTTATTTAAATGCCGCGAATATATATATAGCAGGTGGTGGCATTCAATCCATTAGTAACATCATGGATGAAATAATCTCCGCTTATGCAGCTAAGGATTAGGGCGAAGCAAAGATGCAAAAAGCATGGGTGTCAGGGCTTGGTTTGCTGCTGCTCGGGTCAGTGATCAGCCTTTATGTGGGGGTGATAGACATTGGCATTACAGCTATTTTCAATGACCCTGAAAAAGCAAATATCTTAATAACCAGCCGCATCCCCAGAACCATTGCAATCATCCTGACAGGGGCTTCAATGGCAGTCGCCGGTCTTGTCATGCAGATGATTGTCTGCAATCGCTTTGTAGAGCCAATGACCGCTGGTGGCGGCCAGTGCGCAGCACTGGGCGTTTTGCTGGTCAGCCTGTTTTATCCGGCCGCCTCCATCTTTATAAAAATTCTGATAGCCAGTGTGGTCGCATTAATTGGTAGCTCATGCTTTCTGATTATGGTCAGGCGGCTGCCAGCCCACCAGCCCTTACTCATTCCGCTAGTCGGTCTGATTTATGGCGGCGTTATTGGGGCCATAGTCACTTTTATTGCCTATCAGACAGACCTTATGCAATATATCGCCATCTGGTTTACGGGTGAATTTTCAGGAATACTTGAAGGACGATATGAGCTCTTGTGGCTCGCCGGCATATTGACCCTCGTCGCTTACGTTGTGGCAGACCAGTTTGCAATCCTCGGGCTTGGGCGTAGCGTCAGCATTAATCTTGGCCTGCGCTACAAGGATATCGTTCGCCTCGGGCTATTGATCGTCTCACTCATTTCAGCAATCACCGTGGTCACAGTTGGCATCATCCCTTTTGTAGGGCTGGTTGTGCCGAATATAATCAGTCTGTGGCTCGGGGATAATTTGCGCAAAACCCTGCCGATAACGGCCCTGATGGGTGCAAATCTTGTTTTATTTTCAGATCTGGTCGGCAGACTGGCACGCTACCCATTTGAAATTCCTGTCGGCACCATTTTTGGCATACTGGGTTCAATACTGTTTCTCTGGTTTTTATATGGACGCAGGCCCAATGCTCACTAACCGGTTAAACATATTATTAGCCCTCTATGTGCTCTCCTGTCTTTTGTATTTAACAATAGGAGTAAATGGAAACTGGGATTTTATCTTAATCTTTCGCGGCAGCAAACTTATCAGTATGACACTGGTTGCTATTTCCATTTCCATCGCAACAATCCTGTTCCAGACCATTTGTCAGAACCGGATTCTCACCCCATCAATCATGGGGTTTGATGCGCTCTATATTTTAGTCCAGACATTGCTGGTCTTTGTGATCGGGAGTTTTTCATTCACGGAAATATCAGCTGAAATGAATTTCCTGATCAATTTTTTAATCATGATGATTTGTGCCACCGCCCTGTTCGGAACCCTGCTCGGCAATACAAAACCCGATGTTTATAGACTTATATTAACCGGTATCATTTTCGGTGTGTTGTTCAATGCCATCACGAATTTTCTGCAGCGGCTCATAGACCCTAGTGAATTTTCAATTATTATGAACGTATCTTTTGCCCAGTTTAACCGCATCAATTCACCTGCCTTGATCATGATATGCACCAGCTTCGTGCTGCTATCACTGATTGTGACCTGGAAATTCAGACACCATCTTGATGTGTTAGCGCTTGGGCGCAACACAGCGATCAATCTCGGTGTCAACTATCAAAAATTTTTAATCCTCATTCTCATCATCATTGCCGCTCTGGTTTCAACCTCAACCGCCCTTGTTGGTCCGGTTACTTTTTTCGGGCTTCTGGTTTCAAATCTGACATACATGTTGTTTCCAGACCATCGTCACGCAATCTTATTACCAGCAGTCGTACTTGTTTCCGCAATTGTGCTGATTGGCGGACAAACCATACTCGAACGTTTTTTAAACCTCACAACACCGTTAAGCGTAATCATAGAATTCCTCGGCGGAGTCACCTTTCTGGTGATCATTCTGAAAGGGGCAAAACGATGATTGAAATTTCCAACCTTAATTATTCAATCAATAACAACCCAATCCTGAAGGACATCACAACAAATCTGCCCAATGGAAAGCTGACCGCACTTGTCGGCACAAACGGGGCTGGCAAATCAACATTATTGTCTCTGATAGCGCGGTTGCAAACCATCCAGAGCGGGCAGATCAGGGTGGGTGGTTTGGATGTTTCAACAACACCAACCAACAAACTCGCCAAAACATTGGCCATACTCACCCAGAACAATGTGATCCACAATCGACTGACAATCAGGGATCTGGTCGCCTTCGGGAGATTTCCCCACCATAAAGGTCGGCCAACAGCGGAGGATAAACGAAAAGTCGAAGAAGCTCTCGAGCAGTTTGAACTGACAGAAATTGCCACACGTTTCTTAGATGAGCTATCAGGCGGGCAGGCTCAAAAAGCTTTTGTCGGAATGACATATTGCCAGGACACGGATTATTTATTGCTGGATGAACCCTTGAACAATCTTGATATGGCCAGTTCGCGCGCATTGATGAAGAATTTAAAATATCTATGCGAAGAAAAAGGAAAAACAATTGTCGTTGTCTTACATGAGATAAATTATGCAGCCATATATGCAGATTGGATTGTTGGCCTGAAAAGAGGGCATGTCGTCGCCAGTGGCAGCGGACGTGACATCGTCACAACGGAGCATCTCCAGTCCATTTTTGAAATCCACATCGATGTAGAAAAAATCGGCAATAAAACAATTGCCCTTCACTATTAAGTCAAAGGTAAGGACAAAACTTTAACACCCGACTTTCAAGAACATAAAGGAGAAACGAAAGTGCTAAAAACAACGAGCCAGTTTGAAACTGAAATTGCTTCAAAATATTTAATCAGAATGAGCAAGCATTTTGCTCACAAAACTGAAGTCACCTATGACGAAAATAACTCAGAAGTGAAATTCCCCTGTGGTCAGGCCTGGATGAAGGCAGAGGATGGCAGGCTGATTATGACTGTAGAAGCGAATTCAGAAAATGAACTTGCGATGACAAAATCAATTATTGAAAAACACCTGATTGGCTTTGCTTACAAAGAAAATCTGGAAAGCCTGAATTGGGAAGAATAGGGGTCGTACCCGGTCTGTTGCTCTCAATTATTCTCATATTCTGGAGTTAATGAATGACAATCATAAAGCCACCCGGCGTTTCACGGGCGGCTAAGCCTTGTGAATGAGCAACCGCTTTAATCGCATCTACAATGTGATCCTTATCAAAAATCCCATTCACCAGCCCCGACCGCTGCGTGATTTCTGCCACCATAATCTTGCCGGGGTAATAGCGATCAAGTTCTTTGAGAACTTTCGAAAATTCAGTATCTTCAAAAATAATTTTACCCTGCCGCCATGCCAGAGCCTTATCTGCTTTTATGGTCTTGGATGGCGCAACAACATCTCCGATTTTAAATTCAACAGTTTCGTTTTTGATAAGCTGAATATCAGCTACTTTCTTATTACGCCTCATTTCATGCGGAGAAATGGCAACCTGCCCCTTGGCCACAATCACCTGAACATGATATTCTTTTTTCCTAACTGAAAAGGCTGTGCCAACGGCCTTCGCAGTCCCCGAACTGGTCTCAACGACAAATGGTCGCTGCACATCCGGTTTCACATCAACATAAATCTCGCCTTTTAGCAGTGAGACAAGCCGTTGGTCCTTGGTGTAATCCACCTGAATGGCCGTGTCAGTATTCAGAAAAACCAGCGTGCCATCATCCAGCTTTATTTGTCGCTGTTCACCAGAAGCCGTCAGCATGTCAGCACTGGCCTTCATCCAGAGCTGCTCACCAAACACATATGTAAACACCGTAAAAAACACAACAACAGCAGTGACCGCCTCTTTATACGTTTTGCAGAAACTGATCAGATGGTGAACCTTTTGCTGCAATATATAAAGCGCACTGCCCGCAGGAAAACGATTTCTGGGTTGCTTCATTTGTTCGGGAATAGTTTCAGGTGCAGGTGAGACTTGATCCGGCGCAGGGTCAACCAATTTGCCTTCAAGAAAGCTCATCGCCTCCCATTTTGACTGTGCAGCTTGAAACGCTTTTTGGTGCTGCGACGAGGCACGTAACCAGGTCTCAAATTCCTCCGTTTCGTCATCTGTCATATCATTTGACATTTTTCTGATAACAAAGGTTTCAGCAGCTTTTTTTACTTCGTCATATTCACTCACAGCATAATACTTTCACATCGCTTTATTAGTGTTTTGCCGACAATCAGTCTGAATATCTGCATATAACAAGACATTAGACAAGATACTTCATTAGACAAGATGCTTCACTAGAGAAGACGCGTGAAATCCACGTAATTTAAAATGTTTTTAAAAAAATGAATGAGATGGCTATATTGCCGATATTTTATCGGTCAGTTTTCTCAAGTACGTCAGTAAAACAATCAAGAACTAGGCGTATATGATTCTCAACTGAAGTCAGTGACATATTATTGTCTGCAGCAATCTCTTTTCTTGTTTTATTTTCAAATCTGTGCGCATTAAATATTTTCCGGCTGATCAGAGGGATGTTATTTATAACACTCTGAATTGCACGTATCTCTGTTTTGCCTTCCACAACTTTTTCAGCACTAGGCTGATGGTCCATCCATAAGACGCTACTGTTCTCTTTTAACAGGACAGATCGCCTTGATTCATTACGGACATGATCTTTTAACAGGTTTCTGGCCGTTGCAAAAATATAGCTGCGGTGATTTTCAATCTGTTTGCTTCGCTCAATGCGCTCAAGTCTGAGATAGACTTCCTGTGTCAGATCCTTTGCCGTTTCAACACAGTGCAACCGGTTGTGAAAAAAACCGATCACCTCATTCTGAAGCTGAATAAAAGATTTTGTGAGAACTGTATCACTCATCTAAGTTTCCCAAACTAATCAATACCAGGTGGTTGGAAATAATAACTGAATTTAACTATGCCATTTCCAGCTCTGGATGAAAGTGCAAAAAACTCAACAATATAGTTCCGAATTATGAAGGAATCTGAGGTGAGTTATTAGTGTGTTTTCAGAAAAGCCTGTGTCTTAATGTGTTGACATCACGTCTGTCCCTTAAATGAGCAGTAAGGATATTCAGAAAAATTTTGGGCTGTTGCCTGTTTCACGCGTCTCCCTATTAGAGAGTTATTTTTTAACCGTGAAATTTTCACCAAAACAATCGCCGTAAAATTAAAGACTATCCATAAACACTGATTGGCTGAAACATGGCTGGTTGGGCAAATTGAGGGACATGTAATGAGTAATCCAGTAATCGCTTGTCAATTCATTGGTAAGCGAGACCAAAGGTGTAACACGAAAATGAGTATGGTTGTTTTAACCTTGATATCAGGCGTTTTATTTTCAACTCCATCGGCAAAGGCCTCAATCCAGCATCAGACAGTATTCACTCAAGCACTTGATAATCATGGGCAGAACAATGTTGCCAATATTATCGAAATTAAATCAGGTAGCTCAGAACATGCCGTCAACATTGCCCCACAACCCCTGCCATCAGCCCTGAAACAATTGCACAAACAAACCGGTATGAATTTTGTTTATTCTTCAAATCTCCTGAAAGACGTGCAGTCAAACAGTGTGAAGGGCAAAATGAGCGCAGAAGCAGCACTGGAGCTGTTGCTCTCTGGCACATCAGTCAACGCAAAGCTGGTCGGCACCGGCACGGCTTCTTTACAAGTCGCTCAATCTGGTGAAATCGTCCTGGACGGAATCACAGTTTACGGCGAAAAGGTTGAAAGGGATTACCTGGAAACGTTTACAAGTGTCGGCGTGGTAACAGCAGAAGACCTCGATGACTATTCTGTTCAGGACACAAACGAAATCTTTAACCGTCTTGCAAATGTGCGCCAGCTTGATGCAAACGGCGGCAACGAAACATTTTCTATCCGCGGATTGAATGGTGACGGATTATCAACTGAGGTTGGAAACCCTGTTCCATTGGTTTCAGTTATTCTCGATGGTGCGCTGCAAAACAGTGAAGGTTCTCGCCGCGGCGCACGAAGCACCTGGGATATGAAACAGATAGAAGTGCTGCGTGGCCCGCAATCCAGTCTTTATGGCCGTGCAGTTCTGGCCGGCGCATTGGTACTCGAATCGAATGACCCAACCTATGATTGGCAGGTTGCTCTTAAAGGTGATTATGGCTCATTTGAACACAAGACCGGCGCTTTCATGGTTTCGGGCCCGATTATAGATAATCAGGTTGCGTTTCGTATCAGCGTCGAAGGTCATGAAAGTCAAAATGACATAAATTATCAGGATAATAATGGTGAAGTTCTCGGCGAGGATAAATTCCACAACATCAGAGGCAAAATTCTGGTTGAACCAAAAGCCATCGCTGGATTGCGCGTGCTGTTTACCTTCAATCAGGCTTTCGACAAGCCATCCGTAAACCGTGTCAGTGGGCCAGACTATTTTGAAAGAAATGAAACAGGCGCCGCTGATTTTGAAGAGATCAGGGAGATTAATGTCGATAATTACATCGCCAATATTTCATACGATTTCAATGAGGCTTATACCTTCCGTTCCATTTCAGCCTTCACCAACACTGACCTGGATATTGAAAACGCACCCAATTCAATCATCTTTAATCGTCAGGATGTACGAGCTGGAGAGGACTATACCCAGGATTTTCGTCTTGAAATCAATGATAAAAAAGGCTCCGGCCTGACAGGTGTAATCGGTGCCTATTATGGTGACTTTGAACAAAATATCGATCAGGACTGGCAGGTAGATTTTACCTATGCCGGCTGTACAATAGGAGGCGGAACAGCCAGCCAGTGTCTGAACTTTGCCGCAAATGACATGGTTGATCCGATTTTTGCGGACCTGAATGTAGGTACATCAGGCTTTAATATTGAGACCAAAGCTTTGTATGCTGATCTTCGTTATAACGTCTTTGGTCCGCTCTCAATTATTGGGGGCTTGCGTTATCAACAGGATGAAGTGCGCAGTTATGGCATTTCAAATGGTCTTCTTACAGGGTTTATTCCTGTTTCATACGACGTAAACGCTAAGTTTGATGTGCTGCTACCTAAATATGGCCTGTCATATGAGATCGACCCAAACCAGACACTTGCAGGCACAGCCTCTCGTGGTTACCGGCAGGGTTTTACTGAAATCAGTAACGGTGTGCAGAATGATGTCGACCCGGAATTCGCCTGGACTTATGAGCTCGCTTACCGCTACGTCTCATCAAACAAGGCTCTCTCTTTTGGGGCGAACCTGTTTTACAATGAGTATAAAGATCAGCAGGTGGTAACGCTTGATCCATCAAGCTTTCAGCAAACAACTTTGAACGCAGGTGAATCTAAATCTTTCGGTGCTGAGATTGATGGACGATATGACTTTGGCAATGGCTTCAAGGTGTATGGTTCATTAGGATTATTGAAAACTGAAATTGAAGACTTGAGAGACCCGCGCACTGCGGCAAACGGAGGTGCTTGTGTACAATCAGGTGGTAATTGCGCAGGCAATGAATTCCCCGAAGCACCTCAACTTACTTTTGCGTTTGGCGGTATTTATCGCCATGACAATGGTTTGTTTGCAGCAGCTGACGTCAGCTATACAAGCTCATTCTACACAGGCGGTCATCTGGATAGTAATGCCACTTATGAAGTGGACAGCCATTTTATCGCCAATGCAAAAGTCGGTTATCAGACCAAGAAGCTGCAAGCCAGTTTTTATGTCAAAAACCTGTTTGACGAAGAATACCTGACCTCAATAAATCCAAATAGTTTGAGTGCAAGTGTTGGCGCTGGCCGGACATTCGGTGCGGAGATCCGGACAAAATTTTAAGTCTGCAATTAAGGAGTTATCTGCTTTCCCCAATCCCGGCCAATTCCTGCACTGGTCGGGAAGAGGGGGAGTAGATTGCAGCGAATTAAATTGTAAGGCTATTAAACGTTCCTGAGCATAAAAATACTTTGGAACGTTTTCAAATTTTTAATCGGTGAACATTTTTTACTGAAATGGGGTGTGTAAAGAGGTGCCAGAATTGAAAATCTACCCATTTTTCCGGTCAGCATATCGAACGCTTCTCGCGGGTCCGATCGTGCTGATAGTTACATTGGTCGTGGTGCTTGCCATCCCGCTCTGGTACCCGCCCGGCCCTGGCAAAGTTGATAACCTTGTCATTCCGGTGCTTATCTTTCCACTGGTCTGGGTTGGGTTGTTTCTTCATGCCTGCATGGATAGCAAACTGTTCAGGGTGACACTTGTTTTTGTTGGTTTGCTGGTAATTAATGGCAGCATGATCGCGATGAAATTTACTGGCCTGGCTTTTTCATAAACTAAGAAGTGAACCTATGATCCCACTAGAAAAGCGTGAAACCAAACTTCTTATTTTAATCCATGGCTGGTCCAGTATTGTTCTGGGCCTGTTGCTATACGCTGTGGTGCTGACAGGCACAGTCTCTGTATTAGCAAAAGAGATTGGGTATTGGTCAGCGTCTCAGCCTGTCAAAAAAGTCCCATTTGCTGATCCGGTCAACGAAATTGTAAACAAGCTATCGAAAAAGGTCGGACGTGCTTACCGTGATGATGTCTCTATCTCTACCAACATTGCCGGTAATCTCAGCATCTTCTTTCATAAACACATCAAAACATCAGAAGGCTTCAGCCGTGATCGGGGCGTAATTTTTGAGGTCAACCCGCAAACGGGTGAAATCCTAAACCGCCGGGAAGGCACCGGTCTTGAATTGTTCAAAACAGATCAGCCCAGTGCCCTGAAACGATTTCTGGTCGATGCTCATGTCCGCCTGTATTTGCCATCGCCATGGGGCCTTCTGGTCACAGGCGTATTAGGCCTTGTCATGATGCTGGCAGCGGTAACAGGGTTGTTTATGCACCGGCACCTGCTGCGCGATATTTTCACTTTAAGAAAACGAAAAACTTCCGTATTAGAACAAAGGGATAAGCATTCCGTCGCCGCAAGCTGGGGGTTGCCATTTGCATTTCTATTGGCATTCACAGGCTGCTTTTTTAGTTTTGCCACATCGTTTGGAATTCCGGCACTGGCAATGGTGGCTTTTGGCGGCAATCAGGCGCAACTGGTGCGCACAGTTGCAGGCGCTGAGTTCACACGCCCGGGAAGGCGGATGCAGACTGGTAATATTGATGTGATGATCAAAGATGCCGAGGCCCGGGCCGCATCAGTTGCAACAAGCATAAGCATCGAACATTTTGGTCGGAAAAATGCCCTGGTGACAATCGCAAGCAAACCAACAGAAGGGTCACTGGAAGGAAAAACCTATCAGTACAACGGCCTGGATGGCAGCTTTAAAAGGATAATGCCGAGCATCGGCATTGTGCCATCAATGGGCGCAAAAATAGTCACCATCATCGGGCCGCTTCATTTTGGAAATTTTGCCGGCATTCTCTCAAAAGCGATCTGGGTCGCGCTTGGCTTTTCCTCCTGCTATATCATTTTAAGCGGTTTAACCCTTTGGGTACGGCGCCGCAAAGAAAATGCCGGTTGGCGAGTTTTTGAGCGCTTAATTCATGTTTTCGGTCTGGGGCTGCCATCAGCGCTGGCGGTGTCAGCGATTGCATTTTTTGCGTTTGTCGGATCACCAGCAGTGCTAACCGCAACGCCCCTTGGCTTTGTCGTCGCGGCTATGTTTGTAATTTTACTCTCTTTGTTTCTGTCCTCAGAAAAATTAGAAAAAATTTTATGGGCCTTGCTGGCCATAACCCTATTTTTGCTACCTATCTGTCGATATGTTTCCTCAGATCTTGGTTGGGGCGCAGCTTTAGAAGCAGGGGCAATCACAGTCATCGCGATAGATCTGTTGTTCATCCTCTCTGGCATAATATGCGTCTATATCGTGAAGAAGAAATCACACCAGCTCACAATAAAAGCATGATCCAAAAAATATCAGCCGGAGAGAGAAATTGACCACCATAGTCATATACATAGCCATCTCGGTTACATGTTTAACAATACTCGGGGTCATAGACCCCAAACGATCCGGTCAGCAAAAGGCCAGGCATCAGCAAAAAGCAGTAGGTATGAAAAGCTTACTCAGAAAATCCCTGGTGCTGATCTCTCTCTTGCCGGGCATCTGGTTGTTGATGGGGCTCGAGGGAGCTTATTTTCTGATCTGGTTCGGAATAGTCACCATCGCCGGGTGGTTAGTGGCTCTACTCCTCCAGACCCGGGCGGGCTGATCGAATAAATACCTAATATAAGGGGATAAAAAATGAAGTATCTGAAGTTATCAGTCATTGCCTTGGCAAATATACTGCTCATGGTTGAACTCGCCGTCGCAGAACCTTCTGTAAAGGAAATTATCAATACCTATTCAGATATAGCACTGGCTGGCTATGAAGATTCATTAGCGACCGCAAATGAGTTGAAAACATCAATAGACACGCTCATAAAAAATCCATCAAAAGAAAACCTGAACCACGCACGCAAGGCATGGCGAAAATCCAGAGTGCCATATATGCAAACAGAAGCCTACCGATTTGGCAATGCCATCGTTGATGATTGGGAAGGGCGGGTCAATGCCTGGCCACTTGATGAAGGTCTGATCGATTATGTGGCAGAAGATTATGGCTCAGAATCTGATGAGAACGAGCTTTACGTTGCCAATATTATTGCAAAGCCGAGCTTTAAATTAAGCGGCCGTACTATAGACGCTTCGACAATCGATAAAAAACTACTGATCGACATTCTTCATGAAGCAGGCGGAATAGAGGCCAATGTGGCCACAGGCTACCACGCCATCGAGTTTCTGCTTTGGGGGCAGGATTTAAACGGCTCCGAGAAAGGTCAAGGCAACCGCCCGGTAACGGATTTTGATATCCAAAACTGCACTGGTGGAAATTGCGATCGCCGGGTGACATATCTGCGTGTCGTGACAGAAATCTTGATTGATGACCTCAAATGGATGATTGGTCAGTGGGGCACACATGGCGCCGCAAGAACATCACTTCTCTCAGCCAATGAGAGCGAAGCCCTTTCAGCCATGTTCACAGGAATAGGCTCGTTAAGTTACGGTGAACTGGCTGGGGAACGCATGAAACTGGGGTTAATGCTGCACGACCCGGAAGAAGAACATGATTGTTTTTCTGATAACACACATGATTCCCATTATTATAATGCACTTGGCATACAAAATGTCTATCACGGTCGTTACAAGCGGATTGACGGCAAACTTGTCACCGGGCCAGGCCTCTCTGATCTCGTGAAAGCAAGAAATGCGAAAACGGATCAGAATGTCACCAAAGCCATTGAAAAGTCAGTCGAACAGTTGGCAAGCCTGAAAAAAAGAGCAGAAACAATTGAAGCCTATGATCAGATGATTGCTGAAGACAATAGGGAAGGCAATAAAATTGTATCTGATAGTATTGCTGCATTGGTTGCTCAGACAAAAGAAATCGAAAGAGCAATCTCAGTTTTGAATATAAAACCAATTGAGTTCGAAAGTTCCGACAGTCTCGATAATCCATCAAATGTCGGCCAGCAGTAACCGCAATACATTTATGGCAACACATACCTTCAGACAAATCCGCAGCTGACACCATTAACAGGAAACTTAATGAGATGACATCTGTGTCGCTAGTCGTGCGACCCCTTCAGGGATGTTTTTAACCGTGATTGAAGAGTAAGCCATTCTGAAATAACGGCAGCGCTCTTCAGGGGTTTCAAAGAATGGATGCCCCGGTTCAATCAAAACACCCTGATTTTGCAGCACCTGAGATAGTTTTTCACTGTCCAGCCCATCAGGACCTTTGATCCACAAACTGCTCCCGCCATGGCTGAGCGGACCGGCAATTTCAATATTGTGATCAGACAGGCATGAAACAAGCAGATCATGCCGCTTCTTAAAGCGCTGTCGGGTTTTAACAATCAGGGCATCATAATATCCCTGCGCAAGAAAATACGCTGTCGTGCGTTGTAGGATACCAGGCGGATGGCGAAGCAACATAGCACGCAATCCCCGCGCTTCGCGAATGAATGGTTCAGGCGCCACCATATAACCAAGCCGCAGACCAGGAAAAATAGATTTAGAAAAACTACCCAGATAAATAATCCGCCCGCTTTTATCGAGCGATTTTAAAGTCGGGCTCGGCGGTGTTAAATAGCTTCTCTCAAATTCATAATCGTCTTCGATGATGATAAAATCCAGCTCATCTGCCTTTTGTAATAATTGTTGCCGCCTGTCCATCGGCATGGTGATGCCCGTCGGAACGTGATGACTTGGCGTCACACAGACAAGCCCGGTATCCTTAGGTAAACTATCAGGGTTAAAGCCTTTATCATCAATCGGTAAGGCAACCATTGGCATTTGTGTTTGACGCAAAATCTCAGCCACATCAGGGTAACCAGGGTCTTCGAATACGGCTTTGCGCTTGTTGTCATAACTAAGCAAATCAATCGCAATCCACAAAGCGTTTTGCGCCCCCATGGTGATTAATATTTCTTCAGGTCTGGCGTCGATCCCCCTTCTGGGTAATGTGCGCGAACAGATATGGTCTACCAGCATCTGGTCATCAATATCGACCCAGTCATTCGCCATCTCTGAAAAATCTTTTGCGCCAAGAGCCAGCCTTGCACATTCCCGCCATGCTGAATAATTGAATAAACGGCTATCCATCTGGCCATAAATAAACGGGAAAGGGTAGCTTCTCCAGTCACTTGGTTTAACAATATGTCGTCGTTTAACAAGCTTGCGATTTAGCCTGGTGTTCCAGTCAATACTAACCTGTTCAGAAGCGTTTAACCCTGGGTTAAACCGCCTTCGTGGCGCCTTTTCAGAAACCGCATACCCTGACCTCGGCAGCGCAGTTAAATAAGACTGAGAAACTAGCTCCTGATATGCTAAGCTTATGGTAAGTCTTGATATTTTCAAATGTTTGGCAAGGCTTCTGGTCGAAGGCAAACGCGTGCCGGCCGCAATGTTTTTCTGCAGGATCATTGTCACAATGGAAACAATAAGTTGTACCTGAAGTGAATGTTTTGAATTCCGGTCAATAAAAAAAAATTCAGGAGAAATACTTGTTTTTTTATTTTCCATATGAAGAGCTCTCCGAAATCAAACTGGTACTAAATAAATTTCAAACTGGCTATAACAATCCCATTCTTTCCCGCATATCGTCAATCAATAATAGAATTTTTATCAAACAGGGTTGGTCTTTCATCGCTAAGCGATAGAGCAATTTATTTGATTAAGAATCTTCAGGTTTAAAACTTCAGGAAATGAAACGTCAGATAAATGTGTAAAGGGAAGTCAATGAAATTACTCCTGCGAACGAATGCAATAACCATGGCAGCAATTGCTGTCATGTTAGCTTTTTCAATAACGCCGTTATCAGCAAAAGATTATAACATCGCTGTTGGTGATGGCGGTGGTGGCACACAGGAAGCGCTGGGAAAAGCGTTTATAGAAGCACTGAAAAAAAGTACCGGCGGCAAGCATACAGGAACGCTTTTCTTAAACGGGCAATTAGGCTCAGAACAAGATACAGTAAACAACGCCGCCATTGGCACCCTGGATTTTTCAATTCTGGCCATCAACAACATCACACCTTTTTCACCAACTGTTGGCTCCCTGACACTGCCTTATGTCATTTTAAGTCTTGAAGATGCTGAAAAAGTTACTCAGGGCCCAATTGGCGAACAACTGATTAAAAATACCGTCCGAGATGCAGGCGTGCGGATCATCGCCTGGGCCTATTCAGGCTTTCGCGTGCTGACAAACTCAAAACGCCCGGTTAAATCAGTCGCAGATTTAAAAGGTCTGGTCATTCGCGTTCCTAAAAACGCCATTATGATAGATACGTACAAAGCCTGGGGCGTGAGCCCGACACCAATGGCCTGGTCGGAAACATTTGCTGGTCTGCAGCAAAAAGTGGTTGATGGACAAGACAACCCCTACATCACCGTCTATGCCATGAAGTTCGATGAAGTCCAGAAATATGTCACCAACATCAGGTACATTTTCTCGATCGAACCACTGATCATTTCCGAAGCCACTTATCAGAGCCTGTCAGACGAAGATAAAGCCGCTGTCATCAAAGCCGGAAAAGAAGCAACCACTGCAAGCGCAAAATTCCTGCGTGAAAGTGAAAGCCGCATTAAAGCTGACCTTGTCAAAAAAGGAATGGAAATTTCTGATCCGGAAAATAATGAAAAAGAATTTATAGACCTGGCAACAAAAGCCGTATGGCCAAAATTCTACGAAAGCATCGGCGGAGTGGAGCGTCTCAACGAAGTTCTGAAAGAACTCGGACGCGACCCGGTTAAATAAGCTGAGCCTGTTCAAGCATCCCGAAGTGGTTATCCACTTTGGGGTTTAAGGTTTCGTATTTGGAAAGACAGACATGAAAAGCTTCTGGCACCATCTGGATAAATTTGAAAGTGTAGTTTGCAGAATACTTTTGGTCGCATTCGTTTGCCTGTTATTCGCGCAGATAGTTTCAAGAGAAATCTTCGGAGAATCAATTACCTGGATTGAAGAATTATCTGTCTTCATGTTTGTCTGGTTTGTTTATTTCGGGGCAAGCTATGCCACAAAAATTTCAGCGCATAACAGAGTCACCTTTCAATATAGCTGGTTACCCCCCTCTGTAACGAAATGGATTGAGGCATTCGCAGATCTGCTGTGGTTGTTTTTCAATTGCTACTTCATCTATCTGTCAGCCGATTTTGTATTCAACAAAATGAACCTGTTCTGGAAAGCGCAGACCCTCGGCATCCCTTACAAATATATCTATGTGATTTTGCCATTGGCTTTCACGCTCATGTCAATCCGCATTTTGCAGGTCAATTACAACAGGCTGATCAAAAACATAGACCCTGTAGATCCCGATAAAATAGAAGTGAAATAGGGTGTCAGAGCACCGGCTTTAAAGGGCAGTTAAAATGGATACGACAATAATCTGGATCCTGTTTGGTACGTTTCTCGGGCTCCTGCTGATAGGCTCACCAATTTCGATCGCACTTGGAGTGGCCTCACTTTTCACCACACTCTATCTGGGCGACAACCCGATTAAGATGGTGCAAATCGCTTTTAGGTCAGTTGGCTCTTTCCCACTGATGGCCCTGCCAGCTTTTATTTTAGCTGGCGCGCTTATGGAAGCTTCCGGCCTTTCAAGACGATTAATCAACGTGGCTGAAAGTCTTGCCGGCCCGTTTACCGGTGGCATTTCAGCCGCGACAATTTTTGCCTGTCTGTTTTTTGGTGCCATTTCAGGCTCTGGTCCGGCTACAACTGCAGCCGTTGGCATGATGATGATCCCCGCCATGATCAACCGTGGTTACGATCGGGGCTTCGCTTCCGCTGTCACGGCTTCAGCGGGTAGTTTGGGAATTGTTATCCCTCCCTCAATTCCTATGGTCATTTTCGGCATTTCAGCCTTTGGCATTGCTGTGCCACCTGAAGCGATAGCAAAATTCGGCACATTTCAGTCTGTGTCGATCATAAAATTATTCATTGCCGGGTTCGGCCCCGCATTTTTAATCGCCGGATCATTGCTGATCATCAATTATATTCTCTGCGGTAAAAAAGGTTATAAGGGCACAGCCGAGCGGCTTTCAATTCGAAATATCCTAAGCACCTGCCGCAAAGGTTTCTGGGCCTTAATGGCACCATTGGTAATCCTTGGTGGGATTTATTCAGGCTATTTCACACCAACTGAAGCAGCCATCGTCGCCATTTTCTATACTCTTGCGGTCGGCATCTTTATTTATAAAGAACTGACCTTTGAAAAACTCAACCACGCGCTGGAAACAACCACCTGGCTTTCTGGCCGTGTTTTGCTCATCCTCTTTACAGCGACCGTATTCGGCAGGATTTTAGTTGAAAATAAAATCCCGGCAGTGATAGCAGATGGCATCCTTTCATTTACAGATAGTGTTTACATAATCTGGCTCCTCATCATCGCCTTGCTGTTGTTCATCGGCATGTTTATGGAAACCCTGGCGGCCATATTAATTCTCGTGCCTGTCATGTTGCCCGTTGCTTATAGCGTGGGCATCGATCCGATACATTTTGGCGTGGTGATGGTTTGCGCATTGGGCATTGGTTTCCAGACACCACCCCTTGGTGAAAATCTGTTTATCGCTTCAGGCGTTTCCAATATTTCGATCGAGGAAATTTCACTCAAAATTTTACCATTCGCAATTCTTAATACCATTGCGATCATCATAATTGCCTATGTTCCAGAAATCTCACTCTGGTTGCCGCGCGCTTTAGGATATTGATTGAGAGGGCTTTTCTGCAATGTTACCACCAATAAAAAAGATCTTATATACAAGTGATTTATCAACCCACTCAACCTATGCATTTAAATATGCAATCTCTCTGGCAAAAAGTCTGGGGGCACAGGTTCATGTGTTGCATGTGGTTGAAAAGCTGTCTGATGACGCCAGAGTGACCCTCGCTTTATTCATGCAGGATAAGGACGCACAAAAGGCCGCTTTAGAAAACAGACGGCAAAACTCAGAAATAATCCTAGAGGAAAAACTAAAAGAATTCTGGGGCTCTCTGCCAGAAGATGACCAGCAACTGAGATCGCTGGTGTCTGAAGTTGAGGTAATAGAAGGCTACCCGGCTGAAACTATCCTGAGACAGGCCGAAACAAAACAGTTTGATATGATTTTAATTGGCGCCCACGCACAAGGCTTTAGCCAGACGTTCCTTGGCTCAATCGCAAAGCGCGTGTTGCGCCGGGCGAATATACCCACACTGGTTGTCCCGTTTAAAGAAGAATAACCCGACTTGAAAAACTTGTAAGACCTGACGGAGAGAAATCTGATCAATTTCTGTCAGTTCAATATTGGTCTGACAAATAAAACGTACTTAAACAATTAAGGAAAAACGAAATGAGCCATTCGCTGACCGCAGAAGATTTAGCAAACACATTCGATGCATTTAATCGTCATGATATTGAAGGTGTGATGAAGTGTTTTGCAGAAAACAGCGTGTTCTACACTGTCGCAGGTAACGAAGTTTATGGCGCCAGAGTAGAAGGAAAAGAAGCCATAGCCAAAGCTTTTTCAGCAGTCTGGGCCGATATAACAGACGCGCACTGGGCACACCATAGTCACTTTGTGCACGGTGACAGAGCGGTAAGTGAATGGACATTCAGCGGCACGATGCCAGATGGCAAATTCATTGAAGTTGAGGGCGCAGATCTATTCACCCATCAGAATGGAAAAATCACAATTAAACAGGCCTTGCGTAAAAACAGACCTCTGCTTGACGCGAAACCGATTAAGTAATGCATGAAGGTCAACAATGAAGTCACAACTCGATAAAGAGCTAAACAAAAAGGTCAACAGAGTAGATGCTGAACAGAAGGGTTTCTCACAATATGACCCTCATTACGACCCAAACCACAGCAAAATTCCAGGGCTGAATTCTGACTACGCACCAACTTATTGGGTTGATTCAGCAGGAATTCCGCCTGAAGACGATGGCCCTGTGAAAGGCGATATCGAAGTGGATGTCGCCATTATTGGTTCTGGCTATACGGGGCTTTCCTGTGCCATTCACCTGTCTAAGGAATATGGCATAAAAGCCCATGTGCTGGAGGCCAATAAACTCGCCTGGGGCTGTTCAACCCGCAATGGCGGTCAGGCGCAAAATTCGACAGGCCGCCTCAAACGTTCACAATGGATAAAACGCTGGGGCTTTGATGTCGCTGAAAAAATGCATGCAGAGGTAGCGAATGCATTTGAATTTTTCAACAGCCTGATAAAAGACCATAACATAGAATGCGAACCCCAAACCGGCGGGCACTATTATATCGCCCACAAACCCTCGGTCATCAGCAGACTGGAGCAGGAATGTAATCTATTAAATGAAAAGTTTAACTATCCGGCGAGAATGCTAACGCGTGATGAGCTGCACGAAATGGCTGTCAAAGATCAGGAAGCAGCAGGTGCCATGATTGAACCTGACGGCACTTCAATTCATGCGTCTAAACTGGCATTTGGCTATATGCGCATCGCCAGACAATATGGCGCAAAAATACATACAGCAAGCCCTGTAACCGGCTGGGAGACATCTGGCAACAAACACAGATTGAAAACACCAAATGGCATCGTCACAGCCAGTTCCGTTGCAATTGCAACAGCGGCCTATACAGCCCCGGGTTTAAGTCCCTATACCAGAAACCGCCTGATGCCGGTTTTATCAAATTCAATTGTCACCCGGCCACTAACAGCCTCTGAGCTGGATGAATGTGGATTTAAAACAAAATCACCACTAACAGATACCAGAACCCTTCGTCATTATTATCGTCTCCTGCCGGATAACCGTGTGCAGATAGGCACCCGCAGTGCCATCACGGGCAAGGATGCTGCCAATGCAAAACACCTGCGTTTACTAGAGCAAGGGCTCTATCGCAAATTCCCCAGCCTGACAGATATCAAGCTGGATTATTCCTGGTGGGGCTGGGTTGATGTCAGCCACGATGATATGCCGCGCATTTTCCAGCCGGACCCAAAGCAGAAGATTTATTATGCACTGGGATATGGTGGTAACGGGGTGATGTATTCAGCTCAGGCAGGAAGGCGCATGGCAGAAATGGTTGCTGGCAAAAGCGAACACCTCACCCTGCCGATATTTCAGTCACCATTGCCTCATTATGGATTGCTGACACCATTCAGAAGGCTTGGCCAGCGGTGTTTATACATCTGGTATCAATATCAGGATGAGCGAAAGTAGGAAGTGTATGATTGACACATAAATTATTTTGTAACATATAATGTTACATGAAAAGAGATAGTCGATTATCAGACGTACTTCACGTCCTGCTTCACATGGCACATCATCAGGGGCCAGCTACATCTGAGGTCCTCGCGAAGGCAATGCGGACCAATCCCGTGGTGCTTCGAAGGATAATGGCCGGGTTGCGCGAAGCGGGGCTTGTCCACTCCACAAAGGGCCATGGTGGCGGATGGACCCTGACCTGCGATTTATCAAAAGTGACAATACTTGACATATACCTTGCCCTTGGCAAGCCAACTTTATTTGCGATTGGCAATCGAACAGACAACCCGGATTGTCTGGTAGAAAAAGCAGTGAATAGCAATCTGAACAACGCCTGCCAGCAAGCAGAACAAATCCTGATGAGCCGATTTGCAGAAGTTACTCTGTCAATGCTCAGCGATGATTTAGAGAAACAATTTCAGAAAAGAAAAAACACCAACACCCGGAAAGAAAAACACGGAGGAAAGAAGTGAACCAATTCACTTTTGATGGCAAAACGGCGTCTTCTTACAATGAAGGACCACCAAAACAAGTCCCCGGATATTCTGACCTTCATAAAATGATCTCACTACTATTGAGCGAGCGCACACCAGAGCAAGGCAAAGTCCTGGTCCTTGGCGCTGGCGGCGGGCAAGAGCTAAAAGCCCTGGCAGAATCTCATAAAGGCTGGACATTTGATGGCGTTGACCCATCCGCGGATATGCTCAGCCTGGCAAAACAGCGAACGAAAGAGCATGCTGATCGAATTAAGTTCCATCTGGGGTATATTGAATCAGCACCAAATGGCCCATTTGATGCCGCAACAGCCATTCTGACATTTCATTTCATCCCAAAAGAGCAGAGGCATGAAACATTAGAACACATTCGAAAGCGGCTAAAACCGGGCGCTCCATTTGTTCTGGTGCATTTAAGCTTCCCTCAGTCTGAACCAGAACGCTCACTCTGGCTTAAACGTCATCTTGCCTATGGGTTGTTGAACGGAACAGACCCCGTTCATGCCGAAAGCGCCATGGAGGCCATGCGCAGCAAATTAACAATCCTCTCCCCAGCAGAAGAAGAGCAGGGTTTAGCAAAAGCAGGCTTTGCCAATACCAGCCTGTTCTATGCCGGATTGAGCATAAAGGGCTGGGTAACTTACGCAGAGTAGGCACAATACTGATTGAATTTACCGAATTTGCTGAACGAAGCCATGTAAACGAAAAGAGCCGCCACAAACTTCTACAAGTTCATAACGGCTCATTTAGGGAAGAAGACCTATATGGTCATTGGTGAAAAAATATTAAAATACTTTCTCACAAGCTCTTGAAGGGCAGAGGTAAGTTGTCCCGTGGCCAACAGCACCACCAGCACCCACACTGCCAACACCAATGCCGACAGACAAACCCTTAATCCGGAATGTGCGCTTGTCATACCAGAGCACAAGGCCAACACCGGAACCAACATCAAAATTGCCAATCGCAGCATAGAGTGCCCCGCCAATATTAATCGGCTGGTCAGTGAAAGCGGAAATGACAAGGTCATTGCCAACACCAACAATCACACCACCGAAATAGGTCTTAGAGACATAAAGCGAAGCCCGGTTGTTCCCCTTAACAGCCTGAGCTGCACCAGTTTCACGGCCATAACCTCCGGCAATCGCCGCCGAAGACTGAATACCAACAGTCATAGTTCTAAAGCCAGCCTTATAAATTGCGTTTTGTAAGGCTTGTTGTTGCAGTTCATGAATGGTGCGCTGAATCTCGAGAGGGTTCTTAGATTTCAAAGCGCGCTTTAACCGGCGGATCGTGCTTTTGTTATTAACTCGTCTGAGTGTGCTGGCAATTTGCCGAATAAGCGGCTTCAGGCGCTGAGCATGTTGCTTAGCATTTTTAAGCAGCTTGCCTTTCACTGATTTTTTGCCCTTCACACATTTACCAAGTTTCCATTTCAAACCGGACTTGCAGGATTTTCCCTTTTTAACAACAGGGCAGGCGCGTTGGTTCAACCCACCACACGGGCGGCAATGCTTTCCAACTTTGGTCAGCCAACTTCGGCATACGGGCCCCTTCTTAAAAATAGGGCACGCTTTTTGATTGAGCCCGCCACATGCGGCATAGGCCGGGGAAGATGAAAAAGTGGAGGTCGATGCAACCAGCAAAAACATTAAAATCTTTGCCTTGAATATGTTTGAAAATGATCTCATAGCTCTGTTCCTTATGTAATACGCAGTACAGAACTAGGCGTCAGTTCATGAACAGTAAATGAATGTTTTCCTGTTCTACGAAACATGAACCAGCTTTAATGTTTTGGTGCCTGTCTGTTCTTAAAGCATTAAAAATATGTAATAAATTTCTATCGGATCGATGTTTGATCAGTGATATGATCATACGAAACACAAGCTGGGTTATGTGCGATTTATCATGCTTTGAAAATTTGATGTTGTGATGTGAAATCGTGATCAATGCAGTAATTACAAAAGAGGGATAAATGAGAAAGAGTATTTTCATCGTTGCTGCGCTGATCTCATTTGCAATGAGCACAAACACAAAAGCGGATGGTCAGTTACCAGCCAAACTCGAAATTCTCAAAAAACATTACGCTGAACACATAACCGCCATTGAGGATAATTTTATTATTTTCAAAGACGGTAAAAAAATCAGGATTGACGACGGTATAAAGAAAGACCATCAGCAAAAATTAAAGCAGGCTGATATTGAAGATATGCTTTCCCAGAATTATCCGGTGGGGAAATGTAACGATGGCAAAATGACGAAAGATAATGACCCCGGCCGTATTAGAAACGATGAATTCTTTCGGCAGGTTTTCGCAAGCACAAAGTCACAGGCAGAGAAACACCTGAAGACTATTGACTGGTTCGGTGAAAAGCTGAAAGTCACCAGCAACAATAACGCCCACATGGCACTGATAAAAGTCAGAGAAGAATTAGCCCGCTACAAAAACCTGAGAAAATACCTCACCCCCTCAGCTGGCACATTTAACTGGAGAAATATCGCCGGCACAAAAAGATTAAGCGTACACAGCTTTGCCGCAGCAATTGATATTAACGTGAAATATGCTGCTTATTGGCGCTGGGCAGGTGGAAAGCCAGGTCAGGTAAAGCCCTTTGGCAATAAAATCCCCAAAAAAATAATTGAAATTTTTGAAAAGCACGGCTTCATTTGGGGCGGCAAATGGTATCATTATGACACCATGCATTTTGAATACCGACCAGCACTGATCGAAATCGGCAAACAGTTTAAAACAAATTGCTGAAAACAGCATTGCCCGCGGGACTTATTTATTTTAGAAAACCCACCTCAAAAACAACCAAGCACCCGCTCCCGCTTCAATAGAGCTTTTACGGCAGCCCGGTTCTTTTTAGACATCACCCTGTGCGCCTGTTTCGCATTCCTGAAACAACCATTATTACTAAAATAATTTATCCCCCGAGGCGTGGAAAAACAGTATTTATGGTTTCGCCAGATCGTGTTTCGCGCAACCCACAGTTTCTCACACGTGCTTGCCTCACTATCCTGCCCGCGGCTACGCAGATTAGGCGTACTTAATGTCGCCTGTGTTTGTTTCAGTTTACTGATTTTCAGTTCAGCAACGCTGGCAAAAATTCCGTCAGGATATTTCCCAAGGTAAAATTCAAAATCACTGATTTTGGAAGAATCTTTAACAGTCTCCCACAAAATATGTTCCTGGTTCATGGCAGGTTTTTTAAAAGTCTCTATAGCAACTTCTTTGCCATCAGGTAGCAGATAAAAATTACCCCTGACCTGATCATAAAAGGCAGGAAACTGCTTGTGCCTGTCAGCAGTTGTCAGAGCTAATTGTTCAACTTCAATCTGCAGTCTTTTTGCCATTTGCACATGCGACAGCCCTGGGGTTTTTAACAAAGGCAGTAGTTTACGCGTAAAAACTGAATTCGGGTTATCGTCTTCATCACTCAAACGATCAAGGGCTTGCTGTCCAAGGCCAGCTGAATACATCACAAACGCATTATGTGGCGGTGTCGTATGCTGACCAAGGCCAACAGAGCGGCCAATACTGCGCGTCCCCTGTTTTGGAAATGGATTATTACGGCAGGCATCAATGATCAGAATGCTAACCTTGGCACCTTTCTCCTGCAACAGAGTGATGATTTCGTTTTCTGAAAAAGCCTCTTTTTTTATGGAGTGTTCCTGCCCGGGTTTGATCGCTGGAATATCTGTCGGTAATAGATAATTCTGCCCTTTAACTGAAATGCCATGGCCGGCAAAGAAAAACAAAACCTCATCGCCCGGCTTCATCACCCGGCCAATTTCGGTAAGTCCGTCATTGATATGAGAGCGACTGGCATTATTCTTCTGGATAACCTGAAAGCCAAGCTCTTCCACCACAGCCGCAACTGCTTTCGCATCATTAACTGCCTTTAACAGCGGATCAACATTGATATACGCATCATTGCCAATCACCAGAGCCAGTCTTTTAGCCCACGCATCTGAACCGGAAATGCTCGCAAAGCAAATGGTAAAGAAAAAAATGGCCAGGGATTTCCTGAAAAACATGGTTAACTCCACTTACGCTATAATTATGAAATATATAAACAAAAACGAGAGGTTAGGTAAACAAACGTTTTGTTAAACATCTGCAATGATTAATGGAATTGAAGATGAGCAAAATCGTTCGCGCTAACTTAACGTCTGTGTCTGTTAAGTCTTTTAAAGCAATCGCTTTAATATTTTGTAATCCTGCAACTCCGCCAGAACGGCATCGCTCAAAGCATATTCACAGCATAACCAGACCATGGCCTGACAGTTCTTAATACAAGACTTGAATGGATTTTCGTAACACCCGGCAACTGGGCAATACAATCCCGGTGGATGCGTTCATAATCAGCCGTGCTTTTCGCCGCGACCTTTAAAATATAGTCAGATTGCCCAGTCATCAGATGACATTCTAAAATTTCAGGAACACGTGAAATGGCAGCCTCAAACTCGGTCATGATGGCCTGGCTTTGTGATGAAAGGCTGACCTCAACAAAAAACTCAATTAAATAACCAATTTTTTTGCCATTCACCCGGGCAACATAACCTTCTAAGACACCGCTCTCCTCAAGCAGCTTGATCCTCCTGTGACAAGCAGAAGGTGAAAGAGCCACTTTTTCAGCCAGATCAGCAATCGGTTGCCGGCAATCTTCCTGTAAAGCGACTAAGATACGACGGTCCACCTGATCCATGAACTAAGCTCCATTCTGAAAATCGCCTGAATCTTAGAATAATTTACAGATAATGTGAAATTTAACTGCAAAATATGGAACATTTCCATCGAGATTTCACTTATAAGCACACACCCAATAAATTAATGGAGAGATAAAGTGCTGATAGGCGTTCCAAAGGAAATCAAAAACCATGAATATCGCGTCGGGCTGACACCTGAAAGTGTAGCCGAAGTCGTTCAAAATGGTCATGAAGTGATTGTGCAGGAAAATGCCGGTATTGGCATTGGTGCTGATGACGAAGCATATAGGGCAGTCGGCGCAGAAATTTTAACGACTGCGGAAGAGATTTTTGCCAAAGCTGAAATGATCGTCAAGGTCAAAGAACCCCAGCCGGAAGAAAGAAAACTGCTACGACCCCGTCAGATCCTCTTTACCTATCTCCATCTCGCTCCAGACCCTGAACAAACCAGAGACCTGATTGAATCTGGCGCAACCTGCATTGCCTATGAAACCGTGACCAACAGTCAGGGGGAGCTGCCATTGTTAAAACCAATGAGCCAGGTCGCCGGGCGTCTTTCCATTCAGGCGGGGGCAACAGCCCTTGAAAAAGCCCATGGTGGCCTTGGCGTCTTACTCGGCGGTGTGCCGGGTGTAGAGCCAGCAAAAGTCGTGATCATTGGCGGCGGTGTGGTTGGGTTCAATGCCGCTCAAATGGCTGTCGGCATGCAGGCTGATGTAACTATACTTGATCGAGACACGGCAAGGTTAGAACAGCTTTCCAACCATTTTGGTGCGGCAGCAATAGTCCTCTACTCTTCAAAAGCAATACTGGAAAGTAAGGTCGCAACTGCTGATCTTGTTATTGGCGCTGTGCTCATCCCCGGAACTGAAGCGCCAAAAATCGTCACCAGAGAAATGCTTTCCACTATGAAACAGGGTTCTGTTCTGGTTGATGTCGCGATTGATCAGGGTGGCTGTTTTGAAACGTCGAAACCAACAACCCATGATAACCCAACATATATTGTCGATGGTATCGTTCATTATTGCGTTGCCAACATGCCAGGCAGTGTCGCCAGAACATCAACATATGCCTTAAATAATGTGACATTGAAACACGTTCTGGCCATTGCCAATAAAGGGTGTAAGCAGGCTCTTCTTGATGATCCTCATCTTAAAAACGGATTAAATATCTGCCGCGGCAAAGTCACCTGCGCACCAGTAGCCTATGGTCAGGGCTATACCCATATGCCAGCCGAACTGGCCATCTCTGCCAAAGCCGGGTCATCAGGTAAGAAATCGGATCTATCAGAAGAGATCATGCTTTCTTAGATAAAAAGCATCAGATCTTTTATATAGAAATGAACTACAATACCTCCGGAATATTGAGACTGATATTCCGGAGGTTTTTTGATTTGCTGGCTATTTGTATTTCGCCGCCGTTATAAACTCGCCAAACGCCTCACACCAGACAAGCACAGTAGTATATTGGTTGATGTCAATCTCGGGAGGGATATCAACCAGAAACCCGTCAAACGTTTTGACGGGGCCAACGAGTTGCGCTGTGTCTTTTTGTTTTAAAAACTGCGCTTCGTCTTCAGCAAATTCTTTCAGCAGATAAACCCTGTAATCAGGCCCAGGTGCAAGCTTACCTTCATGCACAATTTTGCGCGGTGTTAAACTGACAGGACCTTCCCCCCAGTGAAGAAAGTCATTGCCTTTCAGCCCGCGATTGAACTCAGTTTTAAATATAGCCGCCCCGGCAGTTTGTGCCAGCATGGCTTTGTCAGGCCCGGGCGGGGCGGTAAGGATAGGCAGCAGATAAATCCCCAAAGCAAAGCCAGCTGCCAGCATAAATAAATGGCTGCCT
Organism: Hyphomicrobiales bacterium; assembly: GCA_021775425.1. Lineage (GTDB taxonomy): Bacteria > Pseudomonadota > Alphaproteobacteria > Rhizobiales > HXMU1428-3 > HXMU1428-3. The sequence continues at coordinate 68,156 of JAJFHX010000022.1, forward strand.
GTAAAAAATAACCAACGCATCACTGATCTCCCCAATCGAACGATATATCAAATGTGATCATCTGCAGTTTAATATATTTATAGACAGGAACAAAATTATTTTAGTCACCCCTTAGCACTTCTTTCCATCGTCTGTTCCAGAACAGAGAGAACAACAGGCCCCTGCATTTGCGCCGCATTAAATCTCATATAGCCATGCGCCGTCTGTGAAAGGCTGAACGCATTACCTGGCGCCAGTACAACACCCTCTTTAATGGCAAGCCGGGCAACATCGCCAGCGTCAAGCCCTCCTGGTAATTTACACCAGAGGAACATACCGGCGCTAGGTTCAATCCACGGCGTCAGTCCGAGTGATTTAAGCATACCGGTTGCTTTTTCCATTTGAATGGAAAGCTCGTTACGAAGTGTGCTTGCGTGTCTGCGATAAGCACCATCTTTCAGTAACTGCAAAACAAGTTCAGAAGAAAAAGCACCGCCCCCAAATGATGTCGCCAGTTTCAGGTCGACGATTTCTTCTATCCAGTCTTGCCGTGCGGCAATAAACCCACACCGAACAGAAGCCGAAAGTGTTTTTGAAAAACTGCCAATGTGTAAAACCCGCTCAAGCCCGTCAAACGCGGCAAGGCGCGGCGCAGGCTCATGTTCAAAATCAGCAAATATATCATCCTCGATAATCAGCATGTCATATTGCTCGGCAAGTTTTAACACACGGTGAGCAACAGCAGGAGAAAGCGTTGCCCCGGTCGGGTTATGCAAAGCAGAATTGGTGATATAAAGCCGGGGGTTATGCTGTTTCAACACCTGCTCAAATTGCTCGATATCAGGCCCTGTTCTGGTATAGGGAACACTGACAACATTGACACGGTGCGCCCTCAACAGGGCGTGGAAATTAAAATAACAGGGGTCATCAAGAAGCACAGTCTCTTCCGGCTCGATAAGAAAACGGCACAACAGATCAATCGCTTGTGTGCCCGATGAGGTCAGCAGGATTTGTTGTGATGAAGCTTCAATCCCCCGGTCTGCAAGGCGGCGGGATAACAATTCGCGCAATGCGGGCAAACCATGCGGCGTGCTATAATCAATCAGGTTAGCTTTACCAGCTCTGGCAAGTGATCGGAGCGCTTTTTGTATCTCAGCTTCCGGCATTAAGGACGATGGCAGCCAGCCGCATCCCGGTTTTAACAATTCAGGACCGGCCAAAAGAGATTGCCGCGTCATCCAGATCGGGTCGACTTCCCGCTCAAGCTGTGGGCCGGTTTCGGCAAGTGAAAATGGCGGCATATGTCCGGCCACATAAAAACCAGAACCCCGACGGGATATGATTAGCCCTTCCGCAACCAGTCGCTCATAGGCTTCGACCACCGTTGATTTAGAAACCTGCATGCGCTTCGCCAGATCACGAATGGAAGGCAGTTTTGCCCCCGGCCCCGTCTGGCGTGACGAAATCAGTTTGCCAATAGAGGACATCACCTGTTCAACCAGTGGAATATCAGCGTCTCTGTCTATTTCATGAATGTTCATCTGTACTGCTCAATGCACCATTACAGTCATTAAGAATTGTACTGGAGTGTATCTTGAAAAACAAGCGCAACAATTTAGTCTCATCCATTCAATAGTTTTGAAAATATCTATGAAAAGCGAAAGGATGGTCAATGGATAAGGTCAGCAAAGGATGGATATACGGGTTTATCGGTGTTGCTATTTTTAGCGCCTCTCTGCCGGCCACGCGCATAGCCGTGGCAGATTTCTCCCCGCTGTTTCTGACCAATGCGCGGGCGGCGATTGCCGGGCTGCTGGCGCTGGGTCTGTTGATCGTTTTGCCTCAGCCACGGCCAGATAAAAGTGATCTCAAATCTTTGCTCATCGTCGCCATTGGCGTCGTTGTCGGCTTCCCATTGTTAACAGCACTGGCTCTGCAGCACATCACATCAGCGCATTCCATTGTCTTTATTGGCTTGTTACCCCTCACCACTGCCATCTTCGGTGTGCTTCGGGGGGATGACAACCCCCGCCTGTTATTCTGGTTGTTTTCGATTGTCGGCGGTATTCTGGTCGCAGGCTATGCCCTGACACAAGACCACACAGCGAACTGGACCGGTGATCTGTTGATGTTCGCAGCCATCATTGTCTGTGGCTGGGGCTATGCAGAAGGGGGCAAACTATCAAGAAAACTTGGCGGCTGGCAGGTGATATCCTGGGCTCTGGTTCTCTCTCTCCCTTTAATGGCCCCGCTGACATTTTTCACCATGCCAGAAAATTTTGTCGGCGTTAGTCTCAACGCATGGCTGGCCCTGGCTTATGTTTCACTGTTCAGTATGTTGATCGGCTTTGTCTTCTGGTACCGGGGGCTGGCAGAAGGCGGCATCACAAGCGTCAGCCAGCTCCAGTTGCTGCAACCTTTCATGGGCTTTGTTCTGGCAGCGACCTTACTAGGCGAAGAAATAAGCTGGTCAATGGCGGCAGTAAGCCTTGCTGTTGTGGCGTGCGTTGCCAGCGCAAGGAAAGTTTCAGGGGTGAAGCCTCCACCCACAGAAACAAAAGCATCCAGCGCAGCTGTTCACTCAGTCAATCAGCAGAGTCTATGATGCGAGACGCAGAAATAAAATGCGCCGCTTTAGCACATCACGAATTGTTTAACTGATAGTTTGAGCATGCAATTGACAAAATAGGATGATTGACCTAATTATAGGTCAATCGTCCTAATGCGAGCGGTTCGTCAATTGTGAATATGTTTGGAGACCAGATTGAGCGCAGGCAAAACGAGAAACGAAATCATCAAAGCTGCAGATCAGCTGATCTACCTCAATGGCTATGAACATACATCATTCGCTACCATTGCAAATGTCGTCAAAATCTCCCGGGGCAACTTTTATTACCATTTCAAAACCAAAGACCAGATATTGAACGCTGTCATAGAGCAACGCAAAACTAACACCAGGTCCATGATCAGGCAGTGGGAGCAGCAGCACACAAAACCGGCTGAGCGGATAAAATGTTATATAAAAATCATCCTGCAGAACTGGCCAAAGATAAAACAACACGGCTGCCCGGTTGGTACTCTATGCAATGAAATGACAAAGCTCAGCCACCCATCTCAAAAACAGGCAAGAGGGATTTTCACAATATTCCGCAAATGGTTGCGTGATCAGTTTCGTTTGCTTGGTCATGAAGAACAGGCCGATCAACTGGCCATGCATGTTCTTTCATGGAGCCAAGGCGTTGCAACCATGGCCAGCACATTCAAAGCTCAGCAATTTGCCGAAAACGAAGTCGATCAAATGTGCCGCTGGCTGGATGAATTAACTACAGGAAAAAGCATTTAAACCGAGGAAGAAGTATATGTTCGTAATTTTCTTGAAATTCTCTGAAAACAAAACCCGGGCGAGCGATTACATGCAGGCCCATAAAGACTGGATCAAAGCTGGTTTTGATGCGGGTGTGTTTCTGCTGGTAGGTAATTTGCAACCCGCGAAAGGTGGCGCAATCCTCGCGCATAACTCATCTCTTGCTGAAATCGAAAACCGCGTGAACGAAGATCCCTTCGTAAAAGAAAATATCGTCACAGCAGAAATATCAGAAATCACACCCTCAAAAACGGATAGCCGTATTGAGTTTCTGACACAATCTCATTCATGAAAATAAAAATCTCTATTCTTCAGCCAGCAGTTCATTAAACTGGCTAAAGAATAGAGTGTCGGGAGTTTGGCAGAGAAACTCAGTTTTGTTATTTTGTCACTATGACTTCACTTATGTTACTTCGCTTATGTTATTTCACTAATGTTACGACGCTTATGCTATTTCGCCTTGGAAACATAATTGCGTGCCCAGGCTGAAATAAATTCTGAAATGATAACCAGTATCAGAATGGAGAGTAGAATGGCAGCAGTGCGGTGCGTTTCAATTTGCATAACATTGCGTTTCAGATACCAGCCCATACCGCCAGCACCAACAAAGCCAACCACAGTCGCCGCCCTGAAAGCAACATCCCAAGTGTAAATAGCTATCCCGGTGAGGGCCACACGAACCTGAGGCACAACACCATAAACAAACACCTGCAAATGGTTGCCGCCCATCGCCCTGATGGCTTCAACTTCACCCATGTGAATGGCTTCAATTTCTTCGGCAAATAACTTACCAGCAAACCCGACAGAAAACATCGTCAGTGCCAGTACACCCGGCAACATCCCAAACCCTAAAATGGTGACAAATAATATCGCCCAGATCATTTCATGAACGGATCTGAATAACATCGTCACCACACGGGCAACAGGGTAAAGATATCTGCGTGATGGGCTGACATTATAAGCCGCAAACCATCCGAGAAAAATAGAGATTAAAATCCCGAACAGCGCACCAAGATAGGCCATTTGAATGGTTTCAATAATCGAGCCGATATAATCAGCATCTTTGATATATTCAATATCAGGCGGGTAATATCTGTTCGCAAGCAAATCACCCAGCCGGCCAAAAATACCAAACAGTCGAGATAAATCCACATTCAGATAATGAAGTGAGTAGATAATAAACAGAACAACACCGAGTGTTATTCCATATTTATATAAGCTTTGTGGATATTTAAACCGGCTCCATTCACGTTTCGTGGCATCACTTTTACCAGACATTTGATGCAATTGAGACATACTAAGTTCCTTCATTATATCAATGCCTTCCGTGAATAGTGAGAGGTGATTTCACCAACCAGAACCAAGCAGAAAATCGCCAGGATAACTGTCGTCACACCAGGGTAGTTAAAGGTGTGCATCTGCCTGAAAAACACCAGACCAAGTCCGCCAGCGCCAACAAGGCCAAGCACAGCAGATCTTCTGATATTGATTTCCCATTCAAAAATAACGATGCCCAATATCACTGGCATAACCTGAGGCAAGATTGCATAAAGCATCACTTGAAAATTGTTACCACCCATCGCCCGGATAGCCTCAACAGGCTTCCTGTCAATATTTTCGACCGCTTCAGCAGACATTTTTGCAATAAACCCAAGTGAGCGCGCGGCAATCGCCAAAATGCCGGCAAACGCCCCAAGCCCGACAGCAGAAACAAAAATCAGCGCCCAGACAATTTCATGAATAGAGCGGCTGAGTGTCATCGCAATCCGCGCCAATGGGTAGGTAACAGGTTTAAAAGGTGTCACATTCAGTGCTCCAAACCAGATAGCCGGAATGCAGATCACAAGGCCGAGCAAAGTTCCGATACAGGCGATCATAAAAGTTTCAATGGTCGGGCCAAGCAGATCGGGGATAAGGCCAAAATCAATGCCGATAAATTGAGAAACGGATTTTAAAATTTCAGAAAAAGTACCAATACGCTCCCAGTCAGTGTCGTCGATGATCGTCGCTTTAATGCTCCAGCCAATTAAAACCAGCGCCAGAATATAAAAAGCAAGATGCCAGCGGTGTTTGCGGGTTCTGTTACGAACAATATCCTCAAGCTTTAAGGGGGCTGCTTTGCTATCAATTGCCTCAACAGTCATCAAAGCACCTCCATTGAGTAAATCTCTTCAAGGTTGGCCTGAGCAAGAGTTTCAGTTGGTCCGTCAAACATTTTATAGCCATCCTGCAAACCAATAATCTTATTGCAGGTTTCTTTCGCTAGCTGCACATCATGAATATTACAGAGCACCGGAACTTTAAGCTCGGTTGCAATATCTTTAATAAGCTCCATAACTTCTCTCGAAATTTTCGGGTCCAGCGCTGATGTTGGCTCGTCAAGCAGCAGTAATGTTGGCTCCTGCATCAGCGCGCGAGCAATGCCAACACGTTGCCGTTGCCCGCCAGAAAGTTCATCGGCCCGTTTGTCAACATGGTCCTGCAACCCAACGCGCTCCAGCAGCATCAGAGCATTCTGAATATCTTTATCGCTGAAAATACGCAGCACACTCCTTAGTGTGCCGACATAACCAAGCCGCCCGGAAAGCACATTATCCATCACTGACATCCGATTGATCAGATTAAATTCCTGAAAAATCATGCCGATATGACGGCGCAGGTGCCGCAGTTCTTTGTTGTTTAATTTTAAGACATCAACACCGTTTAGTTTTATGGAGCCGGAAGAAGGTTCAAGCAAACGGTTGATGCAACGAATGAGTGTCGACTTACCAGCGCCACTCGGGCCGATGATGGCAAAGAAATCATCATTCTCAACTTCAAAGCTGATGCCTTTTAAAATTTCAGGACCGGAAGAGCTATAGCTTGCTTTAAGGTCACGTACTTCAAGAATTGCCATTTAAGTATCCTCAGAAATTACAGGTAAAACTGGATTGAGTGCAAAACTCAGATCAGATATTTGGTTGCATGCAGGCATAATCAGCCTGCATGCAAAATGGGGAGGATAAGATCGCTATTTTTTCTTACGTGCGTCTTTTGCTTTTTTGAGGTCACGAATGACATCATAGTCAGCTGAAGTCATGGCAACAAATCTGTTAGACTTCACATTAGCAAGAAATCCCTTGGCAGTTGGATCTTTATCCAGACCAAGAAATGTTTCCCTGACCTTCGCCTTGATGTCATCACATAATGGTTGACGATAGACAAAAGGGTCTTGTGGAATGGCAGGTGATGACCAGATCACGTTAAAATCTTCCATTTTAACATCACCCTTTGCAACAACATTGTCAAATCTGTGCGAAGCCACAAATGCCACATCAACTTTGCCCTGATGGACAGCAACAGTTGAAAGTTCATGAGAGCCTGTGTAAACGGATTTTTTGAAATATTTATCAAAATCCATACCTATAACTTTCGCGAACACAACCCTTGGCACCAGATTGCCTGATGTGCTGCCCGGGTCAGTCAGGCCAACAATTTTGCCTTTAATGTCCTTAATTTCTTTAAAGCCGGAACCTTTCTTGGAAATCAAAACCCCTTTATATCCTGGGCCTTCTTCCTGCAGGTGTCCGGGTTTTTTTGCGTATGTGGCAAACACTTCAATGTTCTTGTCTTTACTATTGGCAATCACATATGAGTACGGCCCAAGAACCGCAACATCAACAAATTTGGAAAGCATCCCTTCCACAACAGAAGCATAAGAAGTCGGCATGAAAAATTCTATTTTTTTGCCCGTCAGTTTCGCCATTCTGTCAGTAATGGGTTTATAAAGCTGTAACTCCGCAACGCTTTCTTCAGTTGGAATAATGGCAAAGGTCAGGCTGTCGGGGTTCTCGCATTTTCCAGCAGCCATAGCATTTGTTGAAGTGATCAGGCCCAGCCCCATTGTTAAGGCAACGCCCAGGCTAAGTTTCGACAGCTTGGCCGAAAACAGGTTTCTAATTCCGTTTTGTAGTTTCTTCATAAAGTAACTCCTTCCCAAAAGTATCTACTAATATTGAACCACTTCTTGCGTTGGTTTTTAAAATTGATTGTTTAAATTGTTAAAGTCTCCAGAACGCGTTTTTGCGAACCGATAAAATTCTTCCCCCTTTCACCGGCGAGTGCAGAGGTCAATAACTCAGTCCACTCTTCCTGTTGCACACCATAATTTGCCGCCCTGGTTGAAACCCCAAGGTCATTCAGAAACTGATCAAGCTTGCGCGAGCCAGCGCCAAGGTCGTCACCAAAAATGCGTTTTAGATTCTTATCGCAGGTCTCATTTTCACCAATTACACTGGCCATGATCATGGGCAGACTGAACGAACAGGCCAGCCCATGAACCACATTATATTTCAGGGTGATCGGGTAAGAGACAGAATGCGCCAGCGCCGTCTTGGTATTTGAAAAAGCAAGGCCGGCAAAAAGGCTTGCCATAGCAACGCGTGTTCTAAGCTCAATATTTTTTAAGTCATTCACGAGTAATGGCAGATTAGCCATCATTTCAGTCGCAGCAAAAACAGCATGATTAGCAGAAACCGCATTGCCATTATGGTTCCAGATGCTTTCCAGAGAATGGGAGAGCGCATCAAGCGCCGTTGTTATTGTCAGGTCTTTCGGCAGGCCGATGGTCAGCTCAGGGTCAATCACAGCATGTTCAGGGTATAAACAGGGCCGTGCAAGTGAATATTTTTTCTGTGATTGCACATCCCATACGGTCGCCCAGTGTGTAACTTCACTGCCGGTTCCAGCAGTCGTCGGCACCGCAATAATCGGATAGTTCGCCAGTTGGTCTTCATCCTGTCCGGTTTCCAGATAATGCTGAACCGCACCAAAACCATTTTTAGAAGAAGCAAGAACCTTGGCTGTGTCAATAACCGAGCCACCTCCTAATGCCACGATCACTGTGTCTTCAGTCGCTAGGTTAGAAAAAGTTTCGGCTGATTTTCTTAAAGGTACAAAATCCGGGTTAGGTGAGACGTCATTGATAATCGATTGCGGGGCACCTGCTATATCAACCAACTGAGCCGTTAGCTGGTCAAAATAGGGCTCGTTATATGTCACAAGACAATAAGGACGATCACCAATAATTTCGGGCAGAGTGCAAATTGATCCGTTGCCGAATTTTATTTTAACCGGATTATCAAATTTCCACACGAAAAGTCTCCCAGGTCTGAAATCCGGAAATCTGCTCCCGTATAACAGGGGAACTTCCCAGAACATTTGTTGATTGACTAACAGTACTCACACCGCTTACCATCTGACAAATGCATAAAAAGAATGGTTTCTATTGGTTAAATAAATGATTTATTCACATCTAAGATCTTTCCACGCCGTCGCATCAAAAGGCGGCTTCACCGCTGCAGCCAATGCAATCAACGTTGGTCAACCAACAATCTCCACCCAGATCAAGGCACTCGAAGATACCTATGGCGTCAACTTGTTTCACCGTCAGGGCCGCGTTGTACAACTGACAGATTGTGGTGAAGCGCTGTTTAAAATCAGCCAGAGAATATTCAGCCTTGAAGACGAGGCCAAAGAACTGTTGAGCAGTTACAATGGTTTATTGGCGGGTAATCTAAAGCTCGGTGCGGTCGGGCCATATCATGCAACACCAATGCTGGCACGGTTCCACAAGCTCTACCCGCAAATAAAACTCTCCGTGAATATGGGGAACTCAATGAAGATGGTTGAGCGTGTTCTTGATTATACGGTTGATGTCGCAGTGCTGGCCCATGTGGCGGAAAACCCGATGATTTATGCAGTCCCTTTCAGCCGCCACCCTGTGGCCGTTTTTGTCAGCAAAGCCCACCCTTTCGCAAAACGAAAAAAGATAAAAATTAAAGAACTTGAGGGAGAAAAATTTATCCTCAGGGAAAAAGGGTCCACCACCAGACTTGCTTTTGAAAGCGCCCTTGAAGAAAAAGCAGTGACGATAGACCCCGTGCTTGAAATGGGTAGCCGTGAAGCCGTGTGGTCGGCAGTTGAACAGGGCTTGGGTATGAGCTTTGTGTCTGACATTGAATTTTCACCACACCCCAATCTGCAACTGATCGAAATTACGGATGCCGAAATTTTTACCACAGCCCATGTGGCCTGCCTCTATGAGCGCCGAGAAGCAAAAATCATCAAAACATTTTTCGAAATTGCCGAAACCATCAAGCAGGAAAATAACAAAGCTTAATGACGTCACCCTGAAAAATAAGACCCCATGGTTCGCGGCAAACATTTCCATTCATTTCATCAATAAAAACGATACAATATATGAATTTGATCAATATTTGTATTTGCCTGAGGATAGCGCCAAAGAGTTATGCCCTCTTAATAATGGCGAGGGGATCGCTCAAAATCAAAAAAACCGCAGCGCCACAGGCAATGAATTGCGATATGTCATCAAGCGGTTTTGTCACTGCGCCTCTATGTTGACTATTCAAAGGAACAAAAATGACAAGCCTCACCAATGTGAATGTGAATGATCGAATTTATCCAACTCCGAAAACAGCAGCAATTGCCATTTGTCTTGATGGCTGCGAGCCGGCCTATCTGGATGAAGCAATCGCGTCCGGTTTAATGCCTAATCTGGAGCGCATAAGAAAAACAGGAACCGTGGCATTTGCTCAAAGCGTCATTCCCTCTTTCACAAATCCGAATAACCTGTCTATAGCAACAGGCCGCCCACCTGCGGTGCATGGAATTTGCGGCAATTATCTGTTCGACCCCGAAACAGGTGAGGAGGTCATGATGAATGATGTCCGCTTTTTAAGAGCGCCAACTATTTTTAGTAAATTCCATGAATCAGGGGCGAAAGTGGCTGTTGTGACAGCAAAAGACAAACTGCGCGCTCTACTTGGTGCCGGGCTGACATTTGATGACGAAAGAGCGATCTGCTTCTCGGCTGAACGCTCAGATATTACCACAAAAGCTGAACACGGTATTGACAATGCAAGTCAATGGCTTGGTATGGAAGTGCCGGAAGTTTATTCCGCTGAATTATCAGAATTCGTCTTTGCCGCCGGCGTGAAACTGTTAAAAGAATGGCAGCCAGATGTGATGTATCTGACAACAACAGATTACGTCCAGCATAAATACGCGCCGGGCGTTAAAGAGGCCAACGATTTCTACGAAATGTTTGACGTATATCTCGGCCAGCTGGATGAACTGGGAGCAGCCATCGTCATCACAGGTGACCATGGCATGAAACCAAAGCACCATGCAGATGGCTCACCAAACGTGATTTATATTCAGGATACTCTCGATAGTTGGCTCGGCGAAGCCGCCGCAAGAGTGATCCTTCCGATCACAGACCCATATGTAGTTCACCATGGTGCGCTGGGTTCATTCGCAACCGTATATTTGCCAAATGATGCTGATAGAGCTGACATCATCACCCGCCTGAAACAAATCGACGGCATAGAAGTTGTATTGGGCCGGGAAGAGGCATGTGAAAAGTTTGGCCTGCCAGCTGATCGCATTGGCGATGTCGTCCTGACATCAGGTGAAAATGTAACCATCGGCACATCAGAACACCGTCACGACCTGAAAGCATTAAACGAACCTTTAAGATCCCATGGCGGTCTTCATGAGCAAACGGTACCCTTCATCATCAATCGCCAGCTAAATATTGAAAGCGCAAATGAGCTACGTAATTTTGATGCTTTCTATTATGCAACGAAAGCAGCGGCACTTTAAGTGAACGGCAAACAGATAAAGAACGCAGATAAAAAACACAGGTAAAAACAATGAATAAAAATCCAATTCCGATGCGAAATGAGCAAATGCGTATAGCGGGACGCAAAGTAAGTGCTGATGCTGTAATTGATGTTCACTACCCTTACACAAATGAGGTAATAGGCACAGTGCCGGCGGGGCAAGCCGAACACGCACGCGAAGCATTTGAAATTGCTGCAAATTACACGCCAACATTAACCCGTTATGAGCGCCAGCAAATTCTTCTCAACACCGCAAAAATAATTAATGACCGCAAACAGGAACTCGCTCCCATCATCACCGCAGAACTAGGCATTTCTTTAAATGACAGCCTTTATGAATGTGGCCGCGCTTATGATGTTTATACCCTCGCAGCACAGATGTGCATTATAGATGATGGTGAAATTTTCTCCTGTGATCTGACCCCTCACGGCAAAAACAGAAAAATTTTCACAACGAGAGAACCTTTAAGATCAATTTCAGCCATCACCCCCTTTAATCATCCGTTGAATATGGTGTCTCACAAAATTGCGCCGGCCATCGCGACCAACAATTGCATTGTTGTCAAACCAACAGAGCTTACCCCGTTGACAGCCATCTGGCTGGCTGATGTCATTTATGAAGCAGGCCTGCCACCTGAGATGCTCAGTGTAGTCACAGGCTGGCCACTGGATATCGGCGAAGAAATGATCACAAATCCGAATATCGATCTTGTCACCTTCACGGGCGGTGTCCCGGTTGGTAAAATGATTGCAGCCAAAGCTGTATATAAACGCCAGGTGCTTGAGCTTGGCGGAAATGATCCTCTCATCATCTGCAATGATTTATCAGATGAGGACTTGGCGAAAGCCGCAGATCTGGCCGTGGCCGGGGCTACCAAAAATTCAGGCCAGCGGTGCACCGCTGTCAAACGCATACTCTGCCAGCAGGATGTAGCCGATAAATTTTCCGAACTGGTGCTGGAGCGGGCTAAACTGATTAAGTTCGGCGACCCGATGGACCCGGAAACGGATCTGGGAACAGTCGTTAATGAAAAAGCAGCTGCGCTTTTTGAAGAACGTGTCATGAAGGCAGAAGCCGAAGGTGCAAAGATACTTTATAACCCAGGCCGCAAGGGAGCATTGCTGCCACCAATTGTGGTTGATCATGTAAATCATGAAAGCGAGCTGGTGATGGAAGAAACCTTTGGTCCGGTCATCCCCATCATAAGGGTGTCAAATGATGATGATGAAGTCATCAGGCTTTCAAATTCAACCGCCTTCGGTCTTTCATCGGGTGTTTGTACCAATGATTACCACCGCATGCAGAAATATATCAAAGGTCTGATCGTCGGCACAGTGAACATCTGGGAAGTCCCCGGATACAGGATCGAAATGTCACCGTTCGGTGGCATTAAAGATAGCGGCAATGGCTATAAAGAAGGTGTCATTGAAGCCATGAAAAGCTTCACCAATGTAAAAACCTTTTCACTCCCCTGGAGTTAGGCCAGACACACAGATTTCCTGGCCAGTCTTAAATTGGCCAGAAAATATTTAAAGCTTAAAGGCTCAGAACCAGCACATTTACAAGAATAAAGGAAAATCAAATCACACCTGAAAACGCAGTGAGCCATAAATACAAAAACATCTCACCTGTCTTATATCGCAACCTGAACAGTCTTTAAGAAGATAAATAATTGTTAGGGAGGATCCAACCTTGTCTGCAACAGCAGTGCTATTTCACCTCATAGGAGCAGTCTGTCTGCTGTTATGGGGGCTTCGAATGGTGCAAACAGGTATCAGCAGGGGGTATGGTGTTCAGTTAAGACAGGTCATTAAGAAAAATACCGGCAATCGCTTCAGCGCTTTCGGCGCAGGCCTCGCGGTTACCATTCTGGTGCAATCCAGCACAGCCACAGCGCTCATAACATCTTCCTTTGCGCGCAATGGCTTCATCACACTCACTGCCGCCATCGCTGTGATGTTGGGGGCAGATGTCGGCACAACTCTGGTGGCTCAGGTGCTCTCATTAGATTTAAGCATTCTGCCCTTTTTGCTAATGATCACCGGCTTCATTGTTTATAAAGTTTCAGATGTCCTGCATATCCGCCAGCTCGGCCGCGTCGCCATCGGCATCAGTCTGATGCTGTTTGCTCTCAGCTTTATCAGACAATCCGTCGAACCTTTAAAACAATCCGAAATCCTGGCCAGCCTTTTCGCCTCGCTGGAAACAGAACCAATCCTTGCTATACTGGTCGCAGCACTTCTAGCCTGGATCATGCATTCAAGTCTCGCAGCCATCCTGCTGATCTCTTCACTGGTAACGGCAGGCACCATCACTTTAAATCTCGGTATGGTATTATTATTAGGCGCCAACATTGGCGGCACTATCCCGGCCGTCATCGCCACCCTCGGCAGTGGCATATTAGCGCGAAGAATTACAATCGGAAATTGCGCTATGAAAATATTTGGCGTGCTCTGTTGCCTTCCGTTTATAGATCAACTGACATCCCTCCTCTCCGGGTTGAGCGCTTCAGAGCAACGCATAATCATTGATTTTCACACACTATTTAATTTGTGTCTGGGGCTGTTGTTTTTGCCCCTGGTCCCGCTGGTTAAAAATCTGCTGGAACGTTTTTTGGTCAGTGACGAAGAAGAGGAAAAAGCAGTCCAGACAAAATTTCTTGATCAGTCAATCATCAATACACCCGCCCTTGCTCTTAATAATGCCTCACGCGAAGTGCTGGAAATGATCCGTCATGTAGAAGAGATGCTAGAAGGCGTGATGGTTGTGCTGGTTGATAATGACTTAGATAAGATCGAAAAACTAAGTGATATCGACGACACCGTTGATGAACTTTATGAGCAGATTAAATTCTATGTCATCAGTGTTTCCAGAGAAGAGATGAGTTCAAAAGAATCCAACCGCGCTGCTGAAATATTATTATTCACCACCAATCTCGAACATATCGGCGATATTGTTGAAAACATCCTCACCATTGCTCGCAAAAGAGCGATTGAACACCTGGCATTTTCAGAGCAGGGGCTTGCTGAAATTGAAACGCTTCATAAAGCCGTGACAGCGAACCTTGATCTGGCAACAAGTGTCTTTATGTCAGGTGAAATAAAAATCGCCAGAGAGATGCTGAAGCAAAAAATAGAAATAAACAAACTGCAGGGCACACTCACGCAAAACCATCTTGACCGTTTACGCAAAGGCCAGCCAGACAGCATTGCAACAAGCGCTCTTCATCTTGATATCTTGCGGGATCTGCGCCGTATTCACTCGCACATCACAGCCGTTGCCTATCCGGTATTGGATAATGCCGGTGAATTGCGCAAAACAAGACTGAAAAAATAAGTAAGCAGAACGCAGCAGAGTTTCTTTTCGGAGATTTTTAGATTAGTCTCAAATCTGAGCGAGAATTGCCCGGAGTAGAGAATGAGAAATCGAGTATGTGCCTGTCTGATCATATCTTTGCTATTGGCTGCCTGCAGCGGAGGGCAAGACAATTCTCAATTGGGTGCGATTACAGGCAATGTCGAAAAATACCAGCCCTATGAGCTGACTGCTGATCAAACAAGCCTCTATCAAAAGGGCCTGAAAGAAATCCTCCCCACAACCGGGCCAGTTAAATTTAACGCGGTGAAAACGATCAAATTCAGCAATCAGCCAGGCTTGCATATATGTGGATTCGTCGCATTTAAAGCAACATCAGGTGAGCAGACTGAACAACCTTTTTATGTTGAGCTGAGAATAGAGCAGGATGATGGGGCCAGTAAAACCATCATTCACCGCGGCCAAATCGGCTCGGACCCGGCAAAATTATCAAAGGTGAATTTTGTCTGCCGTCATCATCAATCAGTATGAGTGTACGGCGTCTGAACAAAGCGAGGTGGACGGGCAATCCGGCCCCCCCAGCTGTCAATCTCAAAAAACAATATTCTGAATTTTTACAATTGAGCTTACATCCAGAGCAGGCTATGTTATTGCTACGTTACTAACATATAAATAATATATCAGAATATGGAACAGCAGCATGGCCGCCAGTGATTTACAAACAAAAACAAAAGCCCCCCGCAAAAAAAGATCAATACAGGAAATCAGAAATTCAAAAACCTCTGGCGAGAAAATGGTCTATGTTTCCGTCCCCGATTATACCTCAGCCCAATGGGTCGAAGACGCCGGTGTTGATGTCGCGGTGGTTGGTGACAGCCTGGCAATGATTGCCCACGGCCATCCCAACACGATCCCTGCAACAATGGATATGATGGAACTCCATGCCATGGCGATCAGAAGAGGGGCACCAAACACCTTTGTCCTTGGTTGCATGCCGTATCAGAGCTATAATTCAGAACAAGCCGCATTGAAAAACGCAACTCGTTTCATGCAAAACGCCGGAACAGACGCCGTCAAACCCCAGGGCGGAAAGTCACAGGCGCATATTTTAAAGGCTTTGATTGATGCCGGCATCCCCACCGCTTCACACATCGGGTTGACACCCCACACAGTGGCGATGTTTGGCGGGTTTAAAATTCAGGGTAAAACCGCTGAAACCGCTTTTAAAATTCTTGAGGATGCACTGGCAATACAGGATGCTGGGTGTTTTATGCTTGAGTTTGAAGCGGTGCCGGGCAAAATAGCGGCCATAATATCTGACCAGTTGGAGATACCAACCATCGGCATTGGCGCCGGAGTTGGCACAGACGGTCAAATTCTGTTATGTCATGATCTGCTCGGCCTGTTTTCGGATTTTAAGCCTAAATTTACCAAACGCTATGCAAATTTAAGAGACGCGGCGGTTGAAGGGATCGAAAATTATATTAAAGAAGTAAAATCGGGTCATTTCCCTGATGATCAATACACCTATGGCGTGAACGATAGTGAATTGGAAAAGTTCTCAACTATGGTAGAAAAACGCAAACAACTCTAACTAATCTATGAAAAGCATAACCATGGACAAGGACGCGACATTGGAATTTACACCAAGAACAACCCTGACAGACAAGGCATATACCAGGCTGGAAGAACTCATCGTGACATTGCAGATCATGCCAGGTGAAGTTTTGTCTGAAGCAGAGGTTGCAAGCCAGTTAAACATTGGCCGCACCCCCATCCGTGAAGCACTATATCGCCTGTCACATGAAGGGCTGGTCCGCATCATGGCAAGGCGCGGCTATCTGGTCACGGAAGTCAACGCACAAAAGCAGTTAAAATTACTGGAAGTGCGCCGCGCACTGGAGTTGATCCTCTCAAAATCCTGCGCCAAAAAAGGCACACCCGCCGAGCGTGAGGTCTTCCTTCAGATTGCCGAAGGCATGAATGAGGCTGCTAAAAACAGTGATGAACTGGCATTTATGCGTCTTGATAATCAGTTCAATCTGCATCTGACCAAAGCTTCCCGCAACGAATATGCCAGCCGCGCCATGGAGCTGCTGCATGGATTATCCCGTCGATTCTGGTTTATGCATTTTAAGGAGGTTGGTGACCTCCCGCTTTGTGCCCGCCTTCACGCAGATCAGGCCAGAGCCATCTCAGAAGGTGATGAAGAAAAAGCGGTCAAAGCAACCAATGCTCTGATTGACTATACTGAAAATTTCACCATTCAAACTATTAATCCAAATAGTTAGCTCATCAACTTCTGAGACTTAAGTTGAATAGGCTAAGACATCCCGGCGGTTCATACAGCAATATTGAGAGCTGTTGAGCCGCCATAGTTTTGTGCGCCCGTCCCACTGAAATAATGAGCTAAAAATCATAAAAAAACAGCAGGAATAACCATTACTGATTTTGTTTTCTTGACAGCACCTCATAAAATGTTAGTAATATATCAATAGAAGATCATAAGTTTATCTGGCTTTGATATATGATGATAAACTGATAAAAAATAAGTACTTCTATTCATAAGCTCAAATAAAAACAGGGCAATACAATTGATTAATCGTTTCTAACAATAATCATAACAAAAACTTAAGTATTCTAGCAGAAGTGATCTAATAAAAACCATTTTGGGAGGACGAAATGAACCATATAACAACTGTTAAGTCATTTAGCTGCGGGGCCGTGCTTGCTCTGTCTATGCTGGCTGGCAACATAGCATCTGCTGCCGAACATAACTGGAAAATGGCAACCAGTTGGGGTGGTGGTCCATTAATGGAAATTGGCGCCAAAGCATTTGCAACACGCGTGAATGAACTGACAGACGGCCGTGTTGAAATTAAAGTCTTCCCAAGCGGCACCTTAAGCAAAGGGCTTGAAGTTCGCTCAGCCGTTGCCAAAAATGTCGCTCAGGTCGGTCACACATGGATGGGCTATGACTGGGGTAAAGACAAAACTGTTGTGTTGCTGGGTGGGTTTGCTGGCAGCATGGATTCAGAGCGCATGCTCCACTGGATTTATGAAGGCGGCGGGTTAAAACTCTGGCGCGATTTTAATGAAGATAAATTCGGTCTGGTTTCTTTTCCTTGCTTCACAAGAACAGCCGAAGCCTTTCTCCACTCACGCAAGCCCATCAAATCGCTTGATGATTTAAAAGGTTTAAAATTCAGAACCGCAGGCGCTTGGCTTGAAATCTCAAAAAGTCTGGGTGCAGCACCCGTGACCATGCCCGGCGGTGAGGTTTACACCTCACTTGAACGCGGCGCGATTGATGCAACAGAGTGGGGCACACTTTATGAAAACAAAACAACAGGTTTCCATAAAATCGCGAAATATGTGATCATTCCCGGCATTCACCAGCCTTCAGCACCGTTTGAAATGGTGATCAACAAAGATGCATTCGCAAAACTTTCCGACGCAGATAAAAAAGCTGTTGAACTGGCAGCCAAGCTCGTTACCCTTGAAAGCTGGATGCGTGTTGGCCAGGAAGATGCCAAAGCACTGCAATTCTATAAAGAGCAGGGCAATGAAATTATTGAACTGGATGCGGCCGTGCAGCGTCAGGCCAAAGATCTTGCGATTGAGTGGGCTCAAAAAGAAGCCAAACAAAATCCATGGTTCGATAAAATTCTGAAAAGCCAGCTTGAGTTTGAAAAACTCTGGCAGGACGCTTCAAAATACCGGAATGTGAAATATAACGACTAGTTCACAATCTCTATCCCTAACAAAGCTGGCAGTCAGGCGGACTTTCTGCCAGCTTTAATAATCAATAATAAAATCTTTGTTGCAAGGCCGTCAAAATGCCGAAATGGATCCTCTTTATCGAACGTATCTCTGGTATAAGCGGCGTGATCATCGCCTGGCTGGTTTTACCTCTCATCATCGCAACCGTTTATGAAGTGTTCGCCAGATATGTGCTGAACGCGCCAACCATCTGGTCCTATGAGCTGGGCTATATGGCCATGGGCGCTCACTTCATCATCGGCGCGGCCTATGCCCTTCGCGAAAAAGCGCACATTAGAATTGATGTGCTTTATAGCCAGTTTCCAACCAGAACACGCGCCATGCTGGATGTGCTTGGTTACCTCCTTTTGTTTTTCCCTGTCATCATCTGGTTGCAGTTCGGCTTGTGGGAATATTGGGTCGAGGCATATCAAAGTGGTGAAGGATCCGGCCAGTCGGCATGGAACCCACCAATCTGGCCGTTCAGGCTGTGTTTCTTTACAGGGTTCTTCCTGTTGTTATTGCAAGGTTTCGCCCAGTTTTCAAAATCAGTCATGGCCGTTGCAGGCGCTGACTGGGCCATCAAAGAATTAGAAAAACAGGGAGAATAATAATGGAAGAATACCTCGCCCTGATCATGTTCCCGGCGCTTATGTTTGCTTTGTTTCTGGGATTTCACGTTGCGTTTGCGATGATGGGAGTTGCTCTGGTTTTTGGCTATATTACCTTTGGTGATGCTGTCATTTTCCAGTTCGTTCAGAAAATTGACGAAACAGCATCTAACTTTGTTCTCGCTGCCGTGCCGCTTTTCGTCTTTATGGGTGCCATGCTAGAACGTTCAGGCATCGCCGAAAAACTGTTCGAAGCCATCCACTTATGGACAAGGCGCTTGCCCGGCGGTCTGGCTATTGGCACAGTTTTAATGTGCGTAGTCTTTGCTGCTTCCAGCGGCGTCATTGGTGCAACAGAAACGGTTGTCGGCCTGCTCGCAATCCCCGTTATGATGAAATATGCCTATGAGAAAGGTCTGATATCCGGCACCATTTGCGCCGGCGGCTCTCTGGGCACCATCATCCCGCCTTCTGTTGTGGTTGTTGTGCTTGGTCCCATAGCAGACGTCTCTGTTGGTGATCTGTTTATCGGCATGCTCATACCCGGCCTGTTGCTGGCCAATCTTTACATCGGTTATATTCTGGCCCGATGCGTGCTTAACCCAACCGCAGGTCCACGTATCCCGCCATCACCGGATGACCCGACACTGGCTGAAAAAATTAAAGTAACAGCCTTCGCACTCCTGCCACCAATCATTATGATCTTTGCCGTGCTTGGCTCTATCATGCTTGGACTCGCAGCCCCAACCGAAGCGGCAGCTTTGGGTGCGGCAGGCTCATTGCTGTTGTCGATGATTTACAGAAAATTCAGCATTTCAATTCTAAATGAGGCTTTATTAAAAACACTTAAAGTCACCTGCATGATCATACTAATCCTGCTGGGCGGCAATATGTTTGCCGGTGTTTTCATTGCCTCAGGCGGTGTGACATTAACAGAAAACATCATCTCAGGTGCGAATTTAACACCCTGGACAACATTGCTGTTATTCCTCACCATAACCTTCATCGCCGGTTTTTTCCTTGATTGGATTTCGGTTTTGTTGATCTTCATTCCGGTGTTCATGCCGATCGTCAGAACAATGGGGTTCGAACCGGTCTGGTTCTGTGTCCTGTTCCTGATCATGATTCAAACCAGCTATCTGACCCCGCCACTGGCGCCGGCAATCTTCTATCTAAGGGGCATTTCCCCTCCGGAAATAACATTAAAGCATATGTATAAAGGTGTTGTTCCCTTCATCCTGCTACAGATCCTGTGTCTTGCGATTGTCGCCGCCTTCCCGGAACTGGTGCTGTGGTTACCGTCACAAGTATTGGGTTTCAATTAGAAGCAGAGTGAACAAAAATTCAAGAATATACCCGAAACCAGATGTCTGACATTTGGTTTCGGGGAAGACAAAAGGAGATGGAATTATGAGCCCGGAAGAAGTTTTATCAATCAGACCCTTGTTGCTGACCAGCCGGCAAAGAGAAGATTATTTCGCCAACGGCTATCTCCTGTTGGAAAATCTAGTCTCCAAAGAAGAGCTTGAAACATTAAACGCAGTCACAGCCGAGATGGTCGAGCAAAGCCGGGACATTACCAAATCAGATCAGAAATGGGATATCGAACCCGGCCACACCAGAGAAAACCCCATGCTGCGCCGCCTTGCCAGCCCAAATGATCATCATGAAGCTTATTGGAACTACGCCTCAAACTCTAAACTAACCGACGCGATAACAGATCTGGTTGGCCCTGATGTGAAATTCCACCACTCAAAATTAAATTTCAAATGGTCAGGCGGTGGTGAAGAGGTCAAATGGCATCAAGATATTTCCTTCTGGCCGCATACAAATTACAGCCCCTTAACAGCAGGCACTTATCTGCAGGATTGCGGCAGTGAGCAAGGACCACTAGGTGTCATTAAAGGCAGTCACCTTGGGCCTCTATATAACCAATATGATGAAAACGGCACCTGGACCGGTGCGCTGAATAGTCAGGATTCAGACAGCCTTGATGAAAGCAAAATCGTCTACCTTGAAGGACCTGCCGGTTCGGTCACGATCCATAATTGCCGCACCGTTCACGGCTCTCCGGCCAATCTTTCGCCAAATCCAAGACCGCTTCTGTTAAATGTCTATTCATCAGCTGATGCCTACACCTACACACCAAATCCGCTTTATTCAAAATATGACCAGCACATCGTGCGTGGTAAAAAGGCCCAGTGGGCCGTGCATGATAGCCGCCCATGTCAGGTGCCGCCAGACTGGTCAGCCGGGTATAGTTCAATCTTTGCTTTGCAGCAGCAAGAACAACAGGCAAAATAAGACAAATAAAAAGGCACCAAAAAATGTTGGTGCCTTTTCAAATCAATTTGCTTCATTCATTCTGCTGTGTGGATTTATCTGACTAAACACCCAATCTCTGATCTTGTGAATGGTTAAGCAGCCGGTCTGAATTTTTCAACCATCAGTCAGCTAAAATATGGTCGACATCATCGCTATTCATTTCCCACTCATTATGGAAATTTGCCACAGCCCGTTTCATAAATTTTTCTTGCGCTGAAGCAGCTTTTTCAACGTCATCAAAATGATCGAGTAAAATAGCAAATGCCAGCTGAGAGGGAGCAGGGCCTTCATAACCCCATTCAAACCCGTCACTTGAATAACATTTCGCATCAATACGTGGTTCCAGCTCCTCTTCGTTCACCAGCACCACAATCCCGTCAATTGTCCGGTCTCCTCTATATGTCTTCATCTCTTTAAGCTTTCTCTTGTTTTTGTTCTTCACGCGCTTTTCGGGTGTCAGCTTTGCTTCGCATCACTTCAGGAAAAATCCACAAGCTAAAGACGCTAAACGGGCCAAGAAAGGCGAGGGCCCATTGCGGCCCGGTTTGTCCCACATAGCCCATGTAAAACCAGCCACCAAGGGCCACCAGCGCCACGGCAATTGAGAGCCCGAGTTTGATATGAAATGGCATCTCTTTATTCTCCTCCCTGAACTCAGGCTGGTCGATTAAAACGAAGGACCAGCCGGATAGATTTTAAAATGATAATAACCGACCTGAAGCCAGACCAAGCAGAACCAGAGCAATCCCCAGCCCAATCATCATGATCAAAAGACCCGCTTTGCCGTCTCTCCATTTGGATGGCCAGATATTAAACAGCCCGGGTGCAAACAAAAACGCCAGGCCGCAAACAATAACAACACTCGTCCAGCGCAGCTGAGTAATCCCGAAATGCAGCGCCCCAGCCAGTAAGCAAAGCAAAAACAGGCAGTTGATGATAAGAAGGCTAAGGCCAACCGGTTTGCAAAACTCCGGCCGTGTTGATAATGGAAAAGCACCGCTAAGCACATAAAAGCCAAGACTGGTTATAGAGGCAAAGCCGACAAACCAGATAAGCGGTAAAACATTTGGCTCAATCATATCCATGCTTAAAAGTCTCTTCTTTGTTCGTTCTTATTTTCGTTATAGGTGCCGGGAAGACATAAACTGCCTTCCCGGGCGCTTGATCAACTTATCTGCGAGAGTTTATTCACCAGCCTCAATGGCGCCTGGGTCCATTTCCGGGCGGCCCGGTGTGCGCGAGGTTTTGCGCATGTCCTTGCGGATATAACGCGTGTCATAGCCATTAAACAAATGACCAATCAGACCGCGATCGAGATCAGAGGTGCCAAACAGCCAGTCCATAATAGGGAACGTTAAATTCATGTTCCGCTCCATCATCAAAGACTGATCATGGTGCGCTGTGTGATGACGGCGGTTGGTGTTTATAAACGGCACATTTCGAACAAACCAGTTATCTTCCACATGACAGCAAAAATGCATAAACTCATAAATCATATAGATACAGGTCGTCGTGCAGATAAACAGCCAGCCAGCATTGGCGCTCAGCAGATAGCCAAACACAATCGCACCAGGAATTGAAATCAGCGTAAACGCGGCAAGCGCATAAGGCGGAAAGAATGTCACCCGGTAATCTCGCTGGTTTGCAAAGCGCATTTCAACTTCAGTAAAAAATTGATGATGCTGTAATGTGTGCCGGTTATAAACCGCGCGAGCAATCGGGTTATTTGATGGGCGATGCATCACATAACGGTGGATCCACCATTCAAAAAAGTTACAGAACAAAAACACCACTGGCACAAACAACCATTCAATTGCTGTGACATTATTCAGATTCGAGCCATAAACATATAGCGCCGTTAAACCGATAATATAAATGATGGCGATGTGTAAAAAACCATTATACCAGCCAGCGACCCGTTGCCTGTAATTGGCTCTGTACTGGCGCTGACGGTCAGACATATTGCTATTTTGTAATTCCATAATAGCCTCCCTAAACATTTCATTGTTTTAATAATATACCAGTGATATGTTAGATGCAAGTTCAAATCTGATGATTTCCAGAACACCAGCCACACGCCTGTAAAATCAGCAATTTATCAAGCATGCCAATATGGTTTATTTGCACACCGCGCAAGAGTCTAAGACATTGAAAAAACAATAATAAAGTGCAAAGCAAAGCCTGGTTCAGTTCGTGATCCGGCCAATAAAAATTGATATATCATTAAAATATAACTAGTTGACATCTAACATATTAGATGTCCTAATTTAGAAAAACAAACTCAATAAAAATCGCTGAAAATATGCGGGAGACACAATCTCAATGGCCTGGAAAGCTGAAAACATTTATAGCCGTAACCACGGCCTGCCCGTGCTGGCAAAACCTGACATTCTTGTCGCTGGTGGCGGTGCCGCAGGCGTCGCAGCGGCAACAACCGCGGGCAAACATGGTGCTAAAGTTCTGCTGCTGGAACGATATGGTTTTTGTGGTGGCAATGCAGTAGCAGGCCTTTCAGGCACGTTATGCGGCATGTATCTGGCGAGTGATAATTACAACAGCCCGCCAGAGCAGGTTGTCTATGGCTTTGCCAACACATTCTTTCAGGCCATGAAACAATGTGACGGTGTCACTGCGCCGCAGCGATACGGTAAAACCTGGACAGTCACCCACGACCCGCACAAATGGCGGGAAACCGCTGAAGCATTGCTGTTATCAGAAGATGTCGACATTCTTTATCATAGCCTCATTGTCGGCACCATCCGCGAGGGAAATGAAATTCTGGGCGTAGTCATCGCAGGCAAAAGTGGCCTTGCCGCCATAGAAGCCAGCATCATCATTGACGCAACCGGTGACGCAGACATCCTTCATCAGGCAGGGCTAGAATATACTGTAGGCGATAATGGTTTTGTTCAGAACCCAACCATGATCTTCCGCCTCGGCGGTGTTGATATCAAACGCTTTCTCGCCTATTGGGGGCCGGACACAATATGCTCACCTGAAGTGAGTGAAATGATCATCAGCGCAAAGGAAACCGGAAAATATAACCTCATCAGATCTAAAATCTGGCTGTTTCCAACGCCGCGCCCAAATGAACTGCTTTGTAACGCCACCCGCGTCATGGGCCGTGATGGCCGCGATCTGATCGCCGACCGGACAGAAGACCTCTCAGAAGCCGAAATCAGTGGCCGAATGCAGGTCAGGGACTATGCCAGGTTCCTTGCAGATTTTATCCCCGGCTGCGAAACCAGCTTTGTCAACGACACGGGCGTTCAGGCCGGCATTCGTCAGTCACGTAGTGCCCTTGGTGTTGAGCGACTATCGAACGAAGATGTGATGGCTCGGCGCAAACGAGCTGATGGTATCGCCCGCTCGCCCTGGCCAATAGAACTGCACAGCGGCACAAAACCCAAACTCGAATGGCTGATCAACGATTTCTATGAAATCCCCTACAACGCTCTTGTTCCCAAAACCGGTGAAAACCTGCTCGTGACCGGAAGGTGCTTTAGCGCAGAACATGAAGCCCTCGCCTCAGCAAGAGTAACGGCGCAGTGTTTTCAATATGGCCAGGCCGCAGCTTTGGCTGCTGTCACCTCCTTTCAAGAACAAACCCCATTACGCGCCATCTCTGGAAATGAAGTCAGAGAATTAATGAACAAAGACGGAGCCAGACTTGATGACTGATAATAACAACAATAACCGGCGCAGCAATTTTGAACCAGGCACCACCAGATGGGCCGTCCAACGCGCTCAGTGGATCGCAATGGGCCTAAAGGAAGAAGATTTTACCAAACCAAAAATTGCCGTTGTGAACACATCTAGCAAACTTTCCGTCTGCTACCAGCATCTTGATAAATTCGCCAAAATCACCACTGAGGCGATCGAAGCGGCTGGTGCACTTGCCTTTGAAATCAGAACCGCTGCCTCATCAGATTTTATCACCAGCGCTGGCCGTGAAGGCCGGTATCTGATGCCGACAAGAGATTTGATGTCTTTCGATGTTGAAGTTCAGGTCGAAGGTGCCGTACTGGATGGTATGATCTTGCTATCCTCTTGTGACAAAACAACCCCCGCCCATCTGATGGCGGCCGCCCGCCAGAACATCCCTTCCATCATCGTTTCCTGCGGTTATCAACTGGGTGGAAGTTGTGGTAGCAAAATGGTCGATATAGAAACTCTATACAATGCGGTCGGCACCTATAAATCCGGTGAAATAAACCTCGATCAGCTAACCGAAATGAGCCGTCATGCCATCAAAGGTCCGGGCGTATGTGCCGGTCTTGCAACTGCCAATTCCATGCACGTGCTGGCTGAAGCGCTGGGCATGTCCTTGCCCGGCAATGCCCCGATCAGAGCTGACTCTGAACGTCTGGTTGAAGTTTGCAAACTTGCAGGTGGTCGCATTGTTGAAATGGTGAACGAAAACCTCACCCCAAGAGAAATTCTAAACGCAGCCGCATGCAGAAATGCGCTAAGTGTCGCTGTTGCGCTGGGGGCATCTGTCAACACAGTCCGTCACCTCACAGCGATTGCCCTTGAAGCCGAGCTGGATTTTGACATCCTGAGCGAACTCGAAGCCATCGCAGATAAAATACCCCTCGTTGCAGAGGTCCGCCCTAATGGGGAAACCCGCATCGAGCAACTCGAAGAAGCTGGCGGCTGCCGTGCCGTTATGAAAGTGCTGAGCAAACGCCTTGACCTGACAGCCCGCTCAGTCAGCGGCCAAACGCTGGAAGAAATATTAGATCAAACACCTGCCCCGACATCAGATGTAATCAAAACCCTTGAAAACCCATGTTCGAATGATCCGGGCCTTGCCATCATAAAGGGCACGCTAGCCCCGGAAGGCGCGGTCGTTAAAATTGCAGCCATTCCAAAAGACATTAGAGAATTTAAAGGCAAAGCCCGTGTCTTTGAAAAAGAAGCCGACGCCATAGAGCGCCTGAACAGCAACCATCCGGATTGCCTTAAAAAAGGTGACGTCGCCGTACTGCGTATGATGGGGCCAAAAGGTGGCCCGGGCACAGTATTCGCTGCCAGCTTCATGGCAGCATTACAAGGCACAAGCCTTGGCCGTGAAGTCGCCGTTGTAACAGATGGTGAGCTTTCTGGCCTCAATAGCGGCATCACCATTGGCCAGGTCATGCCTGAAGCCGCCGAAGGTGGCCCCTTGGCTTATGTTGAAGATGGCGATCAAATCAGCATTGATATCAACAAGCGCACCATTGATCTCCTTGTGAGTGAAGAAATAATGAAAGATCGAATGGCCAGCAAACAACTGAACCTGCCGGAAGCTCCAGCAGGCTGGCTCTCCGTTTACCGCGCCACAGTCGGCCCCTTAAAAAGAGGAGCCGTTGTTGGTGATGGCATTAAATAGCAGCGGGCATTCAATTGAGAGCTGCTAAAGAGAGTGAGATTAAAACCCGGTCCAGAGCTCATAATTACCAACAACCATATTGCCATTCACGGCCAGAGCGCGGCAGGGTGCAAATTCAGTAAGCTGAACCTGAAGGATAGAAACACCATAGCCGTTTAAAACTTCAGCCGAAGCCTCTGTTAGCTTTTCATTAAAGGCATAACGATCAGCCTGAATTTCGGCAAGTTCCGTTGAAGAAACCACAGCCAGTATTTGCCCTTGTGAGCGCTCAATCACATCTGATGCGAGATCAGCAATCTGCGAAACCGCCGCAACCACATCATCGACATAATACGTCACCATCGCGCCTACAAAAACCGTCTGGTGATCAGACGTCATGACAATCTTGGTTTGAATTTTCTGCGTTTGCCGCACTGTCACCATCAGCTTATAGGTCGTTGCCACCGGCCAGTACCAATGCAGACCAGGCTTCCATTCTTTCACCCTGTGGCCATGCACAAAAGCCACTCCGCCATGGGTTGCTGGCACAATCACAAGCCAGGGCACCAACCTGAGAAGCGTCTGAAATATTTCACCAATCCAACCAAATGCTCTGTCCATGAGAGACCTTCCAAATGTTAAAAAATTCTATTAATTCAGTTGTTCAAATCGTTTTAGTGAAAAACAAGGGTGACTAATCAATCACCGTCCCAGCCATGTCAGTTGAGATAATCGCAACGCCATATCCGTCAAGCTCGAAATACCCATCAAACGGCGCGCGAACCACCCGCTCGCCTGTGCCGTTGTCCACTTTGATCATATCAGTGCAAGCCTGCAGCGCCTCATCCCAGTCTTCGATATAGATCGTTTCTTTAAGCCGGGAAGTGTTCACAAATACGCCGCTGATGCGTCCATTTTCGCCATAAGCAATCAAACCGTCAACAGTCGGCTTCTCTTGCCGGTGCGCAAAAAAGCAAACTTCATCACCATAGCGCACATGCTGCACAAATATCTGTTTAATCAGCGCCGCAACTGTTGGCTCACCCTGAATAGACAACAACCCATAAGCATCACCGTGCCCAATTGCCGTCCAGCGCATTTCAAGTTCCGCCCCGCCGCGGATCAGATGAATGAGAGCAGAAGCATAAAACGCCCCGCCAAGTAAATTCTGGTTCACACCAAGGGTGTAATAATGCTCATGATGAGCAATGGTGTTTAACTCACCGCAGACATTCAGAATATCCCGGTTTTGTAACAAGCGGGCGACACCTCTTGCCCGGGCTTCATAACTTGGCGTTTGCGCCATCAGCAAATCTTCAAGCATCTCCCCATTTGGCGGGTCAGGAGCGCCCCACATTTCAAGGTCAAGCGTTTCACTCGGCACAGCCGGTCGCCAGTCCCCATAACGGTGCCAGGATACAAAACCGATTAAATCATTATCAACATAAGAAACAAGCCTGACAATCCAGTCCATCCAGTAAGACCGATGCGTACCATCAATCGCCGGCCCGCCAATCATCGCTTTGGCGCCGTTAAGGTGTGGCCTGAGTACTTCATGAATGGAAAGCGCAACTTCCTCATAAATACGTTGATACATTTCATAGGTCAGATCACCACCGATTATCAGATTATTCGGCTCATTCCACACACACCAGTACCAGTCCTTGACAACATCACCGCCCCATTGCTCAACACAACCCCAGACAACCTCCCGGCAACGAGCCGCAAATATTTTGATGTGATGATCATTGTCATAGGGCGGCGGAAATTTAGCAAAGGTCAGCATCGGCTTCGCTCCCGCATCAAGCACACCCTGAATATAAGCAACAAACCCCGGCCAGTCTTTAAGCGGATGAGGCACCGGCTGGTCAAATACAAATATTCGAATAACGGCAGTATCCATCAAACGAATGCGGCGCGTTAATTCATCTCTGTAATTTCCGGTTGAAAGATGCCACCACCCGTCAATCTCATTGAACCCATAGCGCAACTGCATGTGCTTGCCTCCATGCCGCAACGCCTTACTCTTTAACAGAGAAGCACTGTCAGTCCGGGCAACACCGGCACCGCTTTGTTGCTTGGTTATGGGAACATGATTGGTCACGGTTAATTCTGTTACTCCTCAATAATCTCGATTAATCTGGCAAGGCGCACTTCAGGCGTATGCAGCTTTGCAAATTCTTTGCGAATGCCATGCACAATATCAGCATAATAGTCTGGCCGCTCAAGCACATCCTCAATGGTCGAAGACGCTTTGTCTCCGCTAAGCACAAGCTCCAGGGCCGCATCCCCAAAAACATCTTTCACATATTGCCTGTCGAGTAAAAACAGCGGAATCGTCCCCCCGGCAATGGTCTCAAACGTCCGGCAGGTCACCATGTGAAGATGCTCAAACAAAGGGCGGTATATAACCGGGTTAAAAACACCTCGTTCCATGGTTTCAATCACCTTGGCAAATGGAACTGGTGGTAATGCCTCTACATCAAGCCGTTTCAAATAATCCCGGTCGACATAATAATTATCTTTAATCTCCTCCCATTCCGTCCATTCAAGCGGTGCATCCCAGCCTTCACCAACAAGACCGATCCGCCCCGCTTTGTGGCGAACTGGCTCAAGCGCGTGCAAAACCTGCGACATGCCATGCCAGCGAAACTTAGTATGCCCGACATAAATCATGCTGTAATCTTTAGCGCTGAAGTCAAACGGTGTTTCCCATGTTTTGTCATAAATATGAAAAAAGAAAGACTTCACATTGGGCCGTAACGGACGCGGTGTCGGCTGGTAAATTTTGGAGGTAAGGCTGTCACAAAATTCAATCCAGTCCCGGCTTTCCTTTTCAGTTTTGTGGTTATAATCGCCAGCATATTCAAGCGGGTCATTGTAACAACCGTCACAATCAATCACCACCCGGCGCTCAGGCGGAACAGCTTCAAGCAACCGCACCCAGTCAACCCGGTCGCCGAATTGCAACTGTGTTGTCCACTCAACCACAAAAACAATCGCATCGGCGCCGTTCAAATCCTGTGAATAATCAAGCGCAAATGTCGGGTTCGCCGGTC
Source organism: Hyphomicrobiales bacterium (assembly GCA_021775425.1). Classification (GTDB taxonomy): domain Bacteria; phylum Pseudomonadota; class Alphaproteobacteria; order Rhizobiales; family HXMU1428-3; genus HXMU1428-3. The sequence goes on from JAJFHX010000022.1 coordinate 97,610, forward strand.
CGTAAATAATGACCTCATGACCCATCGTTTCCGCAGCGCGCGCATATCCCTTAAGGTCAAGCATGCTGCCGGCATTTTCATAGCCCCAGTAAACGAAAACGATTTTCATGGCATTTCCTCAACACAATTGCAGCAATAAAAGAATATAAAATATAATATTCAGTAGCTTATCTCTTATTCATTCCCGTTACGGTTAAATCGCCAAAACATCAGCTCCCCCTCAAGAGAGGAAGTCATAGCTTAACTTTCCAGCAGGCTGACAAGTTCCTCCAGGCGATGGTCATATGAGTGATGCGCCCGAAGGTGCTGTCGAACGTCACTCACAAGCGAAGCATAATAATCAGGTCGTTTAAGCGCATCTCGAATTTTGTCCGCTATTTCATCCCTGTCACCTTGCAGGACAAGCGCCTTCCCCGCCGGGCCGTAAACGTCCACTGCATGTGCCTCATCCAGCATCAGCAGGGGTATGGTATCCGCATAGAAAATTTCAAAATATTTCAGGGTAAGATGGCGCAGATGATGCAGCACAGGTCGCTGTGTAAATATATTGATCCGGGCGGCACTCATGGTGGCAACCACTTCATTATACATTACCGCAGTTGAAACATCGATATCGAGTTTCTGAAGCCATTGAGGATCAGAGCGGAACGCTTCCTCAGGCCCGGCTTCTGGTCCCTCTGCCGGTGGCGCATCCCACCACAAACCTATAAACGCAATCGCTTCAAGGTCGGATCGCATGACCTCTATCGCCGGCAGCACTTGCTCTGAAATCTGCTGCCACCGCCACCAGTTATGGCCAATATGCAGAATGTCCCATTTCTTTTGAAGGCTTTGCCCTTTAGAAGAGAATGCGGCTTGCTCCATTTCAAGCGTCGGGTCATATCCATAAAAAGCGAGCGCCTTCTCTCGCCTGTGATCAATCTTCAACCCGGTCTCTTCAGTCTCAACAGCAAAATTGTTCAACTTCATCATTGGCTTGGCAATTTTGTCTGAAAGCGCGTGATAAAACTCAATCCACTCATCATGCTCGCCAACACTGTTGTGATTGCGATCATACCCATCCAGATAAACAACCGGGTTATACATCCCATCCATATCAAGAATGAGCCTGTCGTTGCGGGAAAAGCGATTGAGTAAAGCAACTTCCTGCAAAGGGTTGACCCTGTAAAGTTCGGATTCAAACAAATAAACCACTTTGTCAAACTGTTCGATCCGGGTGGAGAAATCGAGATCCGGTAAATAGTCTAAAGGCGGACCGTAAAGCGCGACCCTGTGCCCGAACGACTGCGCCACGCGCATATAGTCCGCCACAGCATGGGTATTCCCGGCATTGCCCCGATGTTTCATCACAAACAGGATATTCATCAGTTCACTCCGGAAATTTTCATGCCGTTATAAAGCGCTTCAAGCTCCTTAAATCTCTGAGTGTACGAATGGGTTTGTGCGAGGTGTTTTCGTGTTTTTAAAACTGCATCCCAGTATTTCACCGGGTTTTCAAATGCGTCAGCTAAATGATCAGCCAGCTTGTCATATGTGGTCACAAGCGGCAGCGCATCAGAACCATAAATCTTTTTTACAAAGTCTTCTTCGAGCATCAGCACCGGGAGCGTGTCAGCATAAAAAGTCTCAAAACTGCGCCCGGTGACAAATCCCAGTTTTTCAAATAATGGCCGGTGCAAAACCGGAGCAAACAGACTATACCCCTGAAGGGCGGCAACTTCGTCATAACGCACGCCGTCATAATACCCAACACCTTCAGCCTCAAGAAACTCAAGGTCGGTATCAACGCCCATGATCCCCTTTTCAACCGCCCAGTCTGGCCGCCAGCCCCAGTCCCAGCCAAAAAGCGCAGGGGGGCCGATTTTTTCTTTTAAAGGGCTGTAGACTTCAAGTAACTGGCGAACCTGATGCCAGCGTTGCCAGTTGCTGCCAACATACATCACCCCATAAGGTTTTGCTTCAAGCCCGTTGTCCCCATCAACTTCGCGCCACGAAGCTGCCGCTTCTTCAGCCGTTTCATAATTTTTAACAATCGCCGTTTCATTAAACCCATGAAACAAAAAAGAGTGCACGTCCTCGCGAAGTGGATTTAGGCCGGGCTGTAAAATCTGTGGGGAAATCGCCTTAATCGCCTCTTCCCATTCCCAGCCTAAATGTCCGTCAAATTTTTCAAGGTGATTAAAATCATGCTCAATCAATATGGTGTCATTATATTTGCCCCAAAGGTCAATCACCATGCGTTTTTCTGGCGGCACGCCATCAAGCAGCTTAGCAAGCCCAGGCATATCCGGAATGTCCGTTGGCACCTGGATAATAAAAAATGCCAGATCAACATCAGAGAACTCAGATGAGAAAGGGAGCGATGGCAACTCCTCGTGCGCCTCACCATAGATAGAGATTTCATGGCCAAGCGCCTCGCCTGCCCGGATGAATTTTTCCACGCTGGAAACGGACCGTGTCCATGGGTCAACAGAAGTGACAATCAGCAATTTCAAGAGACATCTCCTTTAGCAAGCGCTTCTGTTTCTCTGGCATAAACTTCACGAGCCTTAATGATAGTCTGCTTCAACCCCTCCGCAAAACTTGTTCGCGGTTCCCAGTTAAGAACGGCTTTGGCAAATTGAATATCAGCCTGAACTGAGCGTTGTTCTCCAGGCCGGTTCGGGGCATAGTCAATTTGATACTCACCAGCCTCCTGCCCGGGACCATAACCAAAAGCAGTTGTCACATGCGAAGCCAGCTGGTTAATCGAAAGCGAACGCCCGCTGCCAAGGTTGATAATTTTTCCAGCCGCTTCTTTTGATGTGAGCGCCAGCGCCCAGGCTTCGACAATATCACCAATATAGACAAAGTCTCTTGTCTGTTCCCCATCGCCAAAAATCATCAGCGGTTCACCGCGCAAAATCTTGCCGCTAAAAATTCCAAGCACACCCTGATAAGGATTATCAAGCGCTTGCCCCGGGCCAAACACACTGAACATCCGCAAAGATGTCACATCAAACTGAAACCCAATGTCAGGCCGCTCAGCCGTTGAATGGACATAGCGCTCCGCCGCGTGCTTGGTAATGCCATAATAAGAATCAGGTTTGCAGGGTTCGCTTTCAGGAGTAGGGACATTGCTGGTGTCACCATAAGCTGTCATTGAGCTGGCGTAGAGCAGGCGCGGCACTTTATATTTCACGCAAAGCTGCACGATATTGAGTGTGCCCTCAACATTTGTCCGAAGATCAGCAACTGGATTGCTGAAAGCGCGGATGATGGAAACCTGCCCGGCTAGGTGGCAGACAGCATCAATGCCATCTTTAAATACAGGTTCAACTTCATCAGGCTTCAATACGTCGGCATGAACATAAGAGGCCCCAGAAGGTACATTATCACGTGAGCCATTATATTCATTATCAACCACAATGACCTGATGCCCGTCAGCCAGAAGTTTGCGGCTTAAATGCGTACCAATAAACCCGGCACCACCCGTAATCAGAACTTTCATGAAATTTCATCCCTCACAATTCAACCTTAAGTGCCAATAGCCTGAGAGCAATCTGTCAGTTTCCCTAACTCAATCGCCTTTCAAATTTGTGACACGGAAATCATTTCACGTACACAACAATAATCTAAAATCAAAGCTCAAAGCGCTTTAAATTGAACAATGTAAATAAACACACACCAATCACTAGTTTGATACGAACCAATAAACAGCAATCCGTCGCTGTTTTTTGCATTGAAAAAAGAAAAAAATGAAACACCAGAATAGCGTCAGAAAATTGTGACATGATTGCGCAAAAATGCGGAATAAATCACCGAAATGACACTATTTTTCTACCCAACCATATTTTTAATATGTCATACTCCACGCTGACTTTTCGCAACTTTCTGTGTGGTCAGAATGGCCAGTAGAATGTGTCATGAAAGCGGTGTTCTCCGGGGCATGAATTCGATATTTTTTCACGAATTCAGATCATGACCAGCTAAGACCTTGGAGAATATAAAATGCGTTCAAAGCGAGTGCTTGTTACAGGTGGCGCAGGGTTCATCGGCTGCAACACAGCCCGTCATTTTGCAGAGCGGAACTGGCACGTCAGTGTGCTTGATGACCTCTCAAGAGAAGGCACCGATAAAAACCTAGAATGGCTGGGGCAAAACACCACGTTCGATTTCGAAAAAACAGACATCCGCGATCAGCGAGCAGTTGAAAGCGTCTTTAAAGATAAGGAGTTTGACGCTGTCATTCATCTGGCTGCGCAAGTCGCTGTGACAACCTCAGTCACTGACCCAAGAACGGATTTCTCCATCAATGCTCTTGGTACATTCAACCTGCTTGAAGCCGTGCGTCGCCATTGTCCGGAAGCCGTCTTTCTCTTTGCCTCAACCAATAAAGTATACGGTAAAATTGAAAGTGCAACATATGACCTGATGGGCAAGCAATATGCCTACACCAATCGCCCGCACGGCATAAACGAGCAGGAACCCCTTGACTTCCTCTCACCCTATGGTTGCTCAAAAGGTGCTGCCGACCAGTACACACTCGACTATGCCAGAATCTACGGCATCCCGGCAGCTGCCTTCCGGCAGTCCTGCATCTATGGGCTTCGCCAGTTTGGGGTTGAAGATCAGGGGTGGCTTGCATGGTTTGCCATCGCCTCAATTCTTGGCAAAGACATAACAATTTTCGGAGATGGCAAACAGGTTCGTGACGTCCTCCATGCAAGTGATCTGGTGCGCGCATATGAAGCCGCCATTCTCAACCCGGACAAAATAAAAGGTCAGGCATTTAATGTCGGCGGCGGGCCGGCAAACATGCTCTCCCTGCTCGAGCTGATTGAGAAACTGGAAACAAGACAGGGAAAGAAAATAGACCTCAAATGGGATGACTGGCGCCCCGGTGATCAGCGGGTCTATGTCAGTGATATTCGCAAACTTGAAACAACGCTGGATTGGAAACCGGAAATTTCAGTCGATGAAGGCGTTGACCAGTTGCTCGAATGGGTCGAGCAAAATCGTGACATGTTTGCCGGAATAGGCTGATGATACTGAGAGGCACCGGGGCGGGATCATTCATGGCCCGTTCATTGCAAACCAGCAATAGCGACGCCTTATAGAAAGATTTTTAAGTGAGAGCTGTGAGCAATAACACAGCGCAAATAAACAGAGCAGGTTAAAAAAGAGAGAACAGTTTTATTGAGTGAGTGACAACATTTTTAAGGCTCAAAATTACAAGCCGGAGCAAAATTTAAAATTCCGAAACGGATTTGAATGAGTGGCAACGTATCAATGAGCTAAAGACAAATGGTTGAGGCCGTAAGGAGGCAGTATGCTTAAGTCTAAATCCATCCTTGTTACCGGGGGTGCCGGATTTCTCGGCTCTCATTTGTGCAGTCGTTTATTAGCAGATGGCCATCAGGTTCTCAGCCTTGATAATTATTACACCGGCCAGCATAAAAACATTGCAAAACTGCTCAGTAACCCAAACTTCAAGTCAGTAAATCACGACATCTCAGAACCTTTTTTTGAAAAAGTAGATGAGATTTACAATCTTGCCTGTCCGGCTTCGCCAGTTCACTACCAGAAAGATCGCATCCAGACCATGAAAACAAGTGTCATTGGCGCGATGAATCTGCTCAACCTGGCCAGGAAACACAATTGCCGTATTTTTCAGGCCTCTACCTCAGAAATCTATGGCGACCCGGAACAGCACCCGCAACAGGAAAAATATTGGGGCAATGTCAACCCGATCGGCCCGCGCGCCTGCTATGATGAAGGCAAGCGCTGTGCCGAAACCTTATTCTTCGACTATCAGCGCCAGTTCGATCTTGAGATAAAAGTCGCCCGCATCTTTAATACATACGGCCCGAACATGCACCCGGATGATGGGCGCGTTGTCTCTAATTTTATCGTTCAGGCCCTGAAAGGCGAGCCCATCACCATTTATGGCGACGGCACCCAGACCCGCTCATTCTGTTATGTCGATGATTTGGTTGAAGGTTTCATCCGCTTGATGAATTCAGCAAAAGACATCACTGGCCCCATCAACCTTGGCAACCCGGCTGAGTTCACTGTGCGCGACCTCGCCACCAAAGTGATAGAGATGACAGGCTCAAAATCTAAAATAATCTATCTTGATCTGCCAACCGATGACCCAACCCGTCGCCGCCCCGATATCAGCAGAGCGAAAGCAGAGCTAGGCTGGCAGCCGGTTGTGCCGCTGGAAATGGGCCTGCAAATGACCATAGATTATTTTGAAAAAGAATTGTCAGTCGCCGCAAAAGCGGTCATGTCAAAACCTCATCAGGCAGACATCACCCCGGTCATCACGGTTCATAACTAGCCAATGACTGTCACGCACATTGTACTTCAGGAGAGAATAATCTGCAGTGACAGTTCATGAAGGGTATCATCATGGGTGAGCACCAGAACCCATCTGAAGATCTGCAAAATTTACGAGCAGACTATCTAGACCTGATTGAGAACAGCCTCATTGGCCGCCTCAATCAGGATCCGGCCATGTATAGTGATGAGGATAGTGATGAGGATAGTGACAATGATAGCACTGACGAAGAACCCTCATTAACAGAAACAGGGCGTTACCGTGAAACTTACCGCGCCAGAGGATGGGACTGGCCCTTAACAGCCCCTTCAATGATTGGCCACGCCCGCATGACCAACCTGCGACGCGAATGTGAGCGCGTATTAAGCGAAAACATCGCTGGTGATTTTCTCGAAGCTGGTGTCTGGCGCGGCGGTGCCTGCATCATGATGCGCGCAGTGTTAAACGCATATCAGATCAAAGACAGAAAAGTGTTTGCGGCAGATAGTTTTGCCGGCACACCCCCACCTGATCAATCCATTGAAGCGGACGCATCCGCCGAATTTCACACCTTTGAGGATTTCGTTGTCCCGCTGGAAGAAGTAAAAGCCAATTTTAAAAGATACGGCCTGCTTGATAACCAGGTCGTCTTCTTAAAAGGCCCGTTTCAGCAGACCTTGCCGGAAGCGCCGGTCACACAACTGGCTTTGCTCCGTCTGGATGGAGATACCTGGCAAAGTTCTATGGAAACCCTCACCAGCCTTTATGATAAACTCAACGTTGGCGGCACACTCATTGTTGATGATTACAATCTGTTTGAAAGCCAGCAACAAGCCGTCGATCAGTACCGGGAAACTCATAATATTACAGATAAAATCATCCCGATAGATGATTGGGGCGTATATTGGATAAAAACCTGAACCTGAGAGGCTAACATCTGTCGAGCAAACAATCATAACTGTCAGAAAACCAAAATGCTTAGATTTTATTTCAGATAGAGGTAGAACTTCTGGTTATTCCAGTAGCTTAGTTCCTGCCTCATGATTGTCGCGAACAAAAAAACATAAGGAAAATGCCTGATTTCATGCGAACAACTGCCTGAATCACAGCAGTTGCCCATCATCTATGCAAATTTCCGCAGGCAACGTGCCTCCATTTTGCGGATTTAGTCATAGCAACTCTCCTCCCAATTCATTAAACTACGCCAGACCTCGCATTCGTTGATAAACGAGGGCAAATAATAATTGGGAGAAAATCATGTTTAAATTAAAGACACTGATTGCAGGTGCAATCGTGGTCGCTTCGGTGACAGGCGCCAATGCTGAAAGCAAAGATTATGTGCTGAACACAGCTTCAACAGGTGGTACCTATCACCCGGTTGGAACGGCCATTTCAACACTGACAAAAGTGAAGCTTTTACCAAAACAAAAATTCAGCCTAACCGCTGTTAACTCAGCCGGTTCAGGCGCGAACGTTCAGGCACTTGGTGCAGGCACAGCTGATTTTGCAATTCTGCAAGGTCTTTATGGCTCATATGCCTCATCTGGCACTGGCCCGATTTCAGAGCCACAGAAAAACCTTCGCTCAGTTACCATGCTTTGGCAAAATGTTGAGCAGTTTGTGGTTGCAAACAGCAAAAAGAAATCCGGCACTGTTGAAGATCTGAAAGCGCTGAAAGGCTCTTCAGTTGGCATGGGCAAACAAAACTCAGGCACACTCGGCTCAAACCGCGTTCTATTAAAAGGTCTTGGCCTTGATATGGACAAAGACTTCAAGCTTGTCCACGCTGGATACGGCCCAACAGCTGATGCTCTGGCAAATGGTCAGATCGTAGCCGCCGGCATCCCTTCAGGCCCGCCTACAGGCGCGATTACCAAACTAATGGCAGCCAACGCTGATAAGTTCACTGTTCTTGATGTAACAGCAGACCAGCTAAAAGCTATGGACGGTGGCCGCAATCTCTGGGTGCCTTTTAAAATCGCTGCGGGCACATACCCCAATCAGAAGAAAGACATCAACACAATCGCTCAGCCAAACTTTTTGGCCGTGAATGCAAGTGTGAACGAAGATCATGTCTATCAGCTGACAAAAACCATGTATGAAAACCTGAACTTCTTAACAGCCATCCACAAGGCAACCAAAGCTATGGCCATTGAAAAAGCCATGGCTGGTCTGCCGGTGCCTCTGCACCCGGGTGCTGCAAAATATTATAAAGAAGTCGGGCTTAAAATCCCTGCGCATCTTATTGCAAAATAACAAGTAACAACCCAATCAGCTGTTTTTGGGGTGGAGTTTATGCTCCGCCCCAATCATCGCTTTTATAATCATCTCTCAAAGGCCGCATGAAGAATGGCCAGCAAAGATGATGGGCTGCAAAGATCAAGGGGAAGACCAATGGCAGAGACCACCACTGCGCCAGACACACCGCCAGAGGTAGAAATTGCCGCACCTCGCCGTAATAACTGGCTTGATCTCAACAGTGTTGGCCGATCACCCCTGCGCTGGTTCATCGCCATTTTCGCCATCTGTTTCGGCATATGGCACATCCTCACAAACATCTACCTGACAGAACCCGGCATGTGGCAAAACGCGATCCATTTCGCAGGCTTCGCTTTTCTCGCCGCCGTGATTTATAGCCCGTTTGGGAATTATGCCGATAAAAACTGGGCCATCGCCATTGATGTGATTTACGGGCTCACCGTTGCCGCTGCAACGGTCTGGGTCGCCGCAAATGAAACCGGCCTTTATAACAGAACCCTTGCAGTTACAGGTCAGTCCTGGCAGTTTAATCCAATAGACTGGATCGCTGGCGCGGTACTTATTTTCGCAGCCCTTGATCTTTCCCGCCGCGTCTCCGGCTGGGTCATTCCAATTCTTATCATTGTTTCCTTGTCATATATTCTGTTTCTGGGTGAATATCTGCCGGGTGTCTTCCGAGCAGCAAGCTTGCCACTGAATGATGTCCTGTTTCGAACACTTTATAATGACGAAGGCATGTTTGGCATTCTGGCCAGAATATCCTCAACCAACATCACTTTGTTTATGATCTTCGGCGGCTTTCTGGTCGCTTCAGGGGCAAGTGATTTTGTCATTGAAATATCAAAACTAGTCGCGGGCCGCATCCGTGGAGGTGCTGCATTTGTTGCGGTGCTTTCTTCTGCACTAACAGGCACCATCAGTGGCTCAGCGATTGCGAATACAGCTTCTACCGGCGTCATCACCATACCGTTAATGAAGTCAAACGGTTTCCGTGCCTCGTTCGCCGCCGGTGTTGAAGCCGCCGCCTCAACAGGCGGCCAGCTCATGCCGCCGATCATGGGTGCGGGCGCTTTTGTCATGGCAAGCTATACTTCCATTCCCTATTCAACCATCGTCGCGGTCTCGATTGTCCCTGCATTTTTATATTTTCTCTCAGTTGCGTTTATCGTCCGCATCGAAGCAATGAAATACAGCGTAGGTGATGATATCAGCCTGAAGGTCGATTACGGCAAACTGATTTCAGGTGGCACCACCTTCGTCATCCCCCTCACCATCATGATTTATCTGCTGATGACAGGGGTCACCCCAAGTTATGCCGCCTCCTGGTCCATTGCCTCACTGGTTGTGATTTCCTGGCTCAATACAATTGTTTCAAAGTTTATAAAAGGCAGCAATTTTAATCCGCTTTTCATGGGGCCAAAACGCATTTCAGAAGCCTTCATGAATGGCATCAAAGCCTCCATCCTTACTGGTATCCTATTGGTTTCAATCGGTATTATGAACAATGCCATTGTCACCAGCGGCATCGGCAACGGCTTTTCACTGATGATCGCCCAGTGGTCGCAAGGCTCGATCCTCGTTGCCATCGCCCTGATCGGTCTGGCCTCTCTCGTGCTTGGTATGGGGCTGCCAGTTACAGCCGCTTACATCATCCTTGCCATTTTATGCGCCCCGGCGCTGGCGGGCATTTTGTCGGATACCATCGTCGTTGAAAAGCTGATGAAAGGACTGACAGACCCGGCCCAGTCATCCCTCTTCCTGCTGGTGGATAGCCCCCATGCAGCCAAGGTCACCCTGGGCATGGCACGTGAAGAAGCACTGGAGCTATTAGCCGCCATGCCGTTTGAGCTGATCATCACTGTCCGCCCCTTACTGGTCGACCCGACAGTCCAGGTCACATTCCTGCTGACAGCCCATCTGATCATTTTCTGGCTCAGTCAGGATAGCAACGTCACCCCGCCGGTTTGTCTTGCCGCATTCACCGCCGCAGGCATCGCCGGGTCGCGGCCTATGGCAACAGGCTTCCAGGCCTGGAAAATCGCCAAGGGGCTTTATATTGTGCCGATCATGTTTGCCTACACACCTCTCATTAGCGGCAGTTTCTTTGAGGTCTTGCAAATCGGTATCTTTGCCCTGTTTGGGATTTATGCCATCAACGCAATAATTCAGTATTACGCGGAAGGCCCGTTAGCTCTCTGGCATTTACCATTGTTGGGGCTGGGTATGGTCGGCACGTTCTGGCCACTTAACTGGACGGCAAATCTCGGCGGCGCGGTGTTGGTCATTGGTGTCGTCATCATGTCAAGAAGGGGCCGTGCGGGCAGCACACCTCTGGCCCTGAAAGCGGCTGACTAGTAAAAAAGCTGATGATAGCTATATTGAGAACTGAGCATGAGTTGAACCATCATAGGGCGAACTGAAATGACCTCAGAAACGACAACAGCTGTCAATCTCAATCTGGATTTTTCAAAATCCGTCATTGTCGAAGCCGCTAATATGGAGTGGTCTCCCTCGCCATTAAAAGGCGTTGTCCGCCGCCGGCTGGAACGCGAAGATGCAGAGCAGGGGCATGCCACCTCAATCGTGCGCTATGATCCCGGCTCCTCGTTCAAAAGTCACACCCATGGTGGCGGCGAAGAGTATTTCGTGCTGGAAGGTACTTTTTCTGATCAGTCCGGTGATTATGGTGCGGGTTCTTATGTCCGCAACCCGCCAGGCAGCAGCCACGCGCCCCATAGCGAAAACGGTTGCACAATTTTCGTCAAACTCTGCCAGATGCAAAGTGAAGGCGAACCGCAGGTCAACATTGATACCAAAACCACCGAATGGCAACAATCCCCCTTAAAAGGTCAGCAATATATGCCATTATTTGAGAATGACCGTGAAACAGTGCAACTCATCAAACTGACGGCCGGTGCAGACCTCAAATTCATAAGAGAGGAAACCATCAGGGAGATTTTGATCCTTGAAGGTGAAGTTACTTATAAGGGGAATGATTTTGGCCCCCAAAGTTGGTTTCGCTTCGCCAGAAACGAGGAAGCAAAATTCACCGCAGCTAAAAATACGACACTCTGGCTGAAATCATACGCCAGGTGACATTACCAGAGATAAAACATTGAAGTGACAGGTAAATTTTCTTTAAAGTGAGTGAGTAGCATAACCCTCATTTTTGCTGAACGCGGCACCAAAGCAAATAATTCCTTCCCCGGTAACAGTGAACAAACCGGTGCAAAGAACTTCAATCGCGAAAAAACTCACAACCATGACTCAAATTACAAATGAGAAAACGCCAAAATTTCGGATTTTCAAAGTGGACAATTTGTCCACTTTACTTCTGACGAAGTGGACAATTTGGCGACTGTGAATCATTCTCAATTTGTATTAGACTAAAGGCAGAGATAATGAAGACTGCTTTCGATCAGAGGCAAAAGACTGGCCATCACTAACATAAAAGAGCCAGCATCTCTGATCAACGGACGAAATGCGAATGCCTAAAATTATGGGGAACATTCTTTCGAATGCACTCAGTTTGAATTCAGTCAGAATATTGAAGAAATTCAATCTGATTATGAAATAACTGGCGTAATTTAAAGAGTGTCCCTCATTGCGAGTTTGTATGACAGGTGAGCAAAAAAACTGGCTAAGTAAATCGTCCGGATAAGCACTGAAAAAAAGTGTGATATCAGGGGAGGATATAACAATTGGCCGATAAGAGCCTTCTAAAAAAAGACCAGGTGTCTGAAGTCGATCAATTAAGGGTAAACGTCTATCGTTTACTTGGCCGTGCGCTGTCTGCGCCCGCGGACGAGGCTTTCCTTGAAATATTAAAAAATATCAATGGCGATGAATCTGAGCTTGGCGCCGCTTTTACAGAAGTCGCGCTCGCCGCAGAGCAAACCACCCTGAAAAGCCTTAAAGAAGAATATCAGGATTTGTTTGTCGGGCTGGGGCGCGGTGAGCTGCTGCCATTCTGCTCATATTATCTGACCGGCTTTCTCAATGAAAAACCACTGGCACGCCTGCGCAATGACATGGTCCCGCTTGGTATAGAGCGCAACCCCGAAAGCGTTGAGCCGGAAGACCACGCCGGTGCGCTGATGGACATGATGGCCGGGCTTATTGATGGTGGATTTGGCACCATGCAGCCAATTGAGGTTCAGAAAGAATTTTTCGAAAAACATATCAACAACTGGATGCCCCACTTTTTTAAAGATCTGCAAAAAGCAGAAGGTGCAACCGTGTTCAGACCCATCGGCAAGGTGGGTGAATTGTTTTTGGAAATTGAGGACGACGCCTTTGCAATGTAAGGCGCAGTAATGTGCACTTAAAAATTTCGGCCAGCTATAAAGCCGGAACTGCAAAGCAAATACTTGGGTCATCAGGCAAAGCTACCCGGCCTGATAGCAATCCCAAGGGGAGAACTGGGTAGCACAAAAGGAGTGAATATGACTGAAAAGCTTGAAAACGTAAAAGCTGATCGTCGTGGCTTCCTGAAAATCGCCGGTATCGGTGCTGTCGCCAGTGGCGCAGCTTTGGTCACTGGAAAAGAAGCATCAGCCTCAGTTGGCGGAGTGGATCCAAAAACAGGTGATGCTGGCTATCAGGAAACTGAACACGTGAAGACGTTTTATAAATCAGCCCGTTTCTAACGCACTGATTTTTTTGAGTTAAATACAAAATTAAAAATAAAGCTGTATTCAATTTAACGGAGAAGATAATGCTCAGGAAAAAGACAAATGGGGTAGCGAAAGGCTCCCGGCTGTCATCTGTGCTTTCTGATTTTAAGGGAACCGTCGTAGACCGCCGGACCTTCCTTAAACGTTCCGGCCTGACTTTAGGCGGAGCCGCAGCTATTTCAACACTTAGTGGTGGAATGGTCAGAAAAGCAAAAGCAGCAGGTGCGAAAGCTACCGGTAATATCGAAATTAAAAAATCAGTTTGTACACACTGCTCAGTCGGCTGTACTGTACTGGCTGAAGTTTCAAATGGCGTCTGGATTGGTCAGGAACCTGGCTATGACAGCCCGTTTAACCTTGGCGCGCACTGCGCAAAAGGCGCCTCAGTACGTGAGCACGCTCACGGTGAACGCCGCCTGAAATATCCAATGAAACTGGTTGGCGGAAAATGGGAACGCATGTCCTGGGATAATGCCATCAATGAAATTGGTGACACGATGCTCAAGGTTCGGGAAAGTTCCGGCCCTGATTCAGTCTATTGGCTGGGTTCAGCAAAACACTCAAATGAGCAATCATATCTGGTGCGCAAGTTTGCTGCCTATTGGGGCACAAACAACGTTGACCATCAGGCTCGTATTTGTCACTCAACCACAGTGGCAGGTGTTGCTAACACCTGGGGCTATGGTGCGATGACCAACTCCTACAATGATATTCATAAATCAAAAGCAATCTTCCTGATTGGTAGTAACCCAGCTGAAGCGCACCCCGTTTCATTGCTGCACCTCTTAAAATCAAAAGAAGAAAATAACGCACCGTTGATCGTCTGCGATCCCCGCTTCACACGGACAGCAGCCCATGCGGATGAATATGTACGTTTCAGACCAGGCACAGACGTCGCCTTGATCTGGGGCATTCTTCACCACATTTTTGAAAATGGCTGGGAAGATAAAGAATACATTAAGCAACGTGTTTACGGCATGGACGAAATCCGTGAAGAAGTTGCGAAATGGACACCTGAAGTCGTTGAAAATGTAACTGGCACACCAGGCTCTCAGCTGAAACGTGTGGCAAGAACATTGGCTGATAATCGCCCCGGCACCCTTATCTGGTGCATGGGTGGCACCCAGCACTCAAACGGTAACAACAACACCCGTGCTTATTGCATTCTGCAACTGGCGCTGGGCAATATCGGCAAATCTGGCGGCGGAGCAAACATCTTCCGTGGTCACGATAATGTGCAGGGCGCAACTGACCTCGGCGTTCTGGCAAACACATTGCCGGGTTACTATGGTCTGAAAGCAGGCTCATGGGCTCACTGGGCCAGAGTTTGGGAAGAAGATCTTGATTGGTTAAAAGGCCGTTTTGACACCATGAAAGGCAAAGACGGTAAGGACAAGAAAATGATGAACGAAACGGGTATTCCCGTCTCTCGTTGGATCGATGGTGTCCTTGAAGCCAAAGAAAATATCCTACAGCCGGATAATACCAAAGTGATGGTATTCTGGGGCCACGCGCCTAACTCGCAAACTCGTTTGCCGGAAATGCGCAAAGCCATGGGCAAATTGGATATGCTTGTCATCATTGACCCATATCCGACCATGTCAGCTGTTCTACAAGACCGCCAGGATGGTGTTTATCTCCTCCCGGCAGCCACGCAGTTTGAAACTTATGGTTCTGTAACCGCTTCAAACAGATCACTTCAATGGCGCGAAAAAGTCATGGAACCTCTGTTTGAATCTCTGCCAGACCACACTATTGCTTACAAACTGGCGAAAAAACTCGGCTTTGCTGAGCAATTGTTCCGTAACATCAAGGTCAATGGTGATGAGCCATTGGTTGAAGATCTTACCCGTGAGTTCAATCGCGGCATGTGGACTGTTGGCTACACAGGTCAGTCACCTGAACGGCTGAAATTGCACATGGCAAACCAGCACACCTTTGACCGGACAACATTGCGCGCCAAAGGCGGCCCGGCTGATGGTGATACTTACGGTCTTCCTTGGCCTTGCTGGGGTACGGCTGAAATGAAGCACCCTGGAACACATGTGCTTTATGATCCGTCATTACCGGTTGCTGAAGGTGGTCTCTGCTTCCGTGCCAGATATGGTGTGGAGAGAAATGGTGTCAACCTTCTGGCCGAAGGGTCTTACCCTGTTGGTTCAGAAATCAAGGATGGCTACCCGGAGTTCACTGTCGGCATGCTAAGGAAACTTGGCTGGCTCGGTGATCTGACTGCAGAAGAACTGGCATCAATCCAAAAAGTTGCCGGCTCTGCTGAAGACGAAAAAATGGATAAGGTCAATTGGAAAACAGACCTCTCCGGTGGCATTCAGCGTGTGGCTATCAAACATGGTTGCGCGCCGTTCGGTAATGCGAAAGCCCGTACTGTTGTATGGACCTTCCCTGATCCGGTGCCAATTCACCGTGAACCACTTTATACAAACCGTCGGGATCTTGTGGATAGCTATGCTACCTACGAAGACAAAACATTCTGGCGTCTTCCAACTGCCTATAAGTCAATTCAGGAGAAAGACTATTCAAAAGACTTTCCAATGATTATGACATCGGGCCGTTTGGTTGAATATGAAGGTGGCGGCGATGAAACACGGTCCAACCCGTGGCTGGCTGAACTCCAGCAGGATATGTTCGTCGAAATCAATCCACGTGATGCCAACAATTTAGGTATTCGCGATAAGGATGTGGTTTGGCTTCACAGTCCGTCTGGCGCCAAGATCAAGATCATGGCTATGATTACTGAACGTGTGGGTAAAGGCGTTGTCTTTACACCATTCCACTTTGGTGGTCACTTCCAGGGTGAAGATCTTCGTTCCAAATATCCAAAAGGGGCTGACCCTGTCGTGCTTGGTGAGGCGTGTAACACCGCTCAAACCTATGGCTACGATAGTGTAACCCAGATGCAAGAAACCAAAGCTACGCTCTGCCGTATTGAGCGTGCGTAAGCAAAGGAGGAATATATAATGGCTAGAATGAAATTCCTTTGTGATGCAGAACGTTGCATTGAATGTAATGCATGTGTGACAGCTTGTAAGAACGAGCACGAGGTGCCGTGGGGTGTGAACCGCCGTAGAGTGGTGACCATCAATGACGGTAAACCAGGTGAGCGTTCTGTCTCTGTTGCCTGTATGCACTGCTCAGATGCACCTTGTATGGCAGTATGTCCGGTGGATTGTTTCTATCAGACTTCTGACGGTGTTGTGCTTCACTCAAAGGACTTGTGCATTGGTTGTGGTTATTGTTTCTATGCGTGCCCGTTTGGTGCGCCGCAATATCCGCAAGCATCCAATTTTGGTTCTCGTGGCAAAATGGACAAATGTACCTTCTGTGCCGGTGGCCCGGAAGAAGACATGTCTTCAGCTGAGTTCCAGAAATATGGTCGTAACCGTCTGGCAGAAGGCAAATTGCCACTCTGTGCTGAAATGTGCTCAACCAAAGCGCTTTTGGCTGGTGATGGTGATACAGTCTCTTCAATCTATCGCGAACGTGTCGTTGCCCGTGGCTTCGGCTCTGGCGCGTGGGGTTGGGGCACTGCCTATGATCGCAAAACCGGTGGTTAATCAATAACCGGTTCAAAAATAAGCAGGGGGTGGCAATCACCACCCCCTGTTATTTCTTGCTGTGAGAAAACTTTTTAAAAAAGAAACAAGAAAATTCAAAAGATACAAGTAGGCATAAAGCTCATTGAGCTTTGGCAGAAATCTGTCAGATGTCTCTAACGGTCATATTTGAAGCATGTTTCTCTTTAATGAGGTTCCGTCAATTCGGGGTCAGTCATCAAGAGGAAAGCATGCAAAACAAAGATCTGGCGGCGCGAAGCAAATTTGGGAAGCAACGCGAAACCGCTGGTACGGAGAAGAAAATGCGCAGTTCAAACACGAAAGTAGCCACCCTGTCATTTGAAAATCGGGAAAAAAGCTTGCTGGCTTTATTTTCGGTCTTTGCCTGCATGGTCGCACTTATCTTGTCGCTTACCAGCCAGGCTTATGGACAAAGCTCTGTTCGCCCACCAGCCTCTGCTGTTGAAAATAACGTACCTGAAGCAAAAGACGGTAAAGTCCCTGGCAATACTTTGGGGATTAATTCAGATTCTGATACCTGGCGCGCAATCCGCCACGGTGTCACTGGCAATGTTTCAATTGTGGATAAAAAAGCCGGCATTCTTGTTCAGTCAGATGGTGAAAATTTCCGTCTCCTCAGAAACGGACCGCTTTTCAGTTATCTCGGCCTTTTGATGCTCGCAACCCTGATCCTGCTTTCGATCTTCTTTGCCATTCGCGGCAGAATCCGTGTTGAAAGTGGCATATCGGGCCGCAAAATTCTGCGCTTTAACACTGTCGAGCGCATGGGTCACTGGCTCATGGCTGTTTCATTTATCATTCTTGGCATAAGCGGTCTAAACGTCACTTTTGGCAAAGCGGTGATCATGCCGATTATTGGCAAAGAAGCATTTGGTCCCATGTCTGCCTTCCTGAAAATCACACACAACTATGTTGCTTTCGCATTCATGCTCGGGCTGGCAATCGCCTTTCTCTGCTGGGTTGTACATAATCTTCCAAGCAGGCACGACATTAACTGGATTCTGAAAGGCGGCGGCCTTTTTACAAAAGGCTCCCATCCGCCCGCAAAAAAATTCAATGCCGGTCAAAAAATCATTTTCTGGTCAGTTATGCTCGGCGGACTATCACTCTGTTTTTCAGGCTGGGCGCTGTTGTTCCCGTTTGAATATAATTTCTTTAGCAGCACATTTAGCATGCTGTCCGCGATAGGCATCAACGTTCCGGCCCTCATTGGCCTGGGTGATCCACCATATACTGTCATTCAGGAGCAACAATACAACGCCATCTGGCATGCGATTGTTGCTGTGTTGATGATCTGTCTGATCTTTGCTCACATCTACATCGGCTCTATCGGGATGGAAGGAGCCTATGACGCCATGGGTTCAGGTGAAGTCGATGAAAACTGGGCAAAAGAGCACCACTCACTTTGGGTGGAGGAAGTGAAAGACCAACAGGCCTCAGACGGGGAACGCACCAACATTCAACCCGCTGAATAATCATCTGAGCCAGTCAATTAAACAATTGCTGGCCTTCACTCTTTAAACCCTCATCGGTTGAACAGAGAAAGGTATGCTTAGGAGAAGAGTTGTGTACGGTTATTCAATTCCTGTACTAAGACCGTTTTCACGGTTGGGGAAACTTAGGCCCGTTTTTGGGGGGCGTTTATTTCACGCAGCATCAGTTGTTGTGGTGCTTATTCTGTCTGCCACATCATATCTGATCGGGGAAAGCTCCGCCCAAACGGCACAACCCCGCAAGAACCTGCCTGAAATGCTCAAAGGACATGGCGGGCCGGTCAAATCAATTCGTCTTGATGAAACCAGAAAACGTGCCCTAAGCTCTTCTTTTGATTATTCGATCATTCTCTGGCAACTGGAAGGTAAAGACGGAAAAATCATTCACCGGATGATCGGTCATAACGCCGCCGTCAATGACGTCGCTTTCATACCGGATAAAACCGGTGAAAAAGACAGAGCCGTCTCCGTTTCAGACGATGGCAGCCTCGGTATCTGGGATCTGAAAACCGGCAAGCTGATCAAAATGATCGAAGATACTCCAGACAAAGTAATTGATGTTGAAGTCTCTGGTGATGGAAAGTTTGCCGCCACCGCAAGATGGGATGGCACCGCCCGAATTTATGATCTGGAAACAAACCAGCAAATCCATAAATTTGAAGGTCATCGCGGTTATGTCAATGCAGTCGCCTTTTCAAAAGACAGTAAGATGCTTTTCACAGCATCTTATGACGGTGACATCCGTGCCTGGCATATCGGAACGCCACCGAAAGGTAGCCCAATACAGCAAGGTAGTATCATCCACTCGCATGGCTGGGGTTTAAATGTACTTGCGCTTATGCCGGATGGCGAGCGGTTGTTGTTCGGCTCCCTCAATGGTGTGGTCGGCTTACTTAACGTCAAAAAGAGAGAAGTCAAAGAAGTGGGCTCGTTTCAGCATCCGGTTCTCTCGCTGGCAGTAAATCAAACCTCATCATGGTTCGCCACCGGTACCGGAGATGGTCACATACGCATTTTCGATAATAAAAACCTGAAACTGATTGAGGATTATAAAGATTTTTACGGGCCCGTCTGGGGCCTCAGTTTTTCAGAAAACGGCAAACGGATTTACCGTGCCGGGCTGGATGATTTTATCGGCCATTGGCAGGTGCAGCCGAGAAAAGGTTTTGAAAAAACTCAAAGCAAATTCCCAAGACGCTTTCAGGTGAAAAAATCAGATGATCCCGGCGCCATTGAATTCAGGCGCAAATGCTCCGTCTGCCACACGCTGATCCCTGATGATAAAAACCGCGCTGGTCCAACTTTGTACAAATTATTCGGCCGAAAAGCTGGCACAGTGAAAGGGTATACCTATTCCAAAGCGCTGCTTGAAAGTGAACTGATTTGGAACGCAGAAACTATTGGCCGCCTGTTTGATGAAGGACCAGACATCGTCACCCCCGGCACCAAAATGCCTATTCAGAGATTAAAAAGTGTTGAGCGCAGAGATGCCCTCATCAGTTATTTGAAAAAAGCAACTGAACCAGAAACAGAAAACTAACAATCAGGTTTGGTGCTGAACCAATAAATGCAATAATATAAATTATATCCCCTTGAGAGGAAACAAAATGAAAGCATTTTTACTAAGTCTTGTCGTATTGCTGGTTGTCACAATTGGTAGCGGTTATGTACTCAATGGGCTCTTTTCATCGAGTGCGCAAGAAACTTTCACATCAACATCTACACGTCTGTGATGTTGCGAACGTTCCATTTGTATCAGCTTCAAATGCGACCCAAAATTATCACTAAGTATTTAGCCGCCGGAATGATCACTTTCTGGCTGGCTGCTTCATGCCTGCTATCAGCAACTTTGCAGGCAAAAACTCGGCCAGAAACTTGGCCTGAAACCTGGCCAGAAACTTGGATTACCCAGTTCCTTAAAAACAATCAGGCATCAATTGTCACCGTCTTGCCGCAAACTGGCAGAGCTGAAAGAAACTTAGCCGAACCAGAAGGCACCGGCGTTATTGTCCAACCTGGCAATCTGGTGCTCACAGCTAACCATGTTCTGGGTGCAGCCAACCGTATTTTGCTGCGTAAAACCGATGGCTCAGTTATCGAAGCGAAAATATTTTTAAGAGATCAGTCAACAGACCTGGCCTTGCTGGAAATTA
The DNA here is from genome assembly GCA_021775425.1 of Hyphomicrobiales bacterium. Taxonomy (GTDB): domain Bacteria; phylum Pseudomonadota; class Alphaproteobacteria; order Rhizobiales; family HXMU1428-3; genus HXMU1428-3. The sequence goes on from JAJFHX010000022.1 coordinate 118,091, forward strand.
ACGAAACAATCAAAGCGATCGAATTTGAAGAGGGCGCACAGATAGGGGAGAACGTCTGCGCTTATGGCAATGCCTTTGGCCTAGGAATGAGTCTCTCATGTGGCATTGTCTCAGCAACTGACAAACGTGGCATAGGCTTTAATCGGGTTGAAGATTTTGTCCAAACCGATGCAGCGATAAATCCGGGTATGTCAGGCGCGCCTTTATTTAAAGAAAACGGCAAGCTCGCCGGCCTTGTCACTGCTATTTTCACCAAGAAATCAGATGGCAATCTGGGAGTTAATTTTGCCTCATCAACCAGATTGATCAAAGCATTCCTTGAAGACGCAAAAGACGGTGTCTTAAAACCGGTCAGAGCAGGAATGATCATGCGACCAGCCCCTTTTAAAGGTGAAACCGGCAGAGCTGGCGGTCTTGTTATGCGTGTTATGGATAATAGTGCTGAGAAAATCGCCGGCATTCAGCAAGGTGACCTCGTCATCAAAGCTGGCGATTTGGATGTGCGCAGCCAGGCAGATTATCTGGCCGCCATCGCTCTGAGCCAAAAAGAGAAAACTCTTGATCTCACATTGGTGAGAGGCAAGAACATACAAGTAATTACAATTAAACAGATTAACCCTTAATTGAAAATGGATACGAGAAAATGAGCGAAGAAGATTTCAACATGTCACTGAGAAAATTCCTAAAACAGGTCGGTGTCACATCACAAAAAGAACTGGAAGAGTTGGTGCGTTCAGAAACCGGCAAGTCAGGCAGCATAAAAGTCAAAATGGTGCTGACAGCAGAAGGCACATCACTCAATCATGTTGTCGAAGGCAATATCGAGCGTCCATAAAATACAAAGAAGAATATTATGACTATGATACTCCCGGCACCAGAATTCCCCCCCCTGCTTCAGGGGCATATGTTCAGCGAAGGTGAAGACCTGATTTCTGAAATCATGAAAGGGGCTGAAAAAGGCATCCTGAGTGCAGGTGATCTTCTCTGGTCAACCTCAACTGATCGTGCTGAATGTGCCATTGTTCTTGAACCTGAAGTTATTGCAAATAAAGCTTTAGCTATGGTCCCTCTTGCTATGGTTGCTGTTGCTGACAGTCTTGGCGCAATCGCGCCGCCAAATCTCGCCGTGACATTTGGCTGGCCTGAAAATATCTACGCCAACGGGGCCATGGTCGGCAGAGTAAACATGAAATTTCCTGATTATGCAAAAGCTGATCAGGTGCCGAAATTTGCCATACTCTCATTGCAAATCAACATATCAGAAAGCACTGATCAAACTGACCAGCAGCTGATGGAGCCGGGCGAAAATTTATCATCCACGGTTCTATATGAAGAAGGTTGTGGCGATCTTGACAGAACTCAGATCATTGAAAGCTGGTCACGTCATTTTTTAACCTGGATAGATACCTGGGAACAGGAAGGCTTTAAACCTGTGCATGAAAACTGGTTATTCCGTGCCAAAGACCGGAACGAACAGGTTAGCTTAAAAGTTGGTGAAACAACCCATCAGGGCATGCTCATCGGACTTGATGAAGATGGCGGCATGTTATTGAAAAAAGAAGAAGGGGTTGCACTTATTCCTTTGTCGGATTTCTGGTTCTATGATCAAAAAACCGGAGCCGGTCAATGAGTGATACAGCCACAACACCAGCCAGAAAAATAATCTGGAAGTCATCCGGACTCCATCTGACAGAAAAAAACAAAGATGGTTGGCTCATGGTCACGCCCGATTTGCTGCGGGCATATTTCACCCGGCCGGAAATTCACCCGGTAGATGAATCCTGCGAAACGGAACACATGCTGTTCGAACGGCTCATGGAAACCCCGGAAGCAGAAATTACTGCTGATGAACTGAGCCGCATCAAAGATGAAGATGCAAGAGAAAACTATCAGGTCATTCTCCGTTTCAGAGACCACCTTGTTGAGAACAAAACTCTGGAGAAAGCCTATCTCGCACTATTTACTTCAGAAACACCACCGGTCATCCCACCAGTATTTATTGGCCATATCGTTCATCTCATCCTGTCCAACATGCTATCAAAAGAGCGGGATCCGTTTATCCTCAGGGCAGCTGAAATATTTTTTCGCGAACAAAAAGTCACCACCGATGACGGCCAGATCATGTTCGCCGATGCAGAAGTTGTCGAACTTTATTCAGAGACCGGCGGCTTAGGAGGCCTTGGTAGCCTTCTGGCTGAATCAGGCACAAAAATGCAGCAGGTCTCGCTCGATGTCCTGACCAGAGAAAATGCAGAGCAATATTGGGACCGGGCTGACCAGTTCAATTTCGCGATTGATTACCGCTTTACTGAACCTGGCCCAGATGCCCTCGCGCGCGTTTTGGAAAAATGGGTTGATCATCTGCTTGGTGTCTCGGTTCGCATCCAGGCAATGCAGTCTATTTCGGATGAAAAATGGTCCTGGCATATCGGGCTGGATAGCGCCTCAACCAAAATTTTAAATGATCTTTACAACGGAACTCCGGTTGAAGAAGAAACCATTGCCAATATAGCCGGTCTCTTTCGGCTCGAGTTCAGAAACAAAAGTGATGTCATGTCACCACTTCGTGGCAAAGCCGTTTACCTTGGTCTTGCCATGTCAAATGATAAGACCATTAACATGAAACCACAAAATATTCTGGTTAACCTGCCTGTCAGGGAGCCAAATTAGAATTTTATAAAAACACAGAAAACGTCTAAAATATCAGCAAAGGCCCCGCAATTTTAAGTCGTCACAGCTTTATTATTAAGGGCCAAAATCAAACAGAGCTATAGACCAAATAGCCAACAAACAGAGTAAAGAAAAGGGTTCAAAATGTCTGGTTCAATATTACATTCAAACATCTCACGAATTGTTGCTGCCGTGTTGGCAGTTCTTCTCATCGTCTTTGGCTGGATTCAATTCTGCAGCACATCCTCTCCGACCAGAACAACTGATAGCAGCACACTTTCAGCCAAGCAGCTTGCCAACTTAGGCCTGAGCAACAAGGACGATAAGTGTAACAAAGAACGTTCAGCCGAAATTGACCAGATGATCAAAGACGGTTTCATAAAGCAGGAAGCGGCAGCCAAAGCAAAGCAGGATGCTTATAACTTATGCATATCAAGACGCGACATTAATTTACGCTGATTGGTAATTATGTTTCTCCGGCAGCCTGGGTGAAAATATCTCACTTAGTAGATCTGGCTCAGTAGAATTGACTTGGAAGCCCTGACTTAACTGTCTTTCTTTAAGAAGTCATCGACAGTCAGGCCTTCTCTTTCTGCCACAATATAATCATCCGTTGTGCGAGGGACAGGCCTTTGTGCAATTGCAAAAGGGTCACCCCCGCCAGCGGCCAGAGTTTCCAAACGGCAAGTATCACACATCTGAATAAGTTTTGCGCTGTCATCCGTCTGATACATCCGGTGGATACCGGCAAGTTTTTCGCTAATCCGTTCAATGGTTGACCGTGCCGCAAATCCATTGCCGCATTTAATGCATTCAAACGGCTCTTCCTCATTCAGAGTGATCGGTTGCATCGCCCCAGGTGTCAGATTTAATTGTGATGTAAGAGTGATCGCCCCTTCCGGGCAGGTCACCCGGCAAATACCGCACTGCACACAGGCCGCCTCAACAAATCTCAGCTCAGGTTTATCAGGGTTATCCCGCAACGCATCGGCCGGGCAGGCTGAAACACAGGCGAGGCACAACGTGCATTTGTCTGTGTCTACATTTATGGCACCATAAGGTGCTGTGTCATTTAAGGGAATGATTTCAATCGAAGATGAAGACGCTTCGGCAACCGCACCAATCACTGTCCGCGCCACCTCCCGTTTATTGCCAAGAGGTAAAAATTCTTTGGTGGCAACAGATTTGAGCGCCGCATCAGACCAGAGTTGGTCTTGAACAATATCCGGATCAGCTTCAAGTATGAGCGAAATACGCTCCCCGTCAATTCCAAGTCCGGTCAAAATAGCATGGCTGAGCTCAATTTCATTTTGTACAGCAGCATACTCTTCTGCATTGCGCGGGTCACCTAGTATAATTATTTGAGAAAAACCGGCAGCCAGCGCAGCCATCATCGCATCATGCCCAACACCAGATGTTGCGTGCATTTCAAGCGGGATAACATCAGCTGGCAACCCATCACCATACCGCGCCATAACAGTGATCAATTCCATTCCGTGTTCGCTATCAATAAATAACAACCGGGGTGCTTTGCCACCGGCAGCCAGAAAACTGCGGGCAAGGGTTTGAATTTCAGAGATGTGATCAGCCCGCTCAGGATATTGATAATAAACAGCACCCGTCGGACAATGCGCCGCACAATTGCCGCATCCGCCGCAAATATCAACATTCACTTCAACAATGTCACCATTCGGCGTGATAGCCCCAGCCGGGCAATTATCGATACATTTAGAACAACCTGTTTTTTGTGAACGAGAATGCGCGCAGATCTCAGAATTATACCCGACATATAACGGCTTCTCAAACTCTCCCACCATGTCAGTCGCATCAAAAATGGCCCGCATAACCTGAGCCGGGTCTCCAGCATCCGGTTTAAAATATCCATCCCGACCCTGATGACGGGGAAACAAAGGCGCATCATTAGAAAGGTCAAAAATAACACTGCATTGAGATTTAGCCCCATCCCGCGCCATGGTAAATTCAAGTTCAGATTTAGAAGAAGGTATCATCGGCGCATAACCATCCGTTACCACTTCAAAAGCACCAAAACTGCCTGAAACTTTTTTCACCTTGCCTCTGAACACAGGAAACTCCAGAACACTCGGCAGGATAATATCTTCATCATTGGTCAGCAGCAGTGAAACAGAAAGATCTTTATTAAGTAGCTTTGCTGCATCAAAAGCCTCTTGCCCCTCACCAATCACCAGACACAATCCATCACTTAAAATCGCTTTGCTGCGCAATGGTTTTTGCTGGAGTTGCGCCTGGGCTAACAGCGCTGCCATTTTCGGTGCAGTTTTTTTGCCATCTTTACTCCACCCGGCCTTCTCGCGAATATTGAAAAAATAGGGGGCCGGTTTTTCAGCTTCCTCAGCAATTTCAGAAAACAGAATTTGTTCCTGAGTACAACCAACACAAACAGGAACATCACCAAGAGCAGCTTCAAAATTTTCAATGCCGGTGCGGCAAAGATTATCATGAACAAAGAGCGCCTCCCCTCCAATCGCTTTGCCAATTGCCTCACCATCTACCACCATAGATTTTTCGCAATTGCAGATTAAAGTTTTTGTCTTCACGGGTGCCATAAACTGTTCCTATTGCTTGCTCATAACTTAGAAATCATCTAAAAATAGAAGACTATAATATTCGCCTTTAGGCAAGGGTAAAGAGGAAGAAAATTTCGTGTCACGTGAATTAAGAATAGATGTTGGCGTGATTGCTGAAAAACGCAAGGCCCGCTCTGAATGGGCTGACGATTATTGGGTGCCAACGGCCATTATTGAAGGTCATGTTCATCATAAACCTGGTGAGATGATGCGCCAGACAGAAACCGGCACAATGTACTTCATGGGCTTTTCGGAAATTTACTGTCACGCCAAAGAAGCCGAAGCTTATGTCCATAATTTTGAAAGTGAGATCCCGGCAATTTTTATCATTTTAAGACCAGATGATGATGATGAACACCCTTTGCCATGGTATGTCCACTCGGTAACTGTCTCCCCTTATGAAGCACAGGATTTCGCAGATTCGTCTGAAGAGATTATAGAGCGCGTCGCCATGCCAATGACGATTGCATCAGCACTGATGGAGTTCACAGATCAGCATCATGAAGATGTTCCGTTTAAAAAAAGAAAGCGTGAGAATTTCAAAGAAGAAAAATTAATTTTCGGCAAAGAGCCGGTTTTTACCAGAACCAAAACCGAAAACAGCAACAATGCGACACAAAGATTAAGCGCAAGACAAACATCTGGCGCAAAAAAGAATGGTAAAGTAAATGACTGAAAAACAAGAAGAAAAAAGCTTCTTTGACCGTTGGTCATATCGCAAGGCCATGACAGAAGAAGCAAAAACAAAAGAGCTTAAAGAAGCAGCACTAGAACAACAGAATGCACTGGACCCGCAGATAGATAATGCGGAAGTCAGACTGCAAGATGAAAGTGCTGAACTGCGACAAACCGGTATGCAGCCTGTCTCACCTGAAGAAGCCGAAGAGATGGAGCAAAATCATGAAGCGGCTAAGGCGGTTGATCTTGAAACTCTGAACTATAATTCAGACTATCAGGTGTTCTTTAAAAAAGGTGTTCCAGAGCATTTAAAAAACATGGCCATGCGCAAACTCTGGATCAGCAACCCGGTGCTGGCAAATGTTGACGGACTCAATGAATATGATGAAAATTTTGCAGACCCGGCGCTGAATACTTTTAAATCAATCTGGGATGTTGGCAAAGGTTACCTGACAGATGAAGACAAGCACACACCTGTCAAAGAGGCCGTCTCATCACTGGCTGATCCCGAAGAAGAGGGGGCTGATCAGTCAACTGAACAGGACCAGGATGAAAGCGAAATTTCAACTGAGAATGATCTTGAAGATGAGCAAAATGAAGAAGCTTCAGAGCACATCGAAACAGCACAAAACGCCCCCTCAGATGAGCAGAAAAACCAATCCGAATTTGCAGAATTAAGTGGCAATGAAGACCTCGAACCAGCCGTTTTTGCTGAAGAAGAAGAACCACAAAATAAACGGGTTTCAATGCGCAGTCGGCTGTTTGAAAATGAATAACCTCAATGCTCAAAAAAACTAGACAAATTGTCCACTATTTCAACCGATAAGTGGACATTTTGGCGACTGTAATTTGCATAAGGCATCGCCTATGATGCCAAAAAATAAAATAACGCTGCCGAAGAGAATATCTTTTATGAACATACCAACCAACGAACAGCTCCTTGAACAATTGAAGAATGTCAAAGGGCCTGATCTGGAAAGCAATATTGTCGATCTTGGCATCGTCTCAGACATCCATTATGCAGATGGCAAAGTTTCTTTTTCACTTTCTGTCCCGGCAGAAAGAGCAGAAAAACTAGAACCCATGCGCGCAGCTGCCGAAAAAACAATCATGGAAGTCGAGGGTGTTGAAAAAGCACTTGTAGTTTTAACCGCCGAGTCAAACTCAAAATCAGCTGGCGCAACCCCAACAGGCGGTTCAATGCCCGGCAGTGGGGCAGACACACAGGTCAGGCCAGCCCCCGATGCCAAAGAAATGGGCGCGGTTCCTCCGCCAATGGCAGGCAAAGCTGGCGGCTCAGCCCCGGCACCCGAAAAAGCCGGCCTCCCTAAAGGAATCAAATCAATCATTGCCGTCGCATCAGGCAAAGGCGGTGTCGGCAAATCAACCACTTCAGTTAATCTGGCGCTTGCCATGCAGGCCAAAGGAAAAAAGGTCGGTATTCTTGACGCTGATATTTACGGCCCTTCATTACCGCGTCTATTAGGCATCGCCGGGCGGCCACAACAAGTCTCCGGCAGCATCATCAAACCGCTTGAAGGCTTTGGCATCAAAGTAATCTCCATGGGCTTTCTGGTCGATGAGGAAACCCCGATGATCTGGCGTGGGCCTATGGTGATTTCAGCCATCACTCAAATGTTGCGTCAGGTAGAATGGGGGGAAATTGACATTCTGGTTGTAGACATGCCCCCGGGTACTGGTGATGTCCAGCTAACAATGGCCCAGCAGGTGCCGCTGGCAGGCGCTGTGATTGTATCAACCCCGCAGGATCTTGCCCTGATAGACGCCAGAAAAGGGCTGAACATGTTCCGTCAGGTTGATGTGCCTTTGCTTGGCATTATTGAAAATATGAGTTATTTCATCTGTGATAAATGCGGTGAAAAACATGAAATTTTCGGCCATGGTGGCGCAAGAGACGAAGCTGAGCGCATTGGTGTGCCCTATTTAGGCGGTGTTCCGCTCCATAAAGAGATCAGAACAAACTCAGATGCCGGCACGCCTATCGTGGTTTCAAATCCTGAAGGTGAGCACGCTAAAATCTATCAGCAAATCGCCGGAGAAGTCCTCAATCGCCTGGATACTGAGAGCGAAATGTCCATCCGCCCCAAAATTGTGATTGAGTAATTACAAGTCTTTCTCTGAAAAACCTCAAACAGAAGGGTCAGCCAGGTGATTGCGCAGCATTTCCTGAAAAGCCCGGGTCATTTCTTCAACAAATTTTTCCTGATCTTCAGCCTCAATCACATTTTTGCAAACGTGAGCATGATAACGCGTTGCCGCAAATAGGAAGATCATATGCAGGTCCGTCGCCGGCACCCGGTTGTTCTGCTTATTGGCAATATCAATAAATTTATCGGCAATTTTCATAAATCGCTCAGGCGTCAGCCCACCGGTCGTGCCATATTCATCGGTTGGCCCGTCCTGCATATCATCATGATTATGTTCGTTATTATTATCACCAGCCATGGTGTCACTCCTGCATTAGCGGTTCATTCATTTTGCAATCCACCATCGCACAAATTGTCTGATCTTCAAAATAAGCAATCGAAAGCAAGCAACATTCTGTGATTGGCAGGAAATTTATTATCTATGCTAGATCAGTGTTTTGTTTTTCCAGCCTTTGCAAAAGCAGCGGCAAATGGATTTGACTGATCAATCTCATCAGTTTTTTTCTCTTTGGTCTTGCCAGAAAACCCCTGAGTGTCTTTTGAGGAAACATGATCCTTGCGACCACGCAGACCAACATCATCAACGTCCCCACCAGATTTCTTCATAGAAAGACCGATGCGCTGTCTTTGCACATCAACTTCAGTGACCCTGACTTTGACAATCGCCCCGGTCTTAACAACGGCATGCGGGTCTTTCACAAAACTGTCTGCAAGTTGCGAAATATGCACCAACCCATCCTGATGCACACCAACATCAACAAAAGCACCAAAGTTAGTCACATTGGTGACAACCCCTTCAAGCTGCATACCGACTTTAAGGTCAGTGATTTTCTCAACACCATCCGCAAAGCTTGCCACCTCAAATGTTGGCCGGGGGTCTCTGCCGGGTTTATCAAGCTCAGTTAAAATATCAGTCACGGTCGGCACGCCAAATTGTTCATCAGCAAAACTGGCTGGGTCCAGCGTTTTCAAAAATGACCCGTCCCCAATCAACTCTGACACCGCCCGTTCAGTTACAGTCGCAATTTTCTGTACAACAGAATAAGCTTCAGGATGAACGGCTGATTGATCAAGCGGGTTGCTGCCATCACGAATACGTAAAAATCCAGCCGCCTGTTCAAAGGCTTTTGGGCCGAGACGTGCTACTTTTTTCAATTCTTCCCGTGAATGAAAAGCACCATGCTGGTCACGGTAGGAAACGATATTTTCTGCCAATGTCGCATTCAGCCCGGCGATATGTCTAAGCAGTTCAGCAGACGCCATATTCAGATCAACCCCAACAGAGTTCACACAATCCTCAACGGCAGCGTCAAGCGAACGTTGCAAAGCGGCCTGGTCAACATCATGTTGGTACTGGCCAACACCAATCGCCTTGGCTTCAATCTTTACAAGTTCAGCCAGCGGGTCCTGCAATCGCCGGGCAATAGAAACCGCCCCGCGAATCGAGACATCAAGATCAGGAAATTCTTTAGATGCCAGTTCAGAAGCTGAATAAACGGAAGCCCCCGCTTCAGAAACCATAATTTTGATAAGTTTTTGTTCAGGCTTGTTTTTCTTGACCAGATTGATCAGTTCAGCCGCCAGTCGGTCTGTCTCACGAGAGGCCGTCCCGTTGCCAATACTGAGGATTTCTACATTGTGCCGGTCAACCAGTGCGGCCAGCGTGGCAAGGGAGCCAGCCTGATCATTGCGCGGCTCATGAGGATAAATCGTTGCGTGCTCAAGAAGCTTGCCCGTTTCATCAACAACGGCAACTTTCACGCCTGTGCGAAACCCGGGGTCAAGCCCAATCGTTGCCCGTGCTCCTGCCGGGGCCGCCAGCATCAGGTCTTTCAGGTTCTGGGAAAACACCCTGATCGCCTCAACCTCAGCCGTTTCTCTGATGTCCTGAATTAGGTCGCTGGAAATTTTCTTATGCAGCTTACTTTTCCAGGCTTTCTCAACAGTTCCATTGAGCCATTGATTGCGATTTTGGGAACCACCTTGAAACTGAAACTCATTGGCAATTTTGCGCAATGAAGGGTGCTCTCTGTCACTTGGCGTTTCAATATCAAGCCCAAGTGAAATGATCCCCTCACGCTCTGCTCTGAGTAAGGCCAGCGCCCGATGCGGGGGAATGTCTTTATAGTTTTGCTCAAAATCAAAATAATCGGCAAACTTAGCGCCTTCACTTTCTTTGCCCTTTTTAAGCCGGGTTTTCACCCGCCCGCTGGCCCGCATTGTCTCACGCAAAGAACCAACCAGCTCAGCCTTTTCAGTTAGCTCTTCGATCACAATTTCAGCAGCCCCATCAAGCGCCGCATCCACATCCTCAATCCCACTGGCATCAGAAACATAAATTTTAGCCAGTTGAATAGGGTCAGCGGTTGGTTGGTCAATCAGTGCGGTTTTAAGCGGCTCAAGCCCGGCTTCTCTGGCGATCTGTGCCTTTGTGCGCCGTTTGGGTTTAAACGGCAGATAAAGGTCCTCAAGTTCAGAACGGGTCATTACCTTGTTGATCTTCGCGGCAAGCGCCGCATCCAGCAGCCCCTGAGCTTCAATCGTTTTCAGAATACTCGCCCGGCGTTGTTCTAACTCGCGCAGATAACTCAGCCGCTCTTCGATTTTACGCAATTGCGCATCATCCAGCCCGCCTGTCCGCTCTTTTCTGTAGCGGGCAATAAATGGCACAGTCGCCCCCTCATCAATCAGGTTGACAGCAACTTCAACCTGTACAGGGCGCGCATTAATTTCCGATGCGATCAGCGTCTCGATTTGAGCCGAACTTTGAGTCATGAATAATCTCTCTGGAATGGATGTATAAAAGGAGCGGTGATTTAGTATATCAAATCAGCAAAATAGTCATAACTGATTTGAGACAACAAATCAAAAAAAGCCCATGCACAAAATCGCTTCATGCACATGGAAATTCTGCAATCAGATTAAGAAATAAAAATGGCACCCGGCTTTAAACAATGCCGGGTGCCATCAATCAACTGAATAAGTTGGGCTTAGCCACTATAGGCATTAAAGGCAAAGCCTTTGCCATCTTTTGCCATCGTGCCAGCATTTGGGAAACCAAAGTGATAGCCGGCAATCACAGCGCCATCAGCAACCGCCCGGTCGAATAATTTCACCCGGTTTGTTTGTGCCAATTGAGGGTCATTATCAAAAACTGCATGCCATCCCGGATGTTTGACAAAAAGCGCAGGTAAGTTTGCGGTATCACCCATCACGATCAGTTGCTTATCACCACTGCTGATGTGAAACGCCGTGTGACCAGGTGTATGCCCGTGCACGGGCAAAGAGTGAATGCCGGCGACAAGTTCTTTTTCGCCGCTGAATTGCGAGAGGTTCTTCCAGTTCGGGAAAGTGGCCCCAATCCGTTTGAAAAGCCCTTTGCGTCGCTCGGGCAGCGCGGCAAATGTCGCCGGGTCAGTCCAGAATTTATATTCAGCTTCAGGCACTAGAATTTCCGCATCAGGGAAAATCTGTTCATTGGTATCTTTCGCCATCAACCCAAAGATATGATCCGGATGAAAGTGCGAAATCAGAATAGTGTCAATCTTCTTTGCGTCAATGCCGGCAGCAGCCAGATTAGCCATCATTTTACCAGCTGTTGGTGCCAGTTGCCCACCCGTGCCGGTGTCGATCAGAATGGTTTTGCCACCCGCTTCAATCACCGTTTGTGAAAACTCAATCGGCACAAATTCGGTTGTCAGTCCACCCGCTTTAAGCGCTTCTTTGGTTTCATCAAGGCTGGCATTGCGAATAAATTTGTCATCATGCTTTTTCTTCCAGATGCCATCATAAAGCGCGGTGCATTTCACATCACCAATCGAATATTTAAAAAAACCCTGGCTCATCTTTGTTTGCGCATTAGCATGTGGAATAACCGCTAACGGCCCACTCAGCCCAAGTACGGCGGCCCCGGCTGCAGACACAACAAGATCCCTGCGTGATATATCAGACATTTTCAACTCCCTAAGATAAATGAAACATATTGCTGCGTTTGGTAATTTATTGTTCGCTGCATACTATATAATATTGGTGTCATTATGTTAGCTCTGTTGTGATGCTCTCACACAAAATTGATCATAAATTTTCAGTTATGAGCCCTTAATATTCTGATCAGAAATACTCTCAGTCAGTTCAACCATGTCCACCTCAGGCGTCAAAGGTCTGCCCTTCATGTGAACATCAATCTGAGGAAAGGCAATCTCGATATTGTGTTTTTTGAAAGTTTCAAAAATCGTCATTCTAAGTTCTGTCGCCACATCAAGAAACTGATTGATATTCTCGACATAAATCCTGAGCGAAAAGTCGAGCGAACTGGCGCCAAAATCTTCAAAAACAATTTTCGGTGCAGGGTAAGTTAAAGAACGCGGATGCGATTTCGCAATCTCCATTAAAAGGTCATAAACCTGGCGCGGGTCAGATTCATAAGCAACCCCAACCCTGACAATAATCCGCCCAACAGAGTTACCATGTGTCCAGTTGGTAACAACGCCGGTAATCAACTGCGAATTCGGCACAATCACAGAAGAACGGTCAAACGTCTCAATCTCAGTTGACCGAACCGAAATCCGCCTGACATATCCTTCCTGATCCCCAACATTCACCCAGTCGCCAACTTTAACCGGTCTCTCAACCAATAGAATAAGCCCAGAGACAAAATTATTCACAATGCTCTGCAAACCAAAACCAATACCAACAGAAAGCGCACCGGCAACAATCGCCAGATTGGTGAAATTCAACCCCACATAGGAAACAGCAATCAATAAGGAAAGCAGAAACCCAAGATATCCAACACCAGTATGAATGGAGTTGGAAAGCCCGGATTGTATGCGGCTGGAATTTAAAATGCCCTGATTAAGCCAACGCTGCAGAAACCGCGTAAGAAGAATACCAACAGAAAACATTGCCACAGCAATTAAAATAGATGCGAGAGAAAAGCGGATCGAACCAATCTCAAAACCATAAAAAACAGTCGACATCCAGCTGGAAATATCCGCAGAACCAAACCCCCAGTTTAACATTACCAGTGGCAAGGCAATCATCAATAAAAGCAGATTAAGCGCCAGGCCGACAGCAAATGAAATTTTTGAACGGCCATCAGATGAAATCAGCAATTGTTGCCCCATCCAGCGCCCTAAGTTGGATTTATCATCAGCTATATCTGATTTTAACTCGGTGATCGCAAAATGGATCAGCACTGCAGTCAGAACAATCGCGCCTGTCAGCACAACCTGCCCGGCAAGAAACTCCGCAAATGATAGAAACCCAAGCGGAATAGCAAAAATCAGCGCGAAGCAAACAACCCATAACGGCAATTTCAACCAGGTTGGCCACAAAACATGAGACGGTTGGTCTTCTATACCTTCAGACTTAACACCAAGAGAAATGCGTAAAATCTTGACCAGTAAAACGGTAAACAAAACCAGCGTAATCAGACTGATAAGCAGGCCAACAGCTGAGGATGCATTGATAAGCTTCACCACCACAACGCCAAACCGATTGAGCGCATAAACAAATGCAAGCCCGGTAATCAGCATGACAAGACGTTGTGCATCTTTATCGATAATCGGCAGCATGCGCCATATCGGCCGTGTCGGAGCAAGAATAGATTTTGATAAACTGGCAACAACAATAACAAGGCCAAGAAAGAAAATCAGAGACCCCAGCAACCGGCTCATATGACCCGTCATCGCATCAAGCAAAAACAACCCGGCATAAAGCCCACCCAGAAAAACAAACCCCGGCACCATCCGCAGCAGACTTACAGTGACAGCTGAAACCGCCTGATGAAAAAACATCGGTTCATCATCAGCCGGTGGCCGTCTGAACTTTTGAATCAATCGGTTGCAGACAAAACAAAGAAATATAAAGAGCAGAAATAAACCGGCAACCAGGTTAATCACTCTGGATAGAGGTGCCGCTTGCAACTGCCATTCATTAAAAATGCCAGTCACTTGTTTTGAGCTGTCTGAAAGGTCCTGACCAAGTCCAGTCCAGACTTCCGGTTTGTAAATAAGCGTCTGTCTTGAAAATAATTGCCGTGCAAACACTTCACGGCGCAGGTTTTGTATCCGGCTTATCAGTTGATTGGCTTTTGTTGTCGCAACTCCCGCTCTTTTAATGGCCGCATCAACTTTGTTAAAGTCGCGGTCAAGCCTGGTGCGCTCTTCAATAATGGCATCGGCTTCTGGCGGCCCGTCTTTCGTTGGCGCGGGGCCGAGTTTATCGATCTGTGATTGCAGCTCAGTCTGGCGGGGGAGCAGTTCCTGTTTGTAATTTTCAATTTCAACAATCAGTTTTTGCAGCTTTTCCTGCAATTGAGAAAGTTGCTGCTTGTCTGTAAGAAAAATTTCAGCATTTTGTTCAATGTTTTCAATCTGAATAAGCCAGCTATCCACTGTCTCAGGTTTCACAGTATTCCCATTCTGCGCATGACCAGCGAGAGCAAAAATTGTCAGCAGGCCAACAAGCATAATGCCTTTTAAAAAGGATGGTAAAAACAGTTTCATATATGAAGTTCCAAATTTGTTATTCAGTTTGAATAAATAGCTTCAAAAGCGGGAAGCAGCTAATAATAAGAGCCTGCCTTGCCGCAACAGAATGTCAATTTTGTGCTCATTTCTCGCAATAGCCTGATTTAATCCACAGCCCAGAAAACAGCCAATCAAACAGTCCAGAAAACAGTCAAGAATATAGTCCGGAATTATCCCCTGACTTTAGGCGAAAACAAACATCATTCAAAATCTTTTGAAACAGGCCCGCTCAGGCAGTTAAAACCTTTTCAGCCAGCACACATTTTAAAATGCCATAACTATACCGCCCTTCAAGCGCTTCATAGCTGGGTTTTAACTGGCCGGTTTCAAGAATATTCTGCTCTTCAAAAGTGCGGCCAATTTCATGAATGGCATCATCATCAATCAGCTCAAGCCCTTGAATATCCAGCAAACCAGCCTCAATGGCTTCAGCAAAATGACCATAAACAGTAGAAATGCCGATCTCTCTTATTTCTGCAATCGCTTCAGGCTGATGCCCGTCTAGATACAACCGCAAGCTCTGGTTCACAGTATCAGAAAGCGTGTTCTGCAGCGCCTCATTGACAGGGTTTTCAGCAATCACCTGCAAAAGAGCTTCGCCATAACGCTGCACTTTGCTCTCCCCAAGTCCGCTGATGTCATAAAGTTGAGAAATTGACTGAGGACGCAACTGAACAAGCTCTTCAAATGTCCGGTTATGGCAAATCACATAAGGCGCGACCTTCTGCTCAGCCGCAAGTTTCGTGCGCAGTGCGATTAGCGCATCATATAATGGCTGATGAACAGCAGCAAATTTGTTTTTCGCCCCGGATGCCCCCTTGCGGCGCGATTTATTCCCTTTGATAGCTTCTTTCATCTGGCGCAACTGAAAAGGTTCAGCTCCTTTCAGCAAAGGCCGGCAACTTTCACTCATGCGTAACCCGCCAAATTGCTCACTATCGGCAATCAGATATCCTCTGGCAATGAGTTGGCGAAAAATCCCCCGCCACTCTTTATCACTCACCCCTTTGCCGATCCCAAATGTCGAGATCTGATCATGACGGTTCTGAATAATCCGCTCATCTTCAGCGCCAAGCAGAACTTTGATTAAATAGCTGACACCAAATCTCTGTCCGGTCCGATAAGCGGTTGAAAGGGCCTTTTGTGCCAGTTCCAGTCCATCAAATGTCTCTGGCGGTGAAATGCAGTTATCGCAATTAGAACAACCACTTTTTCCCTGAGCTGATAACTCACCCTTCAGCTCACTCTGGGTGGATTTTTCTTTTTCAGATTGCGAAGCAGACCAGCTGTCGAAAGTAGGCTCCTGGCCAAAATAAGTCAGCAGGCTGTGCCGTCTGCAACTGGTTGTTTCACAAAGGCTGAGCAAAGCATCAAGCTTTTGCCGCTCAACCTGTTTTTGCAGTTTAGAAGCGTCAGATTGTTCAATCCATTGTTGGTAGGTAATCACATCATTTAACCCATACGCCATCCAGCTATTGGCAGGCTCACCATCTCGCCCGGCGCGCCCGGTTTCCTGATAATAGGATTCAATTGATTTTGGTAAATTAAGATGCGCCACAAACCTGACATCAGGCTTGTCTATCCCCATTCCGAATGCCACTGTCGCCACCATGACAAGCCCGTTTTCACGCAAAAACCTGGCCTGATAGTCGCGCCTTGTTGCCGCATCCATCCCCGCATGATAGGGGAGAGCCACACGCCCTTTTTTAGCAAGCCAGGCCGCCGTCTCCTCAACTTTTTTCCGGGATAAGCAATAGATAATCCCGGCATCTTCCGGGTGTTCAGCCTCAAGAAACCGCCAGAGTTGTTCTCGGTTCGCACCGCCTTCAGCAATTGTGTAGCGAATGTTAGGCCGGTCAAAACAGGCGATGTATTTTGCCGCACCGCTGAGCCGTAATTGTTCAATGATTTCCGCCTGTGTTCTCTGGTCAGCGGTAGCCGTCAGGGCAATGCGCGGCACATGTGGAAACAGATCAGCCAGTGCCGAAAGCTGTTGATATTCCGGCCTGAAATCATGCCCCCATTGTGAAACACAATGCGCCTCATCAATGGCAAATAAAGCAAGGTCAGAACTCTGCAAAAGCTCAAGCATGCGTTGAGATAACAACCGCTCCGGCGCTATATATAACAGATCAAGTTCCCCGCCGAGCAGTTGATCCTGCACGGCACGCTGCTCAGCCATATCCTGTGTTGAATTTAAATAGGCGGCTTTAACACCAAGCTGGATCAATGCGTCAACCTGATCCTGCATCAGCGCAATCAATGGCGAAACAACAATCCCAACCCCAGGCCTCACCAATGCAGGGATCTGATAACAAAGTGATTTCCCGCCCCCGGTTGGCATCAGCGTCATACAGTCACCACCGCCAATCAGCGTCTCGATCACATCCGCCTGATGGCTGCGAAACTGCTCATAACCAAATGTTTTTTTGAGAATTTCCCGCGCTCTGTCCATACCTGATTAATTATCACAGCCTCAGAGACAACGCGATATAAGTTCACCAATTGCTCACAGTTGATAACAGCTATAAAGCAGCCGCTATCAGTGTCTTAACGCCAGGCTTTAGAGTTAGTTAAAGTGCGATCAACAATTATTTCTCAATGAAAATGTTTCTCAGGCAGAGTTCAGACGCGGAAAGTTAAAATAACAGCTGCATTATGCCCCAGCCGATTGAACATCAGGCTGATGATCAAAAATAGAGCGAACAAGGCTCTCATTTTTCACGGCATCCATCAGGCTGTATTTACGCAAAACAGCCATAAAAGCTGCAAGAGCCTCATTCAGAATGCTCTCCGCCCCGCAATTGTTCGTCAGTTTACAACTCTTATTAGACGGGCAAAGACAAGTGACGAGATAAAAGTCAGATTCCATCTTATTGACAATTTCAGCAAGGCAAATTTCCGATGGCGGGCGGGATAAACGCAATCCGCCATTGCGCCCCCGTTCACTGATGACAAAATTATGTTGCACCAGTTCCTGTGCCACTTTCATCATATGATTTTTAGAGATTTTATACTGCTCTGAGATATCATTAATGGTGACAAGCCTGTCCTGATTGACAGAGAGGTAAATCAGTGCCCTGATGGCATAGTCAGTATGCACAGTTAACCGCATCTACAGTCCCTCCCAAAATTTAGACATGCCAGAATTTTTATGGCTCGTTTTTGTAATATAAGTGTAATATATCTATAAATAAAATACACAGAATCTAAGTCGTTTTTCAGTGTTAACCGCCTTATATACATTTAATAATTCTTACAAACCAGGTAAGCTAAAGTTAACAAGGTGAGAATGCCAACAACTTGCTGCTGTTAATATTAGCACTGCCGATTTATTCATCAGTAAATTGAAAAGAGGTCTTTTAAAAACATGGAATTTGCCACAATTATCAGCTTTTCAGTTGTTGTTTTACTATTGGTCATCTCACCCGGTCCGAATGGTGTTTTAATTGCCAAAACCGTGCCAACTTCAGGAAAACTCATTGGTTTTGCCAATGTCGCCGGATTTATCACAGCGTTTTACATCCACGGCACGCTTTCAATACTCGGCATCTCACTCATTCTCGTGCAGTCATCGAAGGCTTTTTTCATCGTCAAAATGCTGGGTGCAGCTTATTTATGCTGCATAGGCATCAAAGCCTTAAGAGAAGCCATCAAAGGCTTGCGCTCAGAGTCGGAATACAGTCAGCCAGTCACACCGGCAAGGCGCAAACGCTCGTTTTTTAAGGGATTTGCAGAAGGGTTGCTAACAAATGTCTTAAACCCGAAAGTGGCGATGTTTTACCTCGCCGCATTTCCGCAGTTCATTTCACCAACTGCAAATGGCCTGAACACGGCGATGCTGCTGGTCACCATCCATGCATTAATCAATCTGCTCTGGTTCACAGCAATGATATTACTGCTGGCACAATTAACAAAAGCCGCCACAAACAACAATTTCCAGCGCTGGGTAAAAGGAGTGACAGGAGTTGTCTTCGTTGCGTTTGGGATAAAGCTCGCGTCTTTAAGGGCCGTTTAAGTAAAATTTGCAGCCCCAAAAGAGGTTCAAACCCCAAAACGGATTGAATACCTAAGTTGACAATATAAGGGACTTATGTCATTAAAACCTCTGAAAAGGCCGGTTTTTTGCTGGCCATTATTTTTTGCCAGACTTTCTTGTCATTAAAGCTCATTTATTGTCTTAACCTTTTAAATGCAAAGGCTAAGAAGCAATTGATTTTTCATCACTTCGAATTAGGTTGATGAGCGAACAGAAAACAAGGCTTATTGGCAAAGCCAGACTTAAATTTATCCATTGCAGGTATAAGACGATGAAGATCAGAAATTCACTAAAGTCGCTCGCTAAGCGCCATCGGGATAACCGCGTCGTTCGCCGCCGTGGCCGTCTTTATGTTATCAACAAAACCAACCCACGCTTTAAAGCGCGTCAGGGTTAGTCAACAGCTAGCTAAAAAGTTAAGCTGCCAAATAAAAAAGCTGCAGAGCGCCCCACTTTAATGGGATTACGCCTGCAGCTTTTTCTATTGCTGTATCCAATCTGGTAATTCTGAAAATCTAGTCAATCAGGAAAGGTTTCAGCCCTCCAGATCAAGCATTAATCCTCAGCTTTCATCGTCTGAGCTTAGGTGACCTTCTTTATCTTTATAATGTCCCTTAAGGTGGTCAATCTCAGTTCCGCTCCAGGGAGCAATTCCAGCCACATAAGCCGCCCGCGCCAGAAGGTGCGCAGAAATCGGCGCGGTGAGCAAAAAGAAAGCAACCCCCGCAAGCGCGCGCGAAGCAATCGTCGCTTCACCCGAATGAACCGCAATCGCAACCAGCATCAGACCAGAACCAAGCGTACCGGCCTTACTTGCCGCATGCATACGGGTATAAACATCTGGAAATTTTAACAGACCAATCGCCGCAATCAGATTGAAAATGGAAGCAACAATCAACAAGGTTCCTGTAATGTATGAAAGCATTAGCTTTTCTCCTCGCTGAGTTCGTCATAAATCTTCTCGGGTTGGGGCGCATCCTTGGCTGTTGGGCCGGTGACCTGGTGCATAAGAAATCTCGCAAACGCAACAGTTGCCAGAAAGCCGACAAGCCCAAGCGCAATCGCCATATCGAGATAGGCATAAAATCCGGTATAGAGGGTGAAAATCGCGATAAAACCGATGCCAAGTGTCACAAGCATATCAAGCGATAAAATCCTATCGGCAAGTGTCGGTCCTAATATTAGTCGGCCAATGGTCAGCACAAATGACAGAATAGTCAGGCCGAAAGAAATCTTAATTGCTAAATCGAAAAAATCAGAAGCGGTCATCGAAGGGCCTCCATAATCTTGCGCTCGAACCCGTCCGCAATATCTTTTCTTAAATCATCCACTGAGCTGACATCAATGCAGTGAATGTAAAGCGTCTTATTGTCATCTGAAACATCCACACTCAGCGTACCGGGCGTCAGAGTAATCAGATTGGCAAGCAGCGTAATTTCGTGGGGTTTATCAACAGTCAACGGAAAAGAAATAAAGCTGGGCTTAAGTGAATTTCCCGGTTTGACAACCAGCCACGCAACCCGAAGAACTGAAAGCAACAGTTCTTTTAAGAACAACACACCAAGCCCGAAAATCAGCCAGGCCCGCTTAAAATATTTTGACGTCCCAAATTGCTCACGTATCAGCCAGAGCGCACCACTTGAAATCGCAAAACCAAATAACAGGTTCACAAAGGTAAAGGAGCCCTGCACCAT
This sequence comes from Hyphomicrobiales bacterium, assembly GCA_021775425.1. Taxonomy (GTDB): domain Bacteria; phylum Pseudomonadota; class Alphaproteobacteria; order Rhizobiales; family HXMU1428-3; genus HXMU1428-3. The sequence continues at coordinate 138,476 of JAJFHX010000022.1, forward strand.
ACACCAGGTAAAGGCCAGCAACATATTAATAAGGAAAATCCGGTTCATTGCGCTCCTCCAAACACAGCGGCGATATATGCGCTGCTGTCAAGCAGGCCCTTGGCACCGCCCGTTGTAAAGTCAAACAGAATTCCAGGCAAAATGCCAATCGCAGTTGCAACCAAAAGCAATAATATCAGCGGTAAAAACTGCAGACGAACAAACCCGTTCAAACTGTTTTTTTGCCCCTCGATTAAAGGCTGAGCCGCATCAACAGCCGGCCGCCAGCAGGCGAATGCATAAGCCCGCCCAAGGGCAATGATGGATAAAAAGCTGCTGAAAATGATAGTGCCAGTGCCAAGGTAAGCTTCCTGCTGCATGGTCTCAGAAATCAGCATCAGTTTCGGCCAGAACCCTGAAAATGGCGGAAAGCCTGAAGCCATAAACACCAGCAACAAAAACAGACCGCTTAATAATGGTATGTCCTTATTAACCCCGGAAAGCGTCCTGAGATCAAGGCTACCCCGATAGCTGAATAGAAGCCCGGCAAGAAGAAACAACCCGCACATCACCAGTATAGAATGGACCATATAAAAAATTGTCGCGCTTAAAGCGGCCTCAGTGCCAAGTGAAAGCCCAACCAGCAAAAAGCCGATGCTGGCCACCAGCAAAAAGCTGAACAACCGGCGCAGCTCCGTTTGCGCCACAGCGCCAAGCGCACCGGCGATCATAGTCAGTACGCCGACATAAAACATCACCTCCATCAGCCAGCTTTGGCCGGCAGGCGGCAAAACAATTGTAAATGTCCTGATCAGCGCATAAACACCAACCTTGGTCAGCAAACCGGCAAAAAGCGCAGAAACCGCAATTTTCGGCGTGTGATAAGAAGCCGGCAACCAGAAATATAGTGGAAACGCCGCCGCCTTCATGGCGAAGGCCAGCAGATAAAGACATGAGACCACAACCAGTGGCCCCTGAAACGGAAGCGGTCCAATAATTTTGCTAAGGTCCGCCATGTTCAGCGTGCCATAAAGGCCATAAAGATAACCGGTTGCGATTAGAAACATTGTCGTCGCTACAAGAGTGAGGAAACAATATTTGACCGCACCATCCAGTTGTTTTGTTGTCCCCCCAAGCACAATCAACCCAAAGGAAGAAATCACAAACACTTCAAACCATACATAAAGATTGAAAATATCCCCGGTCAGGAATGAGCCGTTCACACCGACAAGCAAAGTCAGGATCAAAGGGTAAAACCCAAAGCGTCGCTCGCGTGAGGAAGCATCCCCCATGCCATAAAGCGCCACGCAAAACACGGCAACAGAAGAAGTCAGCGTTAATATTGCACCAAGCAGATCAGCAACAAAACTGATACCAAACGGTGGCAGCCAGTTGCCCATTGTCATGGCAAGCGGCCCTTCGGCCTGCACCCGCATCAACAGCAGATAAGAAGCAAAAATATTAAAACCAAGCGCCAGTAAAGTGAGTAAAGGATGCAAACTTACTGACCGCCTGAAAATGATCAGTACTGCCGCAGCAACCAGCGGTGTTACAACCGGCGCAATAATCAGCCAGTCAATCGTGGCAGTCGCCGTTTGCAGCATCGCCCCTTCTGTATTGGTCGTTTGCATAAATTAATATCCCTCCGGCAGGCGTATCGTCTCAGTTGGTTCAGCCACCCTCATCTTGGAGGTGTTATCAGTCCCCGTGGCTTCATAGGCCCGGTAAGTCAGCACCAGCACAAAGGCAAACAAGGCAAATGAAATCACAATAGCAGTCAGAATAAGCGCCTGAGGTAATGGATTGGCAATTGAGCTGCTCGCTGCCTTTAATCCATCAGGCACGATCGGCGGAACGCCGCGAGTAATCCGGCCAGCCGTAAATATCAGCAGATTGACAGCATTGCCAAGCAGGGCAATGCCAATCAGCACCCGAATGAGGCTTTGTGAAAGCAGCAGAAATACACTACCGGCAAAATAAAGCCCGACCAAAATTGAAAGATAACTCTCCATCCGTTTAAACCTTCTCTTCAAGAGCCAGAGCAATACTGACAAGCGAACCAACCACAACCAGCCAGACGCCAATGTCAAATATCAGCGGGGTGGAAAGGGGCACTTCAACACCCTTGGCAATTTCCGGAAACCACCACAAGCCAGTTAGATATGGCACATGTTCATAAAGCGAAGGAAACCCGCTTAAAGCTGCTAAAAACATTCCAAAACCAGAAATGGAAATCGGGTGAAAATAGAGCGCCCGCCTGACAGGGGCCACCCCGCAGGCAATGCCATAAAGAGCAAATGCTGAAGCGGCGATCAGCCCGCCAATAAACCCGCCGCCCGGTTGGTTATGCCCTGAAAGCAAAACAATGATCGAATAAATCACCATCAGGCTGGTCAGAATGGGAACAATCGTCCTTAAAATGAGAGTATTCATGATGCGTCCTTCCCTGCCAGAGCGTTCTCACCCTCGGCGTCTGAGCCTCCGGTCATGGTGCTGGTTGTTTTCTCATCAGCCTTTTCTGAAGAGCGAACCCGAATGAGTGCAAGAGCCGCAACACCGGTGATCAGCACAACCGTGATCTCCCCAAGCGTATCAAGTGCCCGGAAATCCACCAGAATGACATTCACAATATTACGTCCATGGGCAATCGCCGCTGAATAAGTTGAGAAGAATTCAGAAAGGCGCATATCAAGTGGTGCCTCTGTGATGGCCATCAGCAAAGCGCCCATGCCAACGCCAACACCAATGGCAACCAGCCCGTCAAACAAAAACGCTGCCGGGCCGCGGCCATCATGTTGCATCAACCGCAAGCGTGTCAGCACCAGTGCGATAATAACAACCGATAGCGTTTCCACCATAAACTGGGTAAAGGAAAGGTCCGGCGCGCCAAACATCATAAAGATAAGCGCAACCGAAAATCCCTGAATGCCAAGTGAGACAATCGCCGTCAGCCGTGTTTTTGAGAATATGACCTGCAATATCCCAACAGCAAGAATGCCAAACACACCTGCTTCCCATAACCGAAGCTCAGGAAATTGCGGTCTCAAAGGCCAGACTTCAAACTGATACATTGGCCACAACAGCGTTATCGCAACCACAAATAACGTCGCCCGCATATATGTGCGCATTTCACCGCTTTGCAACAATCGCGTCACATGCCGGGCAACAAAACCCAACACACAGATTGCCTGGTCAAATCCTTTATCAGGACCCCAGCCAATAAAATTGAGAATGCCATCAAACGCTTTTCTGAATTTTTTAAAGTAAACAAACACAAAAAGACCAAGCCCGACGGTCAGCACACTCAGCACCAGAGCCGGGTTCAATCCACCCCACAAATGCAGATCAACGGCCACATCCTGCCCTGCAACGGCTGAAATCATCGGCTTAAAGAAATGCGCCTGCATCATTTCAAGCACAAACAGCGCTGTTGCCAGCCCCAAAATACTTAATACTATCGGCCCGAGCACCAGCATGACTGAGCCTTCATGTACAGCTTTTGGCGGGTCAACCCATTTACCGGTAAACGGACGAATGGCGATGCTGGCAGCCACACCAAACATCAGCGCATTGCCGATAATCGCAACACCCGCGATGATGCCTTCATGCCAGCCGCCATGAGTCACCGCATGGTAGATCGATTCTTTCGCCAGAAACCCGACAAAAGGCGGCAATCCGCACATCGAAAGCGCCGCCAGCATAGCCGCCAGTGCTGTAATCGGCATGGCGCTTCGAAGACCGCTGAGTTTATCAATCTGTCTTGTCCCTGCTTCATGGTCCACTGTGCCAACAACCATAAACAAAGCACCCTTGAAAAATGAATGCGCCACAAGATAAAGAACAGCACCTTCAACCGCTCTTTCATTGCCAACACCAAGCATCATCACCAGCAACCCAAGTGAGGCCACGGTCGTATAAGCCAGCATCAGCTTCATATCCGTATCGCGAACGGCAAGCACAGTGCCGACAATCAGCGTCGTACCACCAAATATCGGCAGCACCGTTTCCCAAAGGTCCGTTTCACCAAGCATCGGGTAAGTCCGCATCAGCAGATAAACACCCGCTTTCACCATCGTCGCTGAATGGAGATAGGCTGAAACTGGTGTTGGTGCCTCCATCGCATTCGGCAACCAGGAATGAAACGGCACTTGAGCTGATTTGGTAAAGGCGCCAGCCATCACCAGCCAGAACATCAGGCTATAAAGTCCGTGCTGTTTAATCTCATCCCCTTTGGTCAGCAATTCCGAAAGTTCAAACGTCCCGCCAACAATGCCGATAAGCGCAAAACCGGCCAGCATAACAAGGCCGCCTAGCCCGGTTATGATCAAAGCCTGCAAAGCCGCCCGTCTCGCAGCCATCCGCTCATGGTCAAAGCCGATGAGCAGGAATGAGGTAATAGAGGTCAGCTCCCAGAACACAAACAGAGTAATCAGATTGTCCGCCAGCACCAGCCCAAGCATAGAGCCCATAAACGCCAATAATGTTGCAAGGAAACGACCAAGATGCGGGTGCCCTTTTAAATAACCCCCGGCATAAATCACAATAAAAAAGCCGATGCCAAGAATAAGGAATGCAAAAGTAAGGCTAAGCCCGTCAATCATGAAGGAATAATTGACCTGAAACCCTTCAAGCCAGCTGTGAGATTGAAGAATTCTCTCACCCCGTGCAACAGGCGCTGTAAACTCAAGCAGGCGGTAAGCAAGGTAACCCGGCACTATGGCCAGTATCCATGCAGCGCGGTGACCAATCAGATAGACAAGCAAAGGCGCAAAAAGCGCCGCGAAAAATGGAGTAAGAACAGCAAAGCCAATCACAAGCAAAAGCCCTTAATTTAAGGTTGTTGCACATCGCAAATAACAAACACCACCGATCAGTAGAAATATGAAATGGCTGAACTAGAAATTTCTGATTAAACGACAGATAAGCAAAGTTAAACAAACCAGCCATTCGATACATTAGCCATTTTAAAGAGAGGGTCCCCGGCGTCCATTTTGTTATAGAGCATCTATAATGATATAGATAGAGCGACAATAGCAGCCCTTAAATTGGTTGTACAATAGCCAGAGCCTTTATGAGTAAAGTTTTTCCAGATATAAAGCCCCCTATAAACCCTTTCCGCCCAAAAAATGACCAACACAAAGCTTCGAGCGCCACTGGAATTCACTAGAACCAGCTCTTAACCACTGGAAGGCTATAAGAAGAAGTGCTAACAAGAAAAGAAATGCATAAAAGCCGTCCTTAATTCTGGAAAACAAACACTACAGTCAGTCTCCCGTCACCCCTACTGGGTCAACATAAAATCAAACACCGGAAATTGCTCAATGAATAAAACTGCCCCACCCCTTGCTGAAGTTCGCCCATTCACCAGCACCCATCACGGCTTCACTTATGTTGACCCCTTCAACTGGCTTAGAGCAGAAAACTGGCAAGAGGTGATGACCAGCCCCGAGACACTTGATGTTGACATCAGAGCCTATCTTGAAGCTGAAAATGAATATACCGAAAGCGTCCTTGCAGACACAAAACCCCTGCAGGAAATATTGTTTGAAGAATTAAAAGGCCGCATCAAACAGGATGACAGCAGCGTCCCGGAAAAAGACGGCCCCTATAGTTACTATGTCTCATATGTTGAAAATGGCGAACACCCGCGCTATTGCCGTTTGCAGAATGAAACCGGTGAAGAAACGGTCCTGCTGGATGGCAATCAGCTAAGCGAAGGCAAAGCCTATTTTCAGTTTGGCGGCATCGCCCACAGCCCTGACCATAGCCTGCTGGCCTGGTGCCTTGATGATAAAGGCTCAGAATATTACACCATCTATATAAGAGATCTCGCAACCGGCACGGATCATCACCAGTCAATTGAAAAAACCACCGGTGGGCTCTGCTGGGGCAATGATTCTAAAACGCTTTATTATGTCAAACGCGATGAAAACCATCGCCCCGCCTTTGTCTATCGGCATCAATTAAATGCGGCACTATCTGAAGCGGGAGATGAGCTGGTCTATCAGGAAAAAGACCCCGGTTTCTTTGTCAATATCGGCAACACCCAGTCAAATAAATATGTGGCCATCAATGCCTCCGGTCATGAAACATCAGAATGGCATCTGATAGAGGCTGATGACCCGAACGGCAAAACGAAAGTGGTCCTGCCGCGTCACATTGGCCATGAATACGGTCTTGAAGAACGTGGCGGCGTTCTCTACATCTTAACCAATCATGATGGTGCTGAAGATTTTAAAATCATCACCTGCCCGGCTGATCGGCCAGAAACAGAGCATTGGCAGGAACTCATTCCTCATAAGCCCGGTTGTTTGATTTTAAATATCACAGTGCTGCAGGACTATCTCATCAGACTTGAACGTGAAAACGGCCTGCCGCGCATCATCATTCGCCAGATAGATACAGGCGATGAGCACGCCATCAGCTTTGATGAAGAGGCTTATTCCCTCGGCCTTTCAAGCGGCTATGAATTTAAAACGGACAACATACGTTTCACCTATTCCTCAATGACCACCCCGGCCCAGGTCTATGATTATAATATGCAGACAAGAGAACGTGTGCTGCGCAAAACCCAGGAAGTCCCGTCCGGTCACACCATTGAGGATTATGTCACTCGCCGCGTCTTTGCCGCCGCTCATGATGGCGAAGAAATTCCCGTCACACTGCTATATCATAAGGACACACCGATAGATGGCTCAGCCCCGGTATTTCTTTATGGTTATGGCTCTTATGGCATTTCAATGCCTGCCGGTTTTTATGCCAACCACCTCAGCCTGGTGAACCGCGGCTTTATCTACGCCATCGCCCATATCAGGGGCGGTAAGGAAAAAGGCTACAACTGGTACAAATACGGCAAGATGGAATATAAAACCAATAGCTTCAAAGATTTTATTTCGGCTGGTGAGTTTCTTATTGCTGAGAATTTTACCGAAAGAGGGCGCATCGTAGCCCATGGCGGCTCAGCGGGCGGCATGTTAATGGGCGCCGTTGTCAACATGGAGCCGGAGCTGTTTGGGGGCATTATTGCCGAAGTTCCCTTTGTCGATGTGCTCAACACAATGCTTGATGACACACTCCCGCTGACACCTCCCGAATGGCCCGAATGGGGCAACCCGATTGAAAGCGAAGAAGCTTATAACCGCATCATGAGCTATTCACCCTATGATAACATTGAAGCGAAAGAATACCCGCCCATGCTTGTCATGGCGGGGCTGACTGACCCGCGTGTGACCTATTGGGAACCGGCAAAATGGGTGGCCAAATTACGAAACACCAAAACCGATCAGAACATCCTTGCGCTGAAAACCAATATGGAAGCAGGCCATGGCGGTGCATCAGGCCGGTTTGATCACCTGAAAGAAGTTGCATTGGTGCAAAGTTTTGCCTTAAAAGTAGCTAAATTAATCTGATCGTAGAGAACATCAGTAAAGAGCATTGAAAACAATGAAAAATTCACAATTCAACAAACTGAATGAGCTGTTAAAAAGCCCGATGATGAAGAATTTTATGTCCCGAAGCCCGAAAATGAAAATTCTCATTGCTCTTGTCGCCCTCGGCGCTTTATGGACAGGCGCAACTCTGACCCCGGAAAAAGAAGCTGCCACCGCCAGAGATTACGGCCAGCAGAAATATGAGGGCCAGAACAAATACAGGGATCAGAATAAATATAGAAATCAGGACAGCGCCTATAACAGAAAAACGAATAATTATAACCAGCGCAATGTCGCCGGCCAGTTTGATTATTATGACCTTGTTTTGTCCTGGTCTCCGACCTATTGCGAAACCGGCGGCGACCAGAAGCGTGATCCACAATGCACATCAAGCCGCCCCTATTCATTCATTCTGCACGGGGTCTGGCCACAATATGAAAAGGGCTGGCCGCAAAGCTGCCCGACCAAAAAGAACAGCTGGGTTTCAAGAGAGCTAATCCAGTCCATGATGGACATCATGCCGTCAAAAGGTCTGATCATTCATGAATATAAAAAGCATGGCACATGCTCTGGCCTATCTCCCGAGCAATATTATGACCTCTCACGCAAGCTCTATAACAGCATCAAAATCCCGCCCAGATATAAAGCGCCGGAGAAACCATTGCTCTTGTCACCAAAAGAAATTGAGAACGATTTTCTTGTCAATAACCCGGATCTGAAACCGGAGATGATTTCTATTGTTTGCGGCAAACGTCGTTTAAGAGAAATCCGCATTTGCTATAATAAATCCGGTAAGCTGAGGGGCTGCGGCCAGAACGAAAATCAAAGCAGATTATGCCGCCTGCCAAAGGTCTACCTGCCGCCCGTCAGAAACGGCAGAAGCTAGCCGGGAACAAATGCAGGCAACATTATATTGTCAGCTTTTTGGCTTCATCCGCCAGATCACCCCACCCTGATCATCACTGATCAGGATAGACCCGTCTTCAAGAGATAAACTGTCAACGGGTCGCCCGACAGGCCGCCCGTTCGGCCGTAAAAAACCACTGAGAAACTCTGTCTGAGTGATCTTTCCTGTCTCATCAAACCCAAGCCGAACGACCTTATAGCCAGCCGGTTTAGAGCGGTTCCAGCTGCCATGCTGAGCCACAAGCGCCGCCGCTGTATCACCATTGAGAAATGCAGCTGATTGGTGAAATTTCAATGAGAGCGGGGCAATATGCGCCCCAAAAACATGCACGGGGCCAATCGGTTTGCCATGTTGTTTTTCACTATAATTACCGCCAAAATCATTATCCCGCACGGAATCACCATAAAAATAAGGCCAACCATAAAACCCACCCTTGGTGATTTTATTGACTTCCTCTGGCGGCAAATCATCACCAAGCCAGTCACGTCCATTGTCAACGGAATAAAGCTCGCCGTTCAAAGGGTGCCAGTCATAGCCAACGGTATTCCGAAGCCCTGTCGCATAAATCTCGACTTCTTCGTTGGGCTTAAAACGAACAATCGTAGCCCGCCACTTGTGCCGTTCAACACAGACATTACAACTCGAGCCAACAGAAACATAAAAATACCCATCAGGGCCTTTGGCGATTGTTCGTGTCGAATGCCCGCCGGTTGGCATACCCTCAAACATCAGCTCAGCATCAGATGTCACCCTGCGGGCTTTTTCATCAAACTTGTATCTGACAACCTTCGTTTCTGCCGCCACATAAAGATAGTTACCATCAAGCGCCAGCCCGTGCGGCTTACGAAGACCTTTGACCAAAGTCACCCGCCCGTCAGAAACGCCGTCAGCATTGCCATCACTAAAAAGCAGCGTCACCTCACCAAGCCCGGGCTGAGAGACAATCACATTGCCAGTTCCTGTCATCACCATCAGACGCACAACTGGCAGATCTTCAGCAAAGGTTGAAAGCTCAAATTCTTCCGCCGGTTTTAATAACGACAGGACCTCGTTATTTTCTGCTGCCCGGGCAGAAGGCAATCCACCAGGAACACTGCTGAAATAGAGAAACACAGCGGCGATCATAAGAGCCTGAGCCGAAATAAAAAACTTCATCTGTGACAACATCTTCAATAGTCCGCGCATGGTTTAATCCTGTTAAAGTGATGAAAAACTGTAAGTTAAAACAACTTTATTACAGCTCTGCTGCAAAAATAGGGCAGCAACAAGCCAGCTCACAGACAAAAAAACAGGGCCTCAAATGAGACCCTGTTTTATGAATTTCGTAGTGAATGAGTGGCTATTACCAGCTTGAAGAAATGGTCGCTACAAACCGCTCATCTGAATTGGTACCGGCAAATGGATCATTTCCATCATTGTCAGTGTCCCAATAGCGAAGATCAAGTGTGAATTTATCACTTAAAGCAACTTCAACACCGGCATTCCAATAGGTGTATGAATTCCCTTCAAACTGATCATCAAGAAAATCAACATAGCCAAGCAAAGCTGAAAATGATGTTTTCATCCCGCGAACTTCACCAAGAGCAATCGAGATCGTGCCCTCAGAAGTGATCACGTCACCAGTTTCACCGGTGTAATCAGGTGAGTAAAAAGTTGCTGTGCCAAATGTAATCCGGTCAGTCAGCTCAGTGGTTGAAGCCCATTTAAACTCAACATAGTCAAGCTCAGCACCGGCATCTTCCGCACTTGGGTAAGCATAATAGATCACGCCAAGATCAAATTCAGTTTTCCGCCATTTACGCTTGAAACCGGCATAAACATCAATCTCAATATTCGCAATGTCATTACCGTTGGCATCACCGCCAAAATCAAGATTGGAAGCCCAGACGCCAGCGTAAAATGATCTGTAAGTCATATCAAACCCGCCTTGTATGGCTGGGTTCTGTTCTGTTTGTGAAATGCCACGGAAAACATAATCCGTAGTTAAAGCAACATTAGCTGAAAATGTTGGCCGCTCGCGCTCAGCAACGAGAGGCGCATCCTTCATGCTACCGCGATCAAACAGGTCACCCGCTTGTGCCGCACCAGCGCCAAGGAAAAGGGACGCCGCCGCAACAGCCATGCCCCTGGTTAAAGTTGAGTAGTTCATTTATATACCCCCAAAAGAGAATTAAAAATTCCATAAAAATTGATCGTCATGAGCAGAGCCTGTTTCAACAGAGTGGCACGTTGAAAACAAGCCGCTTGAACCTGCAATAAAGACCATAAAACATACACAAGTCAAAACTGAAAGCTCAGATATAAACAACAAAATATAGTTCTAAATTAATAGCTTAACTGATTCGTCTAAAGTAAAGTTAATAAAACACAAAAAAGGGGCCTCAAAATTGAGGTCCCTTTTTAAATTTGTTTAGAGTTTAGGAGATTAAGATAGGTTTTAAGCTTACCAGCTTGATGAAATTGTCGCTACAAACCGCTCGTCTGAATTTGTACCGGCAAAAGGATGAGTACCATCTGCATCAGTATCCCAATAGCGAAGATCAAGAGTAATCTTATCCATCAGGCCAACTTCAACACCGGCATTCCAATAAGCATATGAGTTGACTTCAAATGCATTTTCAAGAAAATCAACATAACCAACAGTACCTGTTAGTGATGGTGCAAAACGACCATATGTACCAAGCGCGATAGAGATTGTGCCTTCATATGTCAGAGTTTCACCAGTTTCACCTGTGTAATCAGGTGAGTAGTACAAAGTACCACCAAGTGCGACTTTTTCAGTCAGGTTGCCGCTAAGGCCAAATTTGATTTCAACATAATCAAGTTCAGCACCAGCATCTTCAGCACTTGGGTAAGCATAGTAGATCACACCCAGATCAGCTTCCACAGCGCCAAATTTGTGCTTAATGCCGCCATAAACGTCGATTTCGATGTTGGCAATATCATTGCCATTTGCGTCGCCACCGAAATCAAGGTTTGAAGCCCAGATACCTGCATAGAACATTTTGTAGGTCGCATCAAAACCACCCTGAATAGCAGGGTTTTCTTCAGTTTGTGAAATGCCACGGAAAACATAATCCGTAGTCAAACCAACATGAGCTGAGAAGACCGGACGTTCAGGAGCAGCAACAACAGGTGCGTCTTTCATGCTGCCACGATCAAACAAATCAGCCGCGCTAGCAGCAGTTGTAGTGACGAATAGAGCAACAGTCGTTGCGGCAATACGTCCTGTTAAAGTTTTATAGTTCATTTATTCCCCCAATTGGAATGAGACCTCTTTGAAAAACCAGGTAGCTTCTTCAAAGGAAAGCCAATTTTGGTAAAGTTACTAATAGTTGTATTAAGCTATATCTGCGCCTAATAGGTAAGTATTGAGATGGTCCTAAGTGAATTAGAGAGTTACTCATACTCTAGCCACAAATTTATAGAGTTAGTATTACAAGTTCCGTGCCAAGTCTGAATCCAGCGTTGCTCTGCACATTAAGTCAGCAAAAATATCACATTCCTGCCATATTGTGACAGATCAGTAACAGCAAAGAAATTTGTTCAAAATTCTTCAAAAATATCAATGATTACCAAAAGATCAACTGCATAATTATTGAGCAATTACTTAAAATTACACATATAAAATACATCTTATTGTTAAATGACAGTCAGTTTGATAAGACTTCATTTTACCAGCCGGGAGAGTAGCCTAAATGTCATATCTTTTTCTGATCGCCGGAATAGCATTGCTGATTTTTGGCGGTGATATATTGGTTCGCGGTGCAGTCGCTCTGGCAGTCCGTCTCAATATACCTCACCTGATAATCGGCCTGACAATCGTCGCATTTGGCACTTCCGCACCAGAACTTCTGATATCCATTCGGGCCGCCTTAACCGGTTTTTCCGGCATCACACTCGGCAACGTGGTTGGCAGTAATATCGCCAATATGTGGCTGGTGTTAGGTGTCCCAGCATTAATCGCAACAATGTGCTGCAATCAGAAAAATCTCAACCATAATCTTCTTTTCATGCTTGGCGCGAGCGCCGTTTTAATTGGGCTTTGCTTCTGGTCACCGCTCACTATCTGGCATGGTCTGGCATTGGTTTTTCTTCTCTTCGCTTTCTTCGCAGATTGTTTCATCCGCGCCAGAAGACACAAAAACGATGCTGAAGTCATAGATGAAGAAATCGAAGAACTCATTGAAGAAGCTCAGGAAAATAAAAGCACATCAAGTCTGAAAATGCTCGGGTTTATCCTTATTGGCCTGATCGGTCTTGCCATTGGCGCAGAATTGACCATCAAAGGAGCCGTTGATATTGCCCGCACATTTGGCGTCTCGGACGCCACCATCGGCCTGACAGTCATCGCCATCGGCACATCTTTGCCAGAGCTCGCCGCAACGGTTATGGCCGCCATTCGCGCCCAGCCTGCTCTGGCGCTGGGCAATGCCATCGGTTCAAATATTTTTAACATATGCGCCGTGTTGGGCATCACCGCACTGATCACACCCGTCGATGTTGACCCTCAGTTCCTTCAGTTTGATTTATGGGTCATGGCAGCCGCAGCCCTTTCCATCACACCGTTTATTTTATACCGGCTCAAAATAAACTGGTCAGTTGGGCTGGTTTTTCTGCTTATCTATTGTGGTTATATCTACAAAGTAGTCGAAATGGGCAGAACTCACCCGATCGACCAGACCAGCCTGAGTAAACAAATCCAATTAACTGAACATTCAGTCAGACAATGAGCGAATTGAGAAAAACAGCTTGTATTACTGGTGCCGGCAAACGCATTGGCCGGCATCTGGCTTTGAAACTGGCCAGAGAGGGCTGGGACATCGCCGTACATTACCGCAATTCAACAAAAGAAGTTGAAACCCTCTGCAATGAAATAGTGGCGCTGGGGCAACAGGTCATCGCAGTCAGGGCCGATCTGGAAAATGAAGCTGAAATCGCGGCGCTTCTCCCGGCAATTTCCGCGCAGCTAACCGCACCGATGCTACTGATCAACAACGCCTCTGTGTTCGAAAAAGATGAGTTTCAAAGCCTGAAAGGCAGCGTTTTTGACCACCAGATGGCCATAAACCTGAAAGCCCCGCTATTGCTCAGCCAGGCATTTGTCACTGAACTGGAGAAAAACAATCAGGTAAATCAGATAGATGCAAATATTATTAACATCACTGATCAACGCATACATAACCTGAACCCTGATTTTTTCAGCTATACATTAAGCAAAGTCGGCCTATCGGCAGCAACCACCACAATGGCGCAGGCACTCGCCCCGCAAATCAGAGTGAATGCCATTGCCCCGGGGCCAGTTTTGCAAAGCATTCATCAGACAAAGGAAGAATTTGAAAATGAATGCAACAGCACCCTCCTTGGCGCGGGGACTTCATTGGAAGATATCTCAAACGCAGTCCGTTTCATCCTCAATACGTCCTCAATGACCGGAGAAACCATCACTCTGGATGGCGGCCAGCATCTGAAACGCCATTGAGAAGCGTGATTATACTTTCAGTTTTTTCAATTTAATCAATAAGATTGGCCGTGTTTGGCTAAGCCTGATCGCTATTATTCTGGAACGGCTGGCACGGCCTGCCCCTTCACGCTCAGCACAAAACCTATAATTTCCGCAACAGCCATATAAAGCTCTACCGGGATTTCATCATCAAGCTCAACAGCCCCAAGCGCTTCTGCCAGCAACGGGTTCTCTTTAATAAACACCCCGTGTTCCTTCGCGGCAGCGATGATCTGTTCCGCAATAACCCCTTCGCCCTTTGCAACCACTTTCGGCGCGTCAACATGGTCATAATGCAGCGCAACGGCGGTTTTGATACCCATTTCGGTTAGGGGGTCAGTTTCATCTTGTTGATGATCATTGTCACTCATCTAAAGCCCCCTTCAAATCTCAGAATCGAGATGAATATCATGGCCGGGCATAGCGCCTGTCGAAACACTGTCCCTATACTGCATAGAAAGCGGCCGCCCCCGGCGAATTTGTAACCGGCTCAGATCAAGCCCGGTCGCTGCAAAGCGATCAATCAGCAAATCCCGCTCGGCTTCTAGCATATCAGCAAACAGCGCCTGCTCAGCCCAGATTGTCACCCTGAAATGCGCGGCATGTCCTTGCGCGCCCTCTTTTTCTTTCTGCACAAATGGCAGTCCGACAGACGCGTGAACCGGCCCGGTTTCTTCAGTTTCAAGTGAAAAACGCAAGGCATAAGCATCCCGCTCGTCGCCAGTTTCCGGCCCCGCCTCATCACGTCCGATCTGCAACTGAACCATCAGTGGTTTGGCATCACCTCCAAGCGGCAGTTCAATCGTGAGGTCAGCCTTCTGCGCCTGGCGGCCCTGTAATTCCTGCACTTCTTCCACTGGCTGAGATGTAAATTGTGTATATTTTGCAGTGACTTGCTCGGCGGTTACTTTTTCAACAGCATTGACTGGTAACGGCAATCCCCTACCACCAGCACCATCATTTCCCTTCACGGCAGATTTAAAATCAGCACCGCGCTCATCACCGCGGCGACCAGCAGCGCCGATTTGCCCCGCAGTTGCAGCACCTTGCAGCCCGGAACTGAGACCTGCGCTAAGTCCTGCATTTTGCCCGGCCTGAATTCCCGGTTGAAGTGAAGTCTGTATGTGAGCCTGACCCCGGGCAAGAGCCCCTGTTTGCAATCCATTTGGAAGGGTCTCAGCCGCGAGTTTGATAAGAGCAGAAGCGGTGACTTGCGGGTTGATCCCTGAACCGGAACCGGCAGCCGGTGTTCTACCTGCCCCGCTTTGTGGGCTAGTCGCAATTTGACTTTGCTGTGTGGTCACAGAACCTGAAGCAGTCGTCGCACCCCCGACGCCACCCTGGGTGACATTAGCTTGCACAACACCTGTGTTCAGCGTTGGCAGTTTCGCGTTAACAGCGCCCTGCGTAGCAGAAGCCACACCAGTAGGTATTGGACCTTTTGCAGTTTGCGCCAGTCCGTTTTGGCCGGAAACTGCCGTTTTAACGGAACCCGCAGCCCCGTCAGCAGCATTCAAAGGCGCTTGCACAAACCTGAAGCTTGAGCCAACCGGCTCCGGTTTTAATTGAAAAACTTCGCCAGCCTTTAACGGGATAGAAGCCTTCACATCCAGCTTTAAACCACCAGCAATCACTTCGGCGCGCCCGTTTGGCGTCGCTTTCAGAACTTCAACGGAAACGGGTTTGCTTTGGTCAAACGCCAACAGCTTGCTCAGGAGCGCTTCTGTTTTATGAAGCACTTGCAGTGTGAGCGGACCAGAAGCCCCACCTGTCGGTGTCAGGTTTTGTACGGCCGCCTGTACCTGTGTAAATGAAACAGACATGACACAACCATCAAAAATTATTAATATTCATTAATAAGTCTATTCAAAGGACCTTTCCAAACCCTTACCAGGCCATTTTCCGGTTAACCTTTTCGTTTTAAATGACAAATTATTAATATTGGTTCTCTGTTAATCGCTGTGACCTTGGTTATAATGCTCAAAAACAGCGAATCAGAACAAAAGCGACCAGCCTTGTTGGAGGAGACATGCAAAGCGGAACATCATCACCCATAGCCTTGCACTTAACTAAAAATTTGAGATGGCATGGAAAATTAGCACTGATGCTGGTTATGTCGGTATTGCTCCTTTCACTCGTTGTGAGTAAGGCGCAGGCAAAACGCATGGCCCTGATCATCGGTAATGATCAGTATAAAAATGTCACCCCGCTAAAAAAGGCCGTCAATGATGCTGTCGCCATTTCTTCCACATTAACTGACCTTGGTTTTGAACCCCATTTACATCAGAACCTTGATCGCCGCGCCATGAATGCGGCGCTGGCAAATTTCACTGGCAAAATTGAAAAAGATGATGAAGTGCTGTTTTTCTTCTCTGGTCACGGCATCGCTGTGCGCGGTGAAAACTATCTGCTGCCAACAGATGTCCCCGCCGTCACGCCGGGGCAGGAAGGTTTCATCACCAGAGAAGCCTTTTCAGAAAATGAAATTATTCGTTCCCTGCAGGATCAGGGCGTGCGTGTCAGCATTCTCATTCTTGATGCCTGCCGCAATAACCCGTTCCCAAGAAAAGGCACCCGCTCAATCGGCCGCTCCGTTGGCCTTGGCCGCACAACTGCCCCGCCACAAGGCACCTTCGTGATGTATTCCGCCGGTGTTGGCCAGCAGGCACTCGATCGCCTAAGTGATGATGATCCCCATCCAAACTCAGTTTATACCAGAAAGCTGATCCCCTTACTAAAAGAAGAAGGCCTGCAGATTGTGCGCGTCGCCAAACGGCTACGCTCAGAAGTTGAAGCACTGGCAAGAACCGCCAAAGGCGGCGCTCATAAACAATACCCGTCTTATTATGATGAACTAAGAGGCGACTTTTTCTTCAAACCCGGCAAGCGCAAGGAATTTGGCTCTAAAAAAGATGCCGATGATCTGCTCTGGGCCACCATAGAAAAATCTAAAAATCTTTCAGACTTTGAATTTTACCTGACCGAGCACCCGAAAGGCCGCTATGCCTCAATCGCCAGATTAAAAATCCGCCAAATAAAGTCAGCGTCAGAAAGTAAGAAAGCCAAAGATGATAAGAACGCACAAATTGCCGATGCGGACGACCAGCTTTGGGATGAACTGAAATACGCAAGGCGATCACTGGAAGTTGAAGCCTATGTACATAAATTTCCGAACGGCAAGCACATTCTGGAAGCCCGCAGCCTGATAGACCGGCTCCGCAAAATTGAATATAAGAATTTTCAGCGCATTAAAGCACTTGAGGAAAAGAAGGTCGCCGGCATCACCCCGCCAGAAAACCCGAACAAACCTAAAACCAGAAGCTACCAGCCGGGCGAGCGGTTTCAGGATTGCCGTGATTGCCCGAAAATGGTCGCCCTGCCAACGGGCACCTTCAATATGGGCTGGAGAGACCCTGACAGAAAGCGCCATCAATATGCCCTGCCAATCAGAAAAATGGCCATCAACAAAAAAATTGCCATTGGCGTCTATGAAATAACAGTCGGTCAGTATGATGCCTTTATCAAAGACGCCGGCCATGATCCGGGCAATTTGTGCTGGACCTATGAAAAAGGGCGCGGCAAACATCGGCGCGGCAGAACATACGCAAAAAACGGGTTTAAATCGGGTAAAGATTATCCAGCCGCATGTATAAACTGGTTTGACGCTAAGGCTTATGTCAAATGGCTGAACCAGCAGGTTCCCGGCGGCACATATCGTCTGCCAACGGAAGCAGAGTGGGAATATGCCGCAAGAGCAACCGGCAAACTAAGATGGCACTATGGTGATACCGAAAAGTTTCTCTGCCAGTTTTCAAACCATGCCGCAGCAGAATCAAAAGTGAAATGGCGCAATAAACTATGCCGCGACGGGGTCAGTTATCTTGCCAGGGTCGGCTATTTTAAGTCGAACCAGTGGGGCGTTTATGATATGTACGGCAATGTTGCCGAATGGACAGAAGACTGCACTCACTATGATTATAAAGGCGCGCCGCAGGATTCAAGCGTCCCCTGGACATTGGTTGGCGGGCCGAATAACGGAACCTGCAATGACCGCATACACAGAGGCGGTTCCTGGCTTCAAAGCGGCGGAACAGTTTCTTCTGGCGCAAGGCAATTTACCAAAGCCAGCGAGAGACAAGTCACCATCGGCTTCAGAGTCGTCAAAGAACTGGAATAATCAATAGATTACTTCATTTATCAGGGGAATGCAGATTGTGGCAGACGCGATTGACGATGCATCAGGCTTGCCTGAAGTTACAAACGGGCCAGATCTATCAAAGTGGAAAGGCTGCCAAAGGCCAGCACCAGCCATATTAAAAGGCCGCTATGCCATCCTTGAAAATTATCGCAATGCCAAACACGCAGAACCCCTCTGGCAAGCGCTGGGCGAGCTAGAGACCAACCACCTGATCCGTTACTTTCCAAACGGTCCCTTTGCCAATGCTGAACAATTCGGTGAGTGGCTAGTCGCAGAAAATGAGACCGGTAATTTCTACACCATGGTCATCAGTTCGGTAAAAACCGGCGAAGTGACTGGCATGGCGAATTATATGCGCATCACCCCGGCGCATGGGTCTATTGAAGTTGGCGCAGTTGCCCATGGGCCCAAAATGGCAAGATCCCCCATTGCAACAGATACTCATTACCTGATGGCAAAACATATCTTTGAAGAACTCGGCTATCGGCGTTATGAGTGGAAACTGAACAATGAAAACGAAGCTTCACACAAAGCAGCGATCAGGCTGGGCTTTGCTTTTGAAGGCACCTTCCGCAATCACATGGTCGCCAAAGGCAAAAACAGAGACACCGCATGGTACTCTATGCTCGATAGCGAATGGCCAATGGTAAAAGCTGCAATGGAAAGCTGGTTAGCGCCTGAAAACTTTGATAAAGAAGGGTGCCAGCTCAGAACTCTAGAGACAATCAGAACTGAGCTGAAACAAAAATTCGGTCATCCGATCGCCAATATAAAAAACGAATGAAGGAACAATAAGTAAGTGCCCCAAAATTCAGACAAATCCGCCTTCATCGCCGCTGCAATCATCATGCTGGTTCTTTTTGCCAGCTTCTTCTTCATGCCGCCCCTGATGCTCTACCTCGCCGGCATCCATGAATATCTGGCTTATGCGGCAGGCCTCCTGTTCATAGTCGCCTTTATATTTGTCTTCTGGTTAAGAGCAAGATATCAGAAAAAACGCGATGATGAAGCTAACCCACAATAGGCGTTTTGCCTTCCAAAACGGTACGGAACATTGATAAATCGATATTCCCGCCGCTTAAAATAACCCCGGCAGTTTTGCCTTCCAGCATTGCTTTTTCAGAGAGTAACCCGGCCAAAGGCACACCCGCCGCACCCTCTGCAATATTATGAATGGTCGTGTAATAAAGCCGCATAGCTTCGCCAATTTGCTCTTCGGAAACGGTGATAATTCTCGCCGCGCCATTTAAAATGATATCAAATGCCGCTGGAGACGGGCACCGGGTCGCCACCCCATCAGCAAACGTCAATGCATGCTCCGTTTCCGTTAACTGGCCGGATTGAAAAGATAATTCCATCGCCGGAGCATTTTCAGAAACCACGCCGACAATCTCAGTCTCAAGCCCGAGAAGATCACGAACAGTAATCAAACCGCAAATGCCAGACCCCATTCCAATCGGCACATAAACCACATCCAGCTTTGGGTGCCTGGTAAAAAGCTCATAGGCATAAGTCGCAACACCTTTCACCAGCGCTGGATGAAAAGAAGGCACCTGAGGGTAATCCTTATCTTTTTGCAGTTCAGCAGCGACAATCCGGCTTTCATCAAAATCTTTGCCGGCAATCACAAGCTCCGCCCCAAACGCCTGCATAGCCGCGTTTTTCTCAACCGAGTTCCCCTCAGGCACCACGATAATTGAGGGCAGATTATGGCGTGAGGCCGCAAAAGCAACAGATTGCCCATGATTACCCCTTGTGGCGGCAACAACCCCATTTGGCATAGCGCCAGATGCGGTTGCCTGTTGCATCAGTTCCTCCATATAAACCAACCCACCCCGAATTTTAAACGCCCCGGCAGGGGTGTGGTTTTCATGCTTCACAACCACATCAACCCCAACCGTCTGAGATAACAAAGGCCAGTTAATAGCCGGCGTCTCCAAAACAAAGGGGCGCACAATATCAAGCGCGCTCTTCAATTCATCAAGCGAAAATAAAGGCATAGAAATTATCCAGTTAATGAGGTGGAAGGTGAAGAAAAGCCAACATAGCCCACAGACTTAACCCTGACAAATACTCCCCGCATTTAATATCAGTCCGAGCGGAGCGCAGCGTGCACGGATAAACTGATCGCCAGCAAATGCGGCGCCCGGGGCATCGCGGTTGTTTGTGCCGGATGTTTATGAGCATATGAAGACACACTCAATCAGGCAACCAGAACCGCCAAAAGAATTCCCCGCCCCGTTGGAGGCTCAAACGCTACGGATTTGAAATAGCCGTAAGACATAATCCCCACCCTTGCATCCCGAAAACCTAAGTTCTGCCCTTTTCAAAGGGCAGAACGCGTATGGCGTCCCGCGTCAGCGGCGCCCGGGGCGAGCCCCGCCCCGTCGGAGGGCGGCAGCTTCGCTGCCAATAGCCCGTGAGACATAAATATTGAGCCGAATCCCTTTTCGGTGTATGGGCATATCCTATGAGTAATGACACAAAAGACAATAATGGGACCAAAGGCTCTGGCGAGTTTTCTGAGACCATAGAACTTCGCACCGCGCTTGAAGAGCGCTATCTTTCATATGCCATGTCAACCATCATGCATCGGGCCCTGCCTGATGTGCGTGACGGGCTGAAACCTGTGCACAGGCGCCTGTTATACGCCATGCAGCAGCTAAGGCTTGACCCGGAAGGCGGCTATAAGAAATGCGCCCGCGTCGTTGGTGACGTGATGGGTAAGTTCCACCCGCATGGTGATCAGGCGATTTATGATGCCATGGTCCGCCTCGCGCAGACGTTTTCTGTAAGGTACACGCTGGTTGAAGGGCAGGGCAATTTCGGTAACGTCGACGGCGATAATGCTGCCGCGATGCGTTATACAGAAGCCAAGATGACAGAAATGGCCATGGCATTGCTGGATGGCATCCGGGAAGACACTGTTGATTTCAAAGAAACCTATGACGGGCAGGAGCAGGAACCAGTTGTGCTGCCGGCCAGTTTTCCGAATTTGCTGGCCAATGGGTCATCGGGCATTGCCGTTGGCATGGCAACCAACATCCCACCCCATAATGTGGAAGAGCTATGTAACGCGGCGCTGCATCTGATTAAATTCCCGAATGCATCGACCAGAAAACTGGTGGAACTCATCCCCGGGCCGGATTTTCCAACGGGTGGTGTGATTGTTGAAAATCAGGACGCGATCATTGAAGCTTATGACACAGGCCGCGGCGGGTTTCGCGTGCGCGCCAAATGGGAAAAAGAAGATTTGGGTCGCGGCAATTATCAGATCGTGATCACAGAAATTCCCTATCAGGTGCAGAAATCCCGGCTGATTGAGAAAATCGCCGAACTGATGAGCATGAAGAAGCTTCCCCTTCTGAATGACATCCGCGATGAAAGTGCAGAAGATATCCGCGTTGTGCTGGAGCCAAAAAGCCGCACGGTTGATCCTGTCATTCTGATGGAAACTCTTTTTAAAACAACAGAACTAGAAAGCCGCATTTCATTGAACATGAACGTGCTTTCAAAAGGCCAGATCCCGAACGTGTTGGGTTTAAGAGGCGTGCTGAACGAATGGCTGGCCCACAGAAAAGAAGTCCTGGTTCGCCGCTCAAACTTCCGCAAAGAAAAAATCGAGCACCGGCTGGAAATTCTTGATGGTTATCTGATTGCCTACCTCAATCTGGATGAAGTGATCCGCATTGTCCGCGAGGAAGATGACCCGAAAGCCGAACTGATCAAAGCCTTCAAGCTAACGGATGTGCAGGCGGAAGCCATTTTGAACATGCGTCTGCGCGCCTTGCGCAAGCTGGAAGAAATGGAAATCAGAACAGAACATAAAGCACTAACAGAGGAACTGAAAAACCTCAAAAAGCTGCTGGCATCTGATGATTTGCAATGGACACGAATTTCCGAAGAAATCCGCGAGACAAAAGCAAAATTCGGCAAAAAAACCGAGATGGGCGCCCGCCGCTCTAATTTTGAAGACGCCGTTGAAATCGACATCGACCTGGATGAAGCGATGATTGAGAAAGAACCGGTGACGATTGTTCTTTCCGATAAAGGCTGGATCAGGGCCTTGAAAGGTCATCAGGATGATCTCTCAAAAGTGACCTACAAAGCGGGTGATAAGCTCAAATTCGCGATGAAAGCGATGACAACAGACAAGCTTGTGTTGTTTGCAACCAACGGCAAATTCTTCACCCTTGGTGTTGATAAACTGCCCGGGGGCCGCGGCCATGGTGAGCCGGTGCGCATCATGATTGATCTGGAAGCATCAAGCGATATTCTGACCGGCTTTATATATAAAGAAGGGGCAAAACGCCTCGTTGCCAGCCATCAGGGCAATGGCTTTATTGTAACCGAAGACGAAGTTGTCGCCATGACTAGAAAAGGCAAGCAGGTGCTGAATGTGAAAGAACCTGATGAAGCCATAGCCTGCGCCGTGGTTGAAGGTGACACCGTTGCCGTGATTGGTGACAATCGCAAACTTCTGGTCTTCCCGCTGGATGAGCTGAATGAAATGACCCGCGGCAAAGGGGTGCGCTTGCAGAAATATAAAGATGGCGGTTTGTCTGATGTCAAAACCTTCAACAAAAAAGAAGGCCTGAGCTGGATAGACAGTGCCAACCGCAACTGGAAGGTGGAAGAACTGCTGGATTGGCAGGGCACTAGAGCCTCAGCCGGCCGCATGCCACCTAAAGGCTTCCCGAAAACCAACAAATTTTCACCCCGCTAAAAGGGTTGAATGATGAAAATAAAAAGCACCTTCATGAAAATGAGGGTGTTTTTTTGTTGCAGAACGCTTGCCTGAGTAGATCACTCTGTGTTACAGAGCATTAAACTCTGAAATGCAGAGTAAAAATGATGCAAGTCGAATTGTATCTGATTTGAATGTCTGAACGGGATTAATCATGACAACGTTACACATCACCAATGGCGATGGAGCTGCCGCTATTCTCAAAGCCTCTTCTGTGAAAGGGGACATCCTTCCCTGGCGCGATACCATGCATGACGGGCCCTTTCCGCAAGGTTTGTCACTAGAAAAGGCATCCGCATTAAGAGCTGAATATCTGTCACGTCAGGGGCTGGATGAAGAGGAAGTCCGGCGTGGTTTTGAGTTAAGAGACGCTCATCTGAAGGGGGCGGGAAAATATGAAGAGGTCATTCTCTGGTATGAACATGACCTCCTCGATCAGTTGCAGATCCTCCAATTGCTGCACTGGTTCAACAGCGTTGATAGAGGCAAAACCAAACTCAGCATGGTGTGCATAAATCAGTTTCAAGGCATAATCCCGTTTCTCGGGCTTGGTCAGCTATCTCCAGATCAACTGGCCACGCTTCATCCAGAGAGAGAAACAGTCTCAAACGAGCAACTAAACCTTGCGGCAAAAGGCTGGGCCGCCTTTCGCAACCCAAACCCGCAAATTCTGGCTGCCTTCATAAATTCAGATTTATCCGCATTGCCCTTCTTAAAAAAAGCATTGGAGCGCCATCTTGAAGAATACCCGTCCCTGCGCAATGGCCTGAACAAAACCCAAAATAAGATTTTAAAATTCGTAAACGAAGGCACCAGAGACCCGGTTGAAAATTTCAAAGCCTGCCTTGAAAGTGAAACTGTCTTCTTTCAGGGGGACTGGAGCCATTTCAATGAAATCAGCCGCCTGTGCAATGGCCCGAAACCTCTGATAAAATGCTACGAAGGGCAAAAATTCAATCACCCGCTAGACCTGCCAGAAAGTCTTGATGAGTTCAGATCACAAAAGCTTTCCCTCACAGAACGTGGCGAAATGGTCCTTGAAAACAAAACCGATGCAGTCGAACTCTTAGAGATTGATCAATGGTTCGGCGGGGTTCATCTACAATATAACAGCCCCATCTGGCGTTGGGATAGTGAGGCAAATAAACTTGTGCAAACAGCGCCGGGGCATCGGTCATGAAAACGCCGCCAGAATTTGATGCCATTTTCCATCAACCGGTGCGCACCAGGCTTTGCCTGTTGTTGCATGTCAAGGCGCACAGTTTCAGTGAAATAAAAACAAAACTGAAAATCACCGATGGCAACCTCGATGCGCATTTAAAAAAACTAAGCGCCGCCGGCTATCTGCATAGTGAGATGGTCATAAAAAACCGCCCACAAACCATTTATGAATTATCTGAAACAGGCACAAAAGCATTTGGCAAATATCTGGCAGCTTTGCAAAAATCACTTGATTTCACAGCAAAATCTTAAGCCAGAAAAATCATTTAAAGCCCGCACTCTTCAACGGTGTTAACACGTCGCCACTCACCTTTGATCAGATGATCTTGTGGCAAAAACCGGATTTTATAATCCATCTTCGGCGAACCCTTGACCCAATATCCAAGATAGACATAAGGCAAACCAATCGAAGCTGCATATTCAATTGTCTCAAGGATGATATAAGTCCCAAGACTAAGGTGCTGCAATGCCGGGTCAAAAAAACTATAAACCAGTGAAATCCCGTCAGATAGCCGGTCACATAAAGAAACACCGATCAAAGCGGAATTAAAAGGATCAGACGATTGCGAGCCTTCAGTCGCGGCGGCACTTTGCTGGCGGCGGTACTCCACCACAAAACTGTCAACAAGGCTGTCTTCTATCATCGCCTGATAATCAAACAGAGACATATCAGCCATGCCGCCATCACCATGCCGGGTCTCAACATAATCTTTAAATAAAGCATATTGCTCGGCACTGGAATGCGCATCTCCGCGCAGCACCTGCAGGTTCTTATTCAAATTCCAGACCCGTTTCTGCGATTTAGAAAGCTTAAAATCTTCAACCGCAATCCGAACCGAAACACAGGCAGCGCACCCGTCACAATGCGGGCGGTAAGCAATTGTCTGGCTACGCCGGAAACCATCCTGATGCAGAAAATTAAATTGAGAAACCGATTTTTCACTACCAAGGTGAGTGAACAATTTACGCTCTTGTCGGTCAGGCAGGTAAGGGCATGGCTGTGGCCTTGTCAGATAGAATTCTGGAAAGTCCTTGCTCTGCTCCGTCATAAATGGCTCATAAGTTGTAAATTTCGTATCTCGTCAGAGGTTAAAGTAAAAGGGCGCAAACAAAGAATATGCGACCCAAATAAGGAAGATCAATGGCAATCCCCCTTTGACAAAATCCATAAAACTATAATTCCCTGGCCCCATCACAATCAGATTAGTCTGATATGCAATCGGTGTCGCAAAGGAACAGTTTAGCGCAAAAATCAATCCATATACAAACGGCAACGGATCAGCCCCGATTTCTCTGGCAGCGCTGACAACAATCGGCGCCATCAGTGCCGCAGTTGCGGCATTTGATAAGAAGTTAGTCAAAATCGCCGTTAACAAAAAGAATGCAGATAGTAATACGGCAGGCCCGGCGGCTGAGAATGTATTAACAACCGCTTCGGCAACATATTGCGCCCCACCAGTAATTTGCAACGGGGCCGCAAGCGCAAACGCAGTTCCAACCAGCAAAAACACCCGCCCGTCAATGGCCCGTGAAGCCTGGCGCACATTGAGGCAACCCGTCGCAATCATGGCAACCGCACCGCCAAGGGCAGCAATTGCGATCGGCAACATGCTCGTCGCTGCCAGCCAAATCGTCACGGCAAATATAACAAGGGCATGCAGCGCATGGTGCGTGCGCGGCAGTTCCTGGGTTAACCAGTCAAGCAGCAGCAGGTTCCTGTTTGAGCGCAGTTTTTTAATCTCAGCCCGCTCACCCAAAAGCAGAATAACATCACCGGATTCAAGGCGAATATCACCAATAGCGCCGCGGCCCATCCGGCTGCGCCGCTGAATGCCGACAAAATCCATCCCCGTTTCCGCATGAATAATTTCAGGGTCGACATGCGCGCCAATCAACCGGGAAGCCGGTGCCACCACTGCCTCAGCAACAGAAAGCGTTGTGCGTTTCGGCGCCTTTTTTTCAACTGCCACCTCAGCGGAAAGGACATCACGATCCATTTTCGAAGTCGGCGTAATGGGTGCTGCTGAAAGCTGAAGCGCGTCAGATAAAATTTTGCGCGTTGCCGCCAGCACAACAACATCACCTTCAGCAAGGGTCACATCATCAAAAGGCAGCATCAGCTCTTTGCGGCCGCGCCGGATCATACGAACGGTAATGTTTTTAAGGTCAGGAAAAAAGCCAGCCGCACTGCTGTACCCAATCCACGGGTGCTGCGCGGTCAGTGGAATTTGAGCAATAAACTGCTTGCCTCCCTTGGTTTCTAAGGCGTCATCCTGGTTTTCTTCTTTTTTGCCCATCAAAAGGGGGAGAATAAATATAACGTAAATCGCGCCGATGCTTGCGAGGAATAACCCGGGAATGGTAAAATCAAAAAAACCGATTTTGCCAACGTCATTCTGTTCAGCAATAGTCGCCGCAATCAGGTTCGCGCTCGAGCCAATCAGCGTGGTCATGCCACCAAGAATGCAGATAAAACTAAGCGGCATAAGCGTGCGGGACGCACTCATGCCCATATTCGCCGCAACGGCTGAAATAATCGGAATAAAAATCACAACAACCGGCGTGTTATTCATAAAAGCAGAAACGGTGCCCGCAATCAGATAAGCAACAGCAAAGGCAAACCAGGGGCCAACACGACCGAGCTTAGCAATCACATTGGCAGGGCCTTCAAGTGCACCAGTGTTATAAAGCCCCTGGCCAATCACCAGCAGTGCCATAATGGCAAACACAACCGGGTTGGCAAAACCCATTAACAGCTCAGTGACACCAAGCATGTTTTTACCTAAAGCATCTGTTACGGGAAAAAGATGAAAGAACAACAGTAAAACGGCCACCACACCCGTTGAACTCAGCTCAATCGGTATCCGGTCATTTGCAAACAGCACTATGGCACCAAAGATGATGCCAAACGTGACCCACATATGCAGGTCTGGAAATTGTGAAAACAATGAGTGCAAGTTGAACTTCCCGGATGTTTTAAAGTTGGTTGTTTTTTTTACATACACGTGTCGTTGCATTCGCCAGAAAGGCTCAGTTTTGTTCACGCAATAACAAAGCGGCTTCCCTGGCAAAATAGGTCAGAATGCCAGAGGCACCAGCTCGCTTAAAGGCAAGCAGACTTTCCATCATAACCGTTTTATGGTCGAGCCAGCCATTTTCAGTAGCAGCAAGTATCATAGCGTATTCGCCAGAAACCTGATAAACATAAGTCGGGCATTGAAATTCAGCCCGCACCTTTGAAACAATATCAAGATAATGCATGCCGGGTTTAACCATCACCATGTCAGCCCCTTCCTGAAGGTCCATGGCAACTTCGCTCAAAGCTTCTTCACTGTTCGCGGGGTCCATCTGATAGGTTTTTTTATCACCCTTTAAATTCACCGATGACCCGATTGCATCACGAAACGGCCCATAAAACCCAGAGGCATATTTAGCCGCATAAGACATAATCTGAACATCCTGAAAAGAACCATCTTCAAGGGCATCTCTGATCAGCCCAATCCGGCCATCCATCATATCAGAAGGGGCAATCACATCCGCACCGGCTTCAGCCTGTGTCAGTGCCTGCCTGATAAGGACAGCAGTCGTCCTGTCATTATCAATCCGCTCACCAACCAGAATTCCGTCATGGCCATGGCTGGTATAAGGGTCAAGGGCGACATCACATATCAACCCGATTTCCGGCACAGAAGATTTAATTTCCCGCACCGCACGGCAAATAAGGTTGTCAGGATTATATGCCTCTTCGGCCAGCTCAGACCGTAATTCCATTGCCGAGTTTGGAAAAAGTGCCAATGCCGGAATGCCAAGTTCAGCGGCTAGCTTTGCTTCCTTGACCGCAAGGTCAATGCTCAAACGTTCCACCTTTGGCATTGAGGTAATGGCCTGTCGCTCACCTTGCCCTTCAATGATAAACATCGGCCAGATCAGGTCACCAGCTGTCAGCCGGTTTTCGCGTATCATTTCCCGGGACCAGGGAGCTTTGCGATTGCGGCGCAGTCTGGTGCGCGGAAATGTTCTTGTTGTTCTTTGTGTCATATCGCCTGGATCAAATCCTGAATTTTTCTGGTCAACAGCTCGTTTTTGTTTTCACTTCAAAATAGAATATTTATTTTACATCATTTAGCGCAGCATAAATTGTTTCTATCTCAAATATCAATTATATAGCGATAACAGAATATGAGATAATGAATTAAAGTAAATTGGCTAACAGAATTTGGTTATGCTGCACAACAGACAATCATTGAATAGTGATGCGCCTTCAATGTGCCATCAGGCCGCGCTGGCTGAAAAATCACTACTCGCCAGCGTATAATCCCGCTCAACATGGGCGACACAAATCCGATAATCTTCAAATATAGTTTGCCGACCTTTTTCCTGGGCAGCCTTGTGTTCTTCCATAGCCTTCCAGTTCAGGATCGCCTGCTCATTTTTCCAATAGGAAAGAGAAAGCAGTTTCCCCGGCGTAACCAGAGACTGAAAACGCTCAATTGAAATAAATCCTTCAACCGTCGAAAGTTTCTCTCTCAATCTGGCAGCGATAGCCAGATATTCATCCTGACACCCATCACGAACGGTCACCTCAAATATCACAGCATGCATGTCTCTTCTCCTCATTATTATTGAGTATTTTTATCAGTCACTGAACAATCTAATTAACAGCAAACTTTACACAATGGCCAAAGTGAAAGTGAAGCGAACTTTCTAATAGGGTAGCTCTCAGGTGCTGAACAAAGAAGATCACTCACAAACCGGGTAGCGGCCGAGGTCAAAGTGAAAATGGTTCTTATGTGCTTCATTCGCTTCAGGTCCAAGCACCACCACAAAATCTTTACAGGCCGAAGCATGCACTTCTTTTAAAAAGGCGCCGAGTTCCTCTTCATCATCCCAGTGCTTCAATACAGAAACTGAAGTTCCGTTTTTCAGGGTGAAGCCGGCGATATCAAGCGCATTAACCAGCGCATGTTCAGATATCTTTTTACTCGCATCATTATAGCGGTGCCGGCAGGAATAAGAAGAAACATTATGCACCATCCGAACCGGGCTTTTCAGATGTTTCAGGGCTAAGGGCTGCAATTTGGTTTTAACCCATTTGTCAAACCGGGCTGTAAAATTACAGTTAAGTGTTGCGGCTGGGGTGATCACAACCCTGTTTGGGTCAGTCTCATTCACCGCATCAACCTTCAATGGCGCAGGTGTGCCGCAAACCCCATAACGAATGGGTTTAATCGGTTTCACCTTCGCGTCAACATTCCGCAAAATCGCTTTGCAGGCATTCTGTGCCTTGATGATATCAGCCGATGGCCAGACGGTAACAGGTGGCGGTACAGGCAGTGCCGCTTTTTTCACGTCATCACTATCTTTCTTTCGTTCAGGTAAAATCACACCATTGGCAGATTTCTTCGCGTCATCCACTGGCGGCTCCTGCCCCCTTTCCTCAAGCCTGACTTTATCTGTTGAGCGCAGCACTTGCTGCTTCAGGTGCAAGTCTTTTTCAGTCGAGCGGTTTTTTAAAACCGGAATAGGAATGGCAACCAGACTTCCAGGCACTCCGGTTTCTGCATCATTCTTCTCTTTTAAAGCACGCTTCGGCTGAACTGTTTTTTGATCGCGGATGCTACGCTCTTTAAGGCCAGATTTCTTGCTGTTTGCGTTTTTACGATTTGCTTTAGAGGCATCAAAGCTGCTGCCCCAGTCAGAAGGCAGCTCGACAGGCGGCAAAGGGGTTTTGTTTTTAAAAAAGCTTTTCTTCTTCTTTATCCGCTGAGCAATTATCGGCTCATCAGTTCTGGAAAATCCGTCCTGGTGCGGTTTCATCGTAACGAGAGGAGGCTCTGGTTGCCGCTTATCAAAAGCGGCGAGCAAATGATCCGGCATTAAGAAAAAGCACAAACTGACCATGCTTATCTGAAACAGAGTTTTCATAAAAAGATACTTTCAGCTTTTGTCCTCATCATGTATAGCTCAACCCGTATAAACGTCAAACAAGTTGAGAAAATGATGCACAATCAAGATCTGCAAGCCGCCCTTCCTGCATGTGATGAAGTATCCTGTGAGAAACAAAACCGTCTCGGGCTCATCACCTTAAACCGGCCCGGCAGACGCAATGCCATCAGCCATGAAATGCGCCAGAAAATCACAGCAGCCTTCAAAATCTGGGTCGATGATCCTGATATATACACCATTCTCTTCAAAGCAGATGACGAACAATTTTTCTCAAGCGGCTCAGATGTAAAACAGATTTATGAAGCAAGCAAACACTCCAGGCAGCAGGCGCTGGATCTGTTCCGGGAAATTTACGAATTTATCTGGACCATAGAATGCTACACCAAGCCGGTGATCAGCATCATTAACGCAGCAGTCATGGGCGGCGGTGTCGGTCTCACTCAGTCAGGCACGCACATCATCGCGGGTGAAAATTATTCATGGAGCATGCCGGAGGCAAAACTCGGGCTGTTTCCTGATGTTGCCGTGACCCATCAACTGGCCAGAATGCCAGGCGAAACCGGCAAATATCTCGGCCTGACGGGCCACTCTGTAAATCGTTATGATGCGCTGTATCTTGGCTTGTTGGAATTTTGCATTGATGCAGACCAGTTTGAAACCATCATAGAAGCCCAACGCTATGCCGAACCGGTTGATAGCCTGCTCGACAGGATCAAACAAAATCCGGCAACACTTATTGAAAAAAGCGAAATTAAATCACGCCAGGCTCTCATCACATCCGTGTTTTCAAAACCAACCATCGAAGAAATCATCAAAGAGCTGGAGCAACTCACTAGCGGCGATGAAAAACAGGCCGAATGGGCAAAGTCAGTATTAAAGGATTTATCTGATGCTTCACCAATAAGCCTGAAAATCACACTCAAAGCCATCGAGCGGGCAAAATCAATGGAACTGCATCAGGTGCTTGAACAGGACTATAACCTCGCCCATCATATTCTTGATGACCCGGACTTTCTCGGCGCCGTTGAAGCCAAACTGGTCAACAAAACCGCACCAGTATGGCAACCGGCTGAGTTAAGTGATGTGAGTGAAACTATCACAAACCGGTATTTTCAGATTATCAGTGAAGATAAATTAAATCTCCCGCCTCGAGAATTAGGTGTAGATCAATAGATTTCATCGCTAAATACTTCAAATTGCCTGTTTTCAGCAAAATTTTGTTACATTTTTAGATAAATGTTCAGAAATTTTACTGAAAATTAAGGGTGTTGTTTAAGCGGATTTTAGTCTGTTTTCTTTATGTTGTTTTTATCACGTGTCCACTTCGTATGAAACTGGTCACGAAAATAGGTAGGCGTTACAACAAAAAGAGGCAGCAATGACATATGCCCCAAATATGCCGGAATTAGAGACTTCGGAGATAGATGACTCACTCAAGTCTGAGTACATGTCATCTCTTCGGATGATTGAAAGGTTGCATCGGCTCCTTCTTGACGTTGTCAAGGATGAGTTTGAGCGGCACGGCAGCACAGAAGTAAACAGCATCCAGGCTTTGCTTTTGTACAACATTGGTGAAAGTGAACTTTCTGCCGGTGAACTGCGCTCGCGCGGATATTATCTTGGCTCAAACGTTTCTTATAATCTTAAGAAGCTGGTTGACATGGGCTATATCAGCCATGAACGGTCAGATACTGACCGCCGTTCAGTACGAGTGAAATTAACTGATAAAGGACAGAATGTCTGTGATGTGATTAATAGTTTGTATGGGCGTCAGCTTAATGCACTTGAAAAAGTCGCAGGCATTAATGAAGGAAACCTGTCAGATTTGAACAAATCCCTTGTTCAGCTGGAGCGTTACTGGACAGATCAGATCAGATTTCGTCTGTAATGTTTTCTCTTTAGTCTCAATTTCAAACCCCGTTTGCCATCTGGCAGGCGGGGTTTTTGGTCTGCCCACCCCAGATAACATCTCCAGCCCGTGGCAAATCCGGTATCAGCACCCTGAAATCATAAAAACGCCAAAAATGTCACATGTTCTTTATTTTGATGAGGTGACCTTGTGTTAATCCGGCAAACCATATTACCTATTACACAAGTAGGCGGGTTTACATTTTTCTCATTTAATTCTGATGATCAGCTTTGATTTATCATTTGGTGTCTCAGGGCAGATCAACGAGTTTGATTTTAGTCATGCCGACGATAACGAGTTCTGCACACATAAACATAATGTGAACAGAAAAAGTGATTAAGCAGGTTGAATGAGAACTGGTAAATGTTACCCTACTTTAACAAAGCAAAAAATTACTCAAAAACAGTAATTTTAGTCATAAATAGAGGGATTATTTGAAATTCATGAGAATGACTGTTTCAATTTAGAGCAGTCAGGGTGATTTTTTATTAATCATTCTGTGTGATTTTAATCATGATCCATAACGAATTCTGCAACTTTTTATTCGGTAATTTAAGACGATAAATTTAAAAATTACGGAAAAAGAATTCAAAGAACAGACACCACAGCCTGAACAAAAATGCTTGGACAGTTAATGACAATTCTTAAGAAATTTTCAATTTTAGGTTTTTCCATTTTAATCGCATCATCAGGTGCCACAGTTGCACAAGCGTATGATAGCTGGTTTGGCACCAGTAATGACAGCGTCAGCTGGGATCAGAATTTTGACAGATCCGCTGCCAGAGAATGGGAAATGAACCCGCCAAAGGGATTTCCAACTCTGGATAGAGCCAATATCCCTCTCATGAAAGAAGCCGTAGACAGATACGCAAGAATTGTCTCTTCAGGTGGCTGGCCAACCATTCCAAAAGTGAAAATGGGCCCGGGTCATAGCGGTGAAAACGTTGAATTGCTTAGAAGACGCCTCATCATGACCGGTGATTTACAGGAAAATGCCGGTTTTGGTTACGCTACAACCTACGATTATTATGTAGAGCGCGCCGTTAAGCGTTTCCAGGTTCGTCACGGCCTCACACCAACAGGTGTCATAAAAAGAAGAACACTGGCCGCGCTGAATGTTTCAGCAAAAATAAGATTACGTCAGTTACGCACAAACATCGCCCGTCTTAATGGCCTCACCCGTAACACGGCAAAGCGCTATGTCGCAGTGAATGTGCCAGCCCAGCAGATTGAAGTCGTTGAAAATAATCGCATTGTTTCAAGACATGCTGCCGTTGTTGGTAAAATTGACCGGCAGACACCGCGTCTGCGCAGCAAAATTCACGAAATCAACTTCAACCCTTACTGGAACGTGCCGCAAAGCATTGTCAGAAAAGATCTGGTACCAAAAGCCCGGTCAGAAGCCAAAAAAGGCCGTTTTGATCTGCTGGATAGATTCAGAATTTCAGCTCTTGACGGCAGGGGCCGCGTAGTTGACCCTAAAAAGATCAACTGGTTTTCCAATAATGTTTATAATTACCGTTATCGTCAGGACCCATGGAAAGATAACTCAATGGGCTTCGTGAAAATCAATTTCCATAACAAACACGCAGTTTATATGCACGACACACCCTCGAAAAGTCTGTTTGGCCGAAATCTGCGCGCCAACAGTTCAGGCTGCATCCGTGTTCAGAACGTCAAACAACTTGTCACCTGGTTGCTAAGGGATAACAAAGGCTGGAGCAGAAGCCGTGTTGATGCCATGCAGACAAATGGTGAAAGAAAAGACGTCCGTTTAAAAACCCGGGCGGCTGTCTATTTCGTCTATGTAACTTCATGGGCAACCAAAGATGGCACAGTGCATTTCCGCCGCGATCTTTATAAAAAGGATGGTGTTGGCGCGACTGCAGCTAAATACTAAAAGCTTATATCCTGATAGATACGCCGAATATTGAGGCGTTTTTTGAAACAAAAAGATATAAACTTTCAATTCAGTTTTATAACAAAGGCCACCTGATAAAAGGTGGCCTTTTTTATTTTAAGGAATCCCTGTACGATCGTCTGACAAATGTACCGGGAGATAGCGTATGAAGTACATACCGGTTAGCAAAACAAAGGCCGTAAAACAGATCGCAAATCTGGAACAAACAGCCTGATATCTAATTTGCAAAGAGAAATCATATGCGAAAACCTCAAGTCACAAACGGTGAAATTTATTTGGAATTTCAATCTGTTGGGCAAAGCCAGCGGTTAACTGCCATTGACCCGGAAACCGGGTTAGAGGCAACTGTAATAGGCCCCGTTGCCGCAACCCGTGAGCACATGACCAACCTCGCAATCAAAAAACTGAAAAGAAGAATAGCGCAGGAAACTTCATCCCTGTGAGCGCGTACCTTGCCACCTTTTAATAGTCATACCCGGCATAAAACTGCCCGTTAATAATGGCGCCAGAAAATGGTTTTCGCGCCGGTTTTATGGCCGCTGTCAGCTCTGATCTCATGCCTTTTTTGTCGCATCCAAAATGAATTTTGTGCTCTTGTTGCACCCC
Organism: Hyphomicrobiales bacterium; assembly: GCA_021775425.1. Taxonomy (GTDB): domain Bacteria; phylum Pseudomonadota; class Alphaproteobacteria; order Rhizobiales; family HXMU1428-3; genus HXMU1428-3. The sequence goes on from JAJFHX010000022.1 coordinate 172,843, forward strand.
TGACAAAGTGTTAGAGAGAAGTTCGTTTTTAACTAATACCGCCAATCCATTTTCCCGGCGAACGTAAAACTTTGCTAGGGCGCAGCAAACAAACAAAGCAAAACCAATAAAGCTTTTAGACAATCGGCAAAATCAGGATGGAACAGGCGAGCGGAGGATCAACTATGAATGCATTTTTTACAAACAGCCTGGAACAATCTGACCCGGATATTTTTAATGCCATCACCAAAGAATATGGCCGTCAGTCTCAGGAAATAGAGCTCATCGCCTCAGAAAACATCGTCTCAAAAGCTGTGCTGGATGCTGCTGGTTCTCTGCTGACAAATAAATACGCTGAAGGCTACCCCGGCAAACGCTACTATGGTGGCTGTCACTTCGTTGATATTGTCGAGCAACTCGCAATTGAGCGCGCCTGTAAATTGTTCAATTGTGACTTTGCCAATGTGCAGCCCCACTCAGGCAGTCAGGCCAATCAGGGTGTGTTCCTCTCTCTCATCAAACCGGGCGACACTATCCTTGGCCTCAGCCTGGATGCGGGCGGGCACCTCACCCATGGCGCCAGACCCAATATGTCAGGCAAATGGTTTAATGCAGTCGCATACGGTGTTGATAAAGAAACCCACCTCATTGATTATGATCAGGTCGCACAACTGGCAAGAGAACATCAACCAAAACTGATCATTACCGGCGGCTCAGCTTACCCAAGACAAATCGACTTTGCCCGTTTCAGAGAAATAGCAGATGAAGTCGGCGCATATTTGCTGGTTGATATGGCTCACTTTGCCGGCCTTGTGGCTGCTGGTGTTCACCTGTCTCCATTCCCGCACGCTCATGTCGCAACCACAACCACCCACAAAACCTTAAGAGGCCCTCGTGGTGGCATGATCCTGACCAATGATGAAGCGATTAACAAAAAACTGAACTCAGCAATTTTCCCTGGCCTTCAGGGTGGCCCGTTAATGCATATCATTGCCGCCAAAGCAGTTGCCTTTGGCGAAGCTTTAACACCTGAATACAAAACCTATGCCCAGAACGTGATTGATAATGCAAAAGCGCTGGGCGCAACATTGGTCTCTGCCGGGTTTAATCTGGTATCTGGCGGCACAGACACCCACGTTGTTCTGGTTGATCTGCGCCCGAAAAATCTGAAAGGCAATGAAGCAGAAGAAGCCATGGGCCGCGCTTTCATCACCTGTAATAAAAACGGCATCCCGTTTGACCCTGAAAAACCAATGGTCACGTCTGGCATTCGGCTTGGCAGCCCGGCCGGCACAACACGTGGTTTCGGCGTTGCAGAATTTCAGCACGTTGGTGAATTGATCACAGAGGTTCTCGAAGGCCTGCAACAGTCTAACAGCGCCGAAGGCAATGCTGAGTGTGAAGCCCGCGTCAAAGCCAAAGCCATCGCATTAACTGATAAATTCCCGATCTATAATACTGCGCTATAAAGATTGATATACTAAAGGCCTGTGAAAAGGCTGTATGAAGTGGAAAAACAAAAGCAAAAAGGCCCTCGTAGAAACGGGGGCCTTTCTTTTCACCACCAGACAGACTAAACTCCCTGTTAGTCAAACCCTCATAAAAATTATCTGTTCAACAGTTCAACTGCCATAAAGGAAACCATCCCGATGCGCTGTCCCTATTGCAGCAATAAAGAAACACAGGTCAAAGATAGCCGACCGGCAGAAGACAACCAGTCAATCCGTCGCCGTCGTTCCTGCTCAGCCTGCGGCGGGCGGTTCACCACCTTTGAACGCGTTCAATTGCGCGAGCTTAGCGTCGCCAAAAGAAGCGGCAAAACCGTGCCCTTTGACAGAGACAAGCTTTATCGCTCAATCCGCATTGCGCTACGAAAACGCAAAGTCGATGATGAACGTGTTGATCAGTTAATCTCCGGCATCGTCCGCCAGCTTGAAGCATCCGGTGAAAGCGTCGTCACCTCAGACAAAATCGGCGGCCTGGTCATGGATGGCCTGAAGATGTTGGACGAAGTCGCCTATGTCCGCTTCGCCTCAGTTTACCGCAATTTCCGTGAAGCAGCTGATTTCGGCAATGTGCTTGATGAACTCTCTGACGATAAAATCACAGTTTTGGCAGATGTAAATGCAGATAAAGACTTGGCAGATAAAGTGACAGACGACCAATGAAAAGATGCGTTATGCTGGCCGGATTCTAGCCTGACCAATACAGTACCCAATAACCAGCGAATGTCAGCCGCGATAGTGAAAACAGCAACATCAGCTATGAAGTTTACAGCCGAACAAGATGAAAAATACATGCGTGTCGCTCTGGCAATGGCACGTCGTGGCCTAGGGCGCACCAGCCCTAATCCTTCTGTTGGTGCAGTGGTCGTCAGCTCAACAGAAGGTCGTCATATTGTTCTTGGCCGCGGCACAACCGGCATCGGCGGCACCCCCCACGCAGAGCCTATAGCTATCAATAACGCAGATAAGAACCAGCCACACAATACTACCTGCCTCTATGTCACATTAGAGCCCTGCAACCACACAGGTCGTACGCCCCCCTGCACTGAAGCAATCATCAAAGCCGGAATAAAACGCGTGGTGATCGCCTCTAACGATCCTGATGAACGAGTGAGCGGCAGTGGCATCGCCAGGTTAAAGCAGGAAGGGATCGAAGTGATAGAAGGCATTTGCCGCAAAGAAGCTGATCATATCAACGCCGGTCATATTCTGCGGCAAACTGAAAAAAGACCATATCTGATCGTGAAATCCGCCATTGCATCAAATGATTTGATCAGACAGGCAAAAGCCGGTCAGCCACAATGGGTCACATCTGTTATGGCCCGCAATCGAAGCCATCTGTTAAGAGCAGAATGTGATGCCATCCTTATTGGTCGCACAACAGCCGAGCAGGACAACCCAACCCTGACTTGCCGCCTGCCCGCTATGGAAAACAGAAGCCCGCAACCGATCATTATTGATCAGAATTTAAAATTACCTGCTGATTTAAAACTGTTTCACACATCTGAAAACTGTGATGAAAAAAACAGAGATGAAAAAATGACCTGGGTTGTATGTAGCGATGAGTTATCATCAGAAAAGATGAGCGCCTATCAGCAAAGAAATGTCAGGCTCATACCCGTTGCCCTGAACAAAGACAATAAAATTGACCTGAACGCGATGCTGTCAGCACTCGTTGATAAAGGCATCTCACGGCTGTTGATAGAGGGTGGCCCAACAACAAACAAAGCTTTTTTTGAGCAAACGCTTGTTGATCAGTACAATATTTTCAAAGGGTCAGAGCCTGCACCAAAGGGAAGCCTGTTGCCATTTGTAGATAAGCCGCTCACCTGGCCGGTTGAAACATTCGGCTTCACTCTTAATCACCAGCAAAAGCTGGGACATAATATCATGTATCAATATCAAAGAGACTGAGTTAGGTTCACCGCCATCTGGTCAATAACCGGTCAACAGGTCAGATTAATAAGCACAAAACAGCCAAAGGCAAAAAACAATGTTCACAGGCATCATCACTGATCAGGGCACGCTCCTCAAAAGAGTGGGTGGCGAGTTTGAAATCGCCTGCCATTATGATCCGGCCACAATTGAGCTTGGCGCGTCCATAGCCTGTGATGGTTGCTGCCTGACAGTCATTGAAATTCTAAACCGTGAAGAAGAGGCATGCAGTTTCAAAGTAGATGTATCACCTGAAACCATTGATGTAACTACATTGGCAAACTGGGTTGAAGGCCAGAAAATCAATCTCGAACGGGCGTTAAAAATGGGTGATGAATTTGGCGGCCACATCGTCTCTGGTCATGTTGATGGCAAAGCGGTCATTCGCTCAAAAACAGAAGTTGGAAATTCATATCAATATCAGATTGAAGCGCCTGAAGATTTAAAGATATTTATCGCCGCCAAAGGGTCAGTTACATTAAATGGCGTGTCTCTCACGGTAAACGAAGTGGATGATAACATCTTTGGTGTCAATATCATTCCTCACACATATGCAGAAACCACATGGCACCATTGCAAAGTGGGTGATGAAATTAACATTGAAGTTGATATGCTGGCCCGCTATGCCATAAGAGCCAGTCAGGCAATAACAAGCGGCAATGTTAAGAATTAAGACTGGTGAAAAACGATCAGCCACTAAATACCTAAGATGAGTATGTTAAAACAAAGCAAGATGATGACAGAGCAAATGAGCAAAACCCCAACCCTGCATTCAGGCATTTCACCGATTGAAGAGATCATAAAAGATGCCAGCCAGGGGCGCATGTTCATTCTGGTTGATGCCGAAAACCGTGAAAACGAGGGAGATCTGATCATCCCCGGTGCTTATGCAGATAGTGCAGCAGTTAATTTCATGGCCAAGTATGGCCGCGGCCTGATTTGTCTGGCTCTTTCAGCAACAAGAGCAAAACAGCTGAACCTTGATTATATGGTCCGCCACAATCAGGCCCGCAATCAGACAGCCTTCACAGTTTCAATTGAAGCAAGAGAAGGCATCAGCACCGGCATTTCAGCGCATGACAGAGCCCACACCATCGCCGTCGCCACCAGCGAAAAAACTGGCGCGCATGATATTGTCTCACCTGGCCACGTCTTCCCTCTTATTGCCCGTGAAGGCGGGGTTCTGGTCAGGGCAGGGCACACAGAGGCAGCTGTTGATATTGCCCGCTTAGCCGGTCAGAATCCATCCGGTGTCATCTGTGAAATCATGAATGATGATGGCTCCATGGCCCGCCTGCCGGATCTGATTGAATTTGCTCAAAAACATGATCTGAAAATTGGCACCATCGCTGATTTGATCGCTTACAGGCGCGCGAATGATAATCTCATCACCAAAGTATCGGAACACACAATTAATTCCCCCTTTGGCGGCGAATTCACCTGCCGGGTCTATCGCTCAAAACCTGATGATGTTGAACATCTTGCATTAATTAAAGGGTCTGTTAATCCAAATGAGCCAACATTAGTCCGCATGCATGGCTGCAATATCATGCAGGATATTTTAGGTCTGAATGTGAGCATGGCAGGAGCTGAAACCATTCAGAAATCAATGGCCATCATTAATGAGCAGCAAAGCGGGGTGATTGTTCTGGTGCGCCATGGTGAAAAAGGCAACCTTTCCACAACCCTGAGTGAAACGACAGAAGCTGAAAAGAAAGATCAAAAATCAGAGCGTTTGTTAGAATATGGTATCGGCGCACAGATTTTATCTGATATAGGAATACAAAAAATAATTTTACTTAGTAATTCAAAACTGCCAAAGATCATCGGGCTGGATGCCTATAATCTTGAAATCCTTGGTCATAGACCAATCGACTAAAAGAGGTCATAGACCAATCGACTGAGAGAGGTCATAGACCGATCAACTGAGCGAAACCACACATTCAATTTGTGCCAGGAACTGAGAACCGGAATATATAGTCATCATGCCCAACAATTCTAAAACCAAACACATCCTCGTGCTGCTAAGCCGATATTATGAAGATGTGGCAGACCAGTTGCTGAAAGGCACAAAAGACTGCCTTGGTGAGGCGGGTGCTACCTATGAAGTGTTTGAAGTTCCAGGCGCGCTTGAAATTCCCCAGGCACTGGCCGCAGCTGTAGATAATGGCCTCTTCGATGATGAGCCGGATACTTATTTTCACGGTGCCATCGCGCTTGGCTGTGTCATCAGAGGGGAAACTTCGCATTATGATATCGTCGCCGAGCAGTCATCCCGCCTATTGCTGAACACCAGCGTTGGAGATGTGATCCCGCTGGGTAATGGCATTCTGACTGTGGAAACACACGAACAGGCCATGGTTCGCGCTTCAGTTGACCAGAAAAACAAAGGGGCAGATGCCGCCAAAGCCTGCCTGCGCATCATCGAGCTGACAGAAGAATTCAGCGAAATTGCCGATGATGAGGACAAATAAAATGGCTGAAGCTAAAAAAGCCACCTCAAATAAAAACCGTCGATCAGGAGCAAGGCTGGCAGCCGTTCAGGCCCTCTATCAGATGGATGTCGCACAAACTGACATCGAAGACGTGATGAAAGAATTCGTCGCCTTTCGCCTTGGCAAAGAAGTTGAAGGCGAGCTGATGAACAAAGCTGACATCGCCTTTTTCACAGACCTGTTAAAAGGCATCGTCAGAGAACAAAGAAATCTCGATCCTGTTATTGATCAACATCTTGCTTCAAAATGGCGGCTAAACCGAATTGACAGCACCTTGCGCGCAATTTTGCGCGCTGGCGCTTATGAAATTACCGGTCGGGCAGAAATCCCACATGCCGTGGTAATCAGCGAATATGTCGATGTTGCCCATGCTTTTTTCGAGGAAGATGAACCAAAAGTTGTCAACGCTGTCCTGCAAAATATCTGGCAATCAAAGCAACAGGAAACTGAACAGCCGGACGAAGATCAGTAAATGCCGCTGATAGCAACCGGCAGCGAATAAAACAGAGTCTGAATATAAAAAATGGTGTCGGAAGACGAGTTCATAAAAACCTTTCTCAAGCCACTTGCTGAAAAAACAGAAGGCAGCCTGGGCCTTCTTGATGATGCCGCCATCCTGCCCCGGACACCAGGTAAAGACATCATCATCTCAAAAGACATCCTCCACGCTGATCAGCATTTTTATAAAGAGGACGATCCGGCAAATATAGCCCACAAAGCCCTCGCTACAAATCTATCTGACATCGCCGCCAAAGGCGCCACGCCAATTTGCTTTATGCTGGGGATCGCTTTCCCAAAAGCCCCTGATGAACAATGGCTAAAAGGGTTTATCAAAGGCCTTGAAGCAATCAGCAGTCAATATAGCTGCCATCTCCTTGGCGGGGATACAACAGGCACAAAAGGCCCGTTAAGCCTTTCAATCACCATCTTCGGTGAAGTTGATGCCGGCAAAATGGTCAAAAGAAGCGGCGCAAAACCGGGAGATCATCTTTATCTTTCAGGGTCTGTTGGCGATGCTGCCCTTGGCTTTCTTCTCAAATCGAATGAGCTGGGCATTAAACCATCCGATTTGAGGTTCGAGCCTGATGTGAATAACTGGCCGCTGAACGATGAGCAGCAAACGGAACTGCTCGAAAGTTATCTGCGCCCGACACCACGTGTTGAACTGGCTGAAGCGCTAAAAAATCACGCCTCCGCTGCAATGGACGTGTCAGACGGCCTGATGACAGACCTTCCAAAACTCTGCGCGGCATCTGCGTGCGGTGCTGATGTTGAATTAGCCCGCATCCCTTTTTCCGAACCAGCGAAGATCGTTTTTGCCGCTCAAAAAGCAGAACAGGATGAATTACGCAATCTCTGTTTATGCTGGGGCGATGATTATGAAATTCTCTCTGCCATCTCACCGGAAAATGCCGAAAATTTTGAAACTGAAGCAGGTTTGCAGGGCATAATTGTTCAGAAAATAGGCAATTTCACCGCGCCCGGTCAGGGAATTCGGCTGCTTGATGAAACAGGCAAACCTCATCAGCACAAACCTCTGAACTTCTCTCATTTTTAAACTGAACAAATAATAAAGAGGTAAAATAAACAATTTTTCCCCCCTTTAGTGGTATAGAATCGCCATTTCCACCAATTAGAAGCTTGTCTTCTTAATCAACTAATGTCTTATTAGCGCTGTAATAAGAAAACGCAAACAAATTTGGGGAGATTCCTACATGGACATGGTGTTATGGGGGGTTATTGGCTGCGGTATTTTATCAATACTGTACGGAGCCTGGGCAATTCGCTCAGTTTTAGCCGCTGATCC
>JAJFHX010000023.1 GCA_021775425.1 Hyphomicrobiales bacterium
TCATTAGTCAAAGGTCCACACGATTCCGGTCAAAAATAACATTTTCTGTGGCAATTAAGCAAAAGGGCAAAAATGCCTTAGTAATGCCCTGATTTTACTATTGCGATTGCCGTCATACATGATAGCGTTGGAAACGCTTACTGGAGAGGCTTTTAAAAAATGATAATGCGTTGTTTAAAGCAGTTTACGGCTATATTAGTGGGTTCATTCCTATTGACCAGCGGTGCGATTGCTCAAGAAGCAGAAAAAGAACCTGCAATTAAAGATAAAACAGTACAGGTTTTAATGAAATTTGCTTTCAGTCTGATGCCTGAAGTCTATACAGGCCCGGACGGTAAAAAAATATCCATCGATAAGAAAAAACCAGATGATGTGCTGATCCCGATTGATGATGCAAGACGCATTGTCATCGTTGGATATCGTTCAGCCCAGGCACAGAATTGTGACCTTAAAGTCATGCAGACATTAAATCACAATGCCATGGTGAAATATGAAGAAGTCTTCAAAAAATGGTCTGTAAAACAGAAACTCTTCATCAATCAACTGCATCTTTTCACCGTTCTCTATATGACCGGCAATGTAAAAGTAAACGAAGGCGAACGCACTCAGGCAGATATTGACGCTGATAAAAACAAGCCTGACCTTGATAACAAATACAAATGCTCTGACGATGAACGTAAAGTCGTCGCAGCAAATGTAGATGCCTATCTTGATGAAATGGCAAAATCCATCAGAGAAGAGCTATTACGCCGCAAAAAACTCGGCAGCAATGAAAAAAAAAATGACGAAGTAAAGAAAGCACAAAAATAAAAAACTTCTGATCTAATCGGTTATATCAATGAAGCACAAACTGTATTGAATAACAGTTTGACACTTTGCTGCAATCCGACTATAAAATCCAACTTCCGGGCGGAAAATTAGACAACACTTCTTTTGAAGAGTTATTCTAATGACCGCCCTTTTCTCGTGTCTGCGACATCAGCTCCTCCAAAGGCTTTGATGTCTGTCGGTCGGGAAATCTGAAACAAGCCAATCAGATTGCTTCAGATCAAACCCGCCCCAGGAAGACACGCCATGTAATATGAAACCAGCAATTTGGAGCATTGAAAAATGTCAAAACGCATAAACGCAAAATATAAAATTGACCGCCGCATGGGCGAAAACATCTGGGGCCGTCCAAAAAGCCCGGTTAACCGCCGTGACTATGGCCCGGGTGAACATGGCCAGCGCCGCAAAAGTAAACTTTCAGATTTTGGCCTGCAACTTCGCGCCAAACAAAAACTGAAAGGCCACTATGGCAACATCGGCGAAAAACAGTTTAAAGCCACTTATAAAGAAGCAGACCGCATCAAAGGTGACACAGGCGAAAATCTGATCGGCCTTCTGGAACGCCGCCTCGATGCCATTGTTTATCGCTCAAAATTCGTTCCAACCGTCTTTGCCGCACGTCAGTTCGTCAATCACGGCCACATCAAAGTTAACGGCCAGCGTGTCAACATTCCAAGTTACCGCGTAAAAGTCGGTGACGTCATTGAAGTGAGAGAAAAATCAAGAGAACTGCCAATGGTTGTAAGTGCTGTTCAAAGTTCAGAGCGTGACACACCAGACTATATCACAGTCGATCATGGTAAAATGACAGCCACATTCAATCAGATCCCAACTCTGTCTGATGTCCCATATGCGGTTATCATGGAACCAAACCTGGTTGTCGAATTTTACTCACGCTAATCAGCCTGAGAATACTGAAATTTTCATTTATACTGAAATTTTCATTTATAAAGGCCGCTTCTTTTGAAGCGGCCTTTCGTTTGTTTAAGCCCGTTTTTTTTCGCCATGACTTCATGTAAGATAAACTCACCCCGCGATAGCTTGACAGCCCCGTCATTTCACGCCACCAGCTATAACAACCAAGGGTTTTAAAGGCATTTTCAAAATTATGAGCGATACAACAACAATAGAACAATCAACAAATCCCGCTCAGCTTCTCTATGAGGAAGTACCCCAGTCAGTTGAATTCACAAAACTGCGCAAGCGCCTCATCCGTCAGATCAGACAAGCCATAGATGATTTTGATATGCTTGGAATAAAAGCTGCAGACAACGGCAAACCTTCTGCCAAATGGCTGGTCTGTGTTTCCGGCGGCAAAGACAGTTATGGCCTCATTACACTGCTGCATGATCTGAAATGGCGTGGCCTGCTTCCTGTAGAGCTGATTGCCATGAACCTTGATCAGAAGCAACCCGGTTTCCCGGATCATATTCTACCCGGATTTTTCAATAAATTTAACATCCCTCACCATATTGAAATGCAGGACACCTACACAATCGTCACAGATAAAGTCCCGGCCAACAAAACCTATTGCTCGCTGTGCTCACGTCTGCGCCGTGGTATCATCTACCGCGTCGCAAAAGAACTTGGTTGTGACACCGTCGTCCTCGGCCATCACAGTGAAGATATACTTGAAACATTTCTGCTAAACCTGTTTTTTGGCGCAAAGCTTTCAGCTATGCCCGCCAAACTTCTCAATGAAGAAGGAAGTCTCAATCTCATCCGCCCTCTTGCCTATGTAGCGGAAAAAGATCTCAGCAAATTTTCAGCCGCAATGAATTTTCCCATCATCCCTTGTGATCTGTGCGGCAGTCAGGATGGCCTCCAGCGCCAGCAAATGAAAGCCCTTCTCACCTCTTGGGAACAGAGCCGCCCCGGCACCAAAGACATGATGATGAAATCCCTTGGCAACATCCGCCCCTCACAGTTGCTTGACCGTAACCTGTTTGATTTCACCAGCCTCAGCCCTCAAAACTCACCAGGCCATGAAAGCCCAAAACGCAAAGAAGATGAATAAAACCAAGCGATTTCAGAGCTTTCTCATCTAAATAACCACTATTAAATCCCCACTTAGAGAATAAATCGTCAAATCCCCCTTGCCCCCCAAAGAACCTTCAAGTATACCCAAGCTAATTTCTATCAATCAATTTACATTCCAGATCAAAGAGGTAATTTATGAGCAAGATCAAAGTTGCAAATCCAGTAGTCGAGCTTGATGGCGACGAGATGACACGCATTATTTGGCAGTTCATCAAAGATAAGCTCATTCACCCATACCTTGATATCGACCTTCATTATTATGACCTCAGCGTAGAAGAACGCGACAAGACAGACGACCAGATCACCATTGATTCAGCTGAAGCTATCAAGAAGTATGGCGTTGGTGTAAAGTGCGCCACCATCACCCCTGATGAAGACCGCGTTGAAGAATTTAAACTCAAACAAATGTGGCGCTCGCCAAATGGCACCATCAGAAACATTCTCGGTGGTGTTGTGTTTCGCGAACCTATCATCTGCCAGAATGTGCCACGCCTCGTTCCTGGCTGGACAGACCCGATCGTCGTTGGCCGTCACGCTTTTGGTGACCAGTACCGTGCTACAGATTTTCTTGTTCCCGGCAAGGGCAAGCTGACAATGAAATTTGAAGGCGAAGACGGACAAACCATCGAAAGAGAAGTCTTTGATTTCCCTTCAAGCGGTGTCGCCATGGGTATGTATAACCTTGATGACAGCATCAGAGATTTTGCCAGAGCATGCATGAATTATGGCCTCAATAGAAAATGGCCTGTATATCTTTCAACCAAAAACACCATCCTCAAAGCCTATGATGGCCGCTTTAAGGATCTGTTCCAGGAAGTATATGAAGCAGAATTCGCTGATCAGTTCAAAGATCTTGGCATTGACTATGAACACCGCCTGATTGATGACATGGTGGCCTGCGCCATCAAATGGTCAGGTAAATTCATCTGGGCCTGTAAAAACTATGACGGCGACGTTCAGTCAGACATCGTAGCCCAGGGCTTCGGCTCTCTTGGCCTGATGACCTCAGTGCTGATGACACCAGACGGAAAAACAGTTGAAGCAGAAGCAGCCCACGGCACAGTGACCCGTCACTACCGCCTGCACCAGCAAGGCAAGGAAACTTCTACCAATTCCATCGCCTCAATTTTCGCATGGACAAGAGGCCTCGCCCACCGTGCTAAACTCGATGACAATGCTGAGCTAGCCAAATTCGCAAATACCTTAGAGCAGGTCTGCGTGCAAACTGTTGAATCAGGCGACATGACCAAAGATCTGGCGCTTCTGGTTGGGCCTGATCAAAAATGGCTATCAACCACAGGCTTCCTTGATAAAATCGACCAGAACCTGCAAAAAGCAATGGCATAAGTGCCAGTATAAAATCTGATACAAAAAGGGCGGCTCATTTGACCGCCCTTTTTATTTTTCATGATTTCTTATTTTCATGAAAAAGACTTAGAAGTTGGCACGGTACCGGCTCAACATTTTTTCTGAAAACAACATCAATCTCCGGTGCAACAATTCTGAACAAATGATTCAAACCTGTCTGACTGACAGAGTTAAGCCTTTTCAGCACACCTGCCTGAAAAATCTGGTTTTGCCTGATTGAACCATTCTGACGGGGTCTCATCTCCCCCCTTTGAAATAACATAGATGATAGCATTTTTTTCGCTCCTTTTTACCACCGGACCACCCGGTTGCGGGGAAAACTACCCTCAACAGGAAAACGAAAATGTGCGAGAAATCACAAACATGAATTTTTCATCCTTAGCAAGGGCTTAAGCCCCTACTCTGAAGTTTGAACCCTCCTGAGAAGTAAAATTTAATAAGATTGAAAGCCCCGCAAAGACAACACAAACCTTAAGATAACTTCAATCCTCTCTCTCATTCCCCTGCTTTGAAAGTGCAAGCTTCTGAATATGCTCATTCAATCCCTTGTTGTTACTAAGCAGATATTCAAAGTCATCCCGCTCCAGTTCCAGCAAATGGCAAACCGTCTGTGCCCGTGCCGTCCGTTGGTAAACCCCACCCGTCAGCAAACCCGTTTCACCAAAAAAATCGCCTGCAGATAATGTCGACAACTCCTCACCATCCGCTAGGCTAACCTCACCCGAAACAATAAAATACATACCTGTCGCCCGGGCACCCTTTTTATAAATAACTACACCTTGCGGAAAACGCTGCGAATGCAACAACCGCATGATGTCAGCCACTTCAGCCGCTTCCAGACTGTTAAATAGCGGCACCCTTGCCACCATGTTCCAGTTAATCACAAATTCCTGGCGGTTTATTTCCTGCGCAAACCCAGTCGCTATTATTCCGATTGGTAATGCAAACATACCAAGACCGAATATCATAAACAGTCCACTCCAGATTTTCCCCAGAGCCGTGACCGGAACCGCATCGCCATAACCAACCGTGGTCAAAGTCGCAAGGGCCCACCACATCGAACTTGGAATATCACCAAACACATCAGGTTGCACCGCCCCTTCTATATAATGCATCCCCGTAGCCGCAAACAGCAACAACGCCACCATCACCAAAAGCGCGGCAATCAATGCTCGTCCTTCTTTATAGAACACCCGGACAAAAACCTGTAAAGCCGGTGAATATCGTATGATTTTGAAAAATCGAAGCAGCCTGAAAACACGCAGCAAACGCAAATCTAGCCCAACCAGTGAACCAAGGTAAAATGGCAATATCGCCAAAAGATCAATGATCTGAAATGGTTCCAGCGCGAATTTCATCCGTGCCTTCCAATGCGGCAGGGCGCGAAGCGGTGGATGCTCCACCGAGGCCCAGATCCGTAGTGCATATTCTAGAGTGAAAAAGATAACTGAAAATAATTCAAACTGATCAAGCCAGAAACCATAACGCAATGAAATGCTGGCAACAGAACCAAGCACAAAAGCCAGCACATTCAGCAGAATTAAAACAATGATCAGACCATCACAAACTTTGCTGGCCAGATCATCATGTGCGCCACTCTCTAAAATCTCATGAATGCGATGCCTGTAATTTTTTTTGTAGCGATCAATCATTCATTCTTCCAGAAAGCTTTAAAATTTATGCATCAGCCTCAAGTGCCTGTTTAATCTTGTTGAGTGCTGCATCAGCCTTCGCCCCATCAGGACCGCCAGCCTGCGCCATATCAGGGCGGCCACCGCCACCCTTACCGCCAAGCGCCTCACTGCCCAGCCGAACAAGATCAACCGCACTGATTTTATCGGTCATATCATCCGTCACACCAACAGAAATTCCGGCCTTACCTTCAAACCGTCCAATAATCACCACCACACCCGATTTGATTTTCCCCTTGGCATCATCAACAAGTGAACGCAGCTCTTTGGCTGGCAGGTCATCCAGCACCCGCCCCATAAACGCCACCCCGTTAACCTGCTCTATCGTGCCGGCATCATCACCGGATGAACCGCCACCACCAAGTGCAATTTGTTTTTTCATCTTTGAAACATCTGCATTGAGTTGCTTGCGTTCACTAACAAGCGTTTCAATCCGCTCAAGCAATTGAGCCGGTGAAACTTTCAAAATCGAAGAAGCCTCCCTCACTAGCTGTTCCTGCGACCCAAGGTAAGACCGTGCTGCATCCCCGGTTAAAGCCTCAATCCGGCGAACACCAGAAGCAACAGCACTTTCAGCAAGCACATGTACAAGGCCAATATCCCCGGTCTGTTTCACATGCGTGCCACCACAAAGCTCTAATGAATAAACTTTACCGGCCTTTTCACCTTGCTTGGCTGTTCCCATTGAAACAACACGAACTTCTTCGCCGTATTTTTCACCAAACAGCGCCATAGCACCGGCTTCAATCGCATCATCAACAGCCATCAGCCGCGTTTCAACCGGCGCGTTCTGCAAAACAATCTCATTCGCCAGCTCTTCAACACGTTTGATCTCGTCACCATCCATCGGTTTGGTGTGTGAGAAATCAAAACGAAGCCGCCCGTCATCAACCAGAGAACCTTTTTGCGCCACATGGTCGCCAAGCGTTTCACGCAAAGCCTCATGCAACAAATGCGTCGCGGAATGGTTCGCCCGAATGGCAGAGCGCCGCTTGCCATCAACTTCCATCAAAGCCGTCTGACCAACCTTGGCACTGTCATTTTCAAGAACACCGTAATGAACAAACAAATTGCCAAGTTTCTTCTGCGTATCAGTCACCCGAAACACAGCTTTATCACCAAGCCGGATCACTCCCTGATCACCAACCTGACCACCAGATTCAGCATAAAACGGCGTCTGATTGAACAGAAGAGCCGCTTCATCATTTTTCTTAAGTGACTTTACAACGGCCCCGTCCTTAACAATCGCAATCAGCTCGCCTTCACCGGTCTCATGGCTGTAGCCAAGAAATTCTGAGCCGCCAAACTCATCCTGCAATCCAAACCAGATCGTATCATCAGCCGTATCACCAGAACCTTTCCAGTTCTTCTTGGCTTCTTCCTTCTGCAGCTTCATAGCCTCATTAAAGGCAGATTTATCAATCGTAATCCCTCTGGCCTTTAATGCGTCTTCGGTTAAATCCAACGGAAAACCATAAGTGTCATATAGTTTAAACGCGGTGCCACCATCCAGCTCATCACCAGATTTCATCTCACCCGTTGCTTCATCAAGCAATTTCAAACCGCGCTCAAGCGTTTTACGAAAACGCTTTTCTTCAAGGTGCAGTGTCTCTCCAATTAACCCTTCACCGCGCACCAGATCAGTATAAGCCTGCCCCATTTCACGAACCAGTGTTGGCAATAATTTATACATCAGCGGCTCAGTCGCACCTAGCAGTTCAGCATGGCGCATAGCCCGCCTCATAATCCGGCGCAGCACATAACCCCGCCCTTCATTTGAGGGTAAAACACCATCAGCAATCAAAAAACTACTGGCCCGCAAATGATCCGCAATCACCCGGTGAGAGGCTTTGTGCTCCCCCTCAGCCTTCACCCCAAGAATATCAACCGATGTCGCAATCAGATGTTTAAAAAGATCAATTTCATAATTATCATGTGTGCCTTGCAGAACAGCAGCAATCCGCTCCAGCCCCATGCCTGTGTCAATTGATGGTCGCGGCAAATCTATCCGGCCACTTTCCTGCTGCTCATATTGCATAAAAACAAGATTCCAGATTTCAATAAACCGGTCCCCGTCTTCATCAGGGCTTCCTGGTGGTCCACCCGGAATATGATCCCCGTGGTCATAAAAAATTTCAGAACACGGCCCGCAAGGCCCCGTGTCACCCATCGACCAGAAATTATCGGATGTCGAAATTCGAATGATTTTTTCATCGCTTAAGCCAGCAATTTTTTTCCATAGCTCAGCCGCAACTTCATCTTCAGAATAAACAGTGACAAGCAGCTTTTCTTTATCAAGCGCAAAAACATCCGTCACCAGTTCCCATGCATTCAGAATGGCTTCTTCTTTAAAGTAATCACCAAAAGAAAAATTGCCCAGCATTTCAAAAAATGTGTGATGACGCGCCGTATAGCCAACATTATCCAGGTCATTATGCTTACCGCCAGCCCTGACACATTTTTGAGAAGTGGTCGCCCGGTTATAGTCGCGTTTTTCAACACCCGTGAAAACATTCTTGAACGGCACCATGCCCGCATTGGTGAACATCAATGTCGGGTCATTCAATGGCACAAGAGAGCTGGATGGCACAATTTCATGGCCTCGCTTCTCGAAAAATTCAAGGAAAGTTTTTCTAATTTCATTCACACCAGTCATATGGGCATTCACCTAAGCTTTAAACGTTTCTAGGGCCTTTTATCAGGGCTTTAGCAAGAACTCTAGTTTTTCTCTTATCAAATGGTGATTTTACCGAGAAAAGCAATGTTTTATTGTTGTGAAACACGCTCTTTGGCCAATAGATGAATGACGAATGTCATCAGCTATGAAACAGCTGAAAATTCAAAACGAAAGTCGGCCCCCATAACAAAATACCCGGCACCATCGCGCCGGGTATCAAGATCAGTTAAATGTCAGATAAAACAAACAGCTTTTTAGAATATAGCTTTTAATCGGGCGACTTATTCTTCTGTCGGTTCAGTATCCTCATCATCATCTTTAGGCTCTGGTGTCCCTTCAAGAATCTGTTCTGCAATCAGCCCGGCATTGGCACGAATGGCCTGTTCAATCCGTTCAGCCGTTTCAGTGTTTTCAGCCAGATATTTTTTGGCATTCTCCCGGCCCTGACCGATTTTCTCACCTTCATAAGCATACCACGCACCCGATTTATCAATCGTCTCAGCTTTCACACCCAGATCAAGCAATTCACCGGTTTTGGAAATCCCTTCGCCATACATAATATCAAATTCAACCTGACGAAACGGCGGCGCGACCTTGTTTTTCACAACCTTAACCCGCGTCTGGTTGCCAACCACCTCATCCCGGTCCTTAATCTGACCAATACGACGAATATCAAGCCTGACAGAGGCATAAAACTTCAGCGCATTACCACCCGTTGTTGTCTCAGGTGAACCAAACATAACCCCGATCTTGTGACGGATCTGGTTAATAAAAATCACCATCGTTTTTGATTTGGAAATTGAGCCTGTTAATTTACGAAGCGCCTGGCTCATCAAACGAGCTTGCAGCCCGGGCAGACTATCACCCATCTCACCTTCAAGTTCAGCACGCGGCGTCAACGCCGCCACACTGTCAATCACCAGCACATCAACCGCACCAGAGCGCACCAGCGTATCGGTAATTTCAAGCGCCTGCTCACCAGTATCAGGCTGGGATATCAACAGGTCATCAATATTCACCCCAAGCTTGCGGGCATAAGCGGGATCAACCGCATGTTCCGCATCAACAAAGGCACAAACCCCACCCTTTTTCTGGGCTTCCGCAACAATATGCAAAGCAAGCGTTGTTTTACCTGAGCTTTCAGGACCATAAACTTCAATAATACGCCCACGTGGCAAACCACCAATCCCTAGCGCAATATCAAGCCCCAGCGAACCTGTTGGCACAGAATCAACATCAACATGGAATGATTCAGTCCCCAGTCGCATGATAGAACCTTTACCAAAGTTCTTCTCAATCTGCGACAGCGCCGATTGCAGCGCTTTATCCTTATCCATCATATCCCCTTCAATCACCTGCAAGCCAACATTTGCCATCTTCATTACCTCTTATTTCATGAGTAAATGCAAC
>JAJFHX010000024.1 GCA_021775425.1 Hyphomicrobiales bacterium
CGAATGTGGGTAGACAATATGGCAGACACTTCTCCAGCTCATTATCTCTTTCAAAAGCGCTGTGTCTTCTATTTTAGTAGGCATGTCCCTCAGGATGTTAGGGATCACTACAAGACAAAACGAATAGTCTTTTCATTAAAAACTAAGTCAGAAACTGCCGCTTTAAAAGCTTCAAGGTCAATTTCACAACGACTAGAAGATTATTGGATGTCTCTAAGATTAACCAAGCTTGATATACCAGCTCAGCATTTAGTAAGAGAACAACGACATTATATTACCACCTCAAATGCTCCCTTACTTTCTGAAGCTTTAGAAACCTATCTTAGGCTAAAAGGCAGCAACAAGAGAGCTGCATTCTCTAGACCTGTAAAAAGAATTTCCAACGAGGTAATTGAATTACTCGGCAATAAACCAATCGACAAGTACTCTACTTCTGACGCTGCAAAATTTCGCGACCATCAGCTAAGCAGAGGATTAAACACTTCCTCAGTAAAACGAAACCTCTCAACCATTCGAGCAATATTCAATCTAACCATTTGCGAACAGGGTATAGATTGTCGAAATGCATTCTCAAATATTTATATACCCGACCTTGATGACGTAAATAAAAGGAAACCAATTCCACTCTCAACTATTAGAGCCGTACAAAAAGAATGCTGCAAACGGGATGATGATCAAAGATGGTTAATAGCTCTATTATCTGATACTGGAATGAGATTATCAGAAGCTGTTGGGTTACATATTGATGATTTCAAACTAGACGAAGCAATCCCACATTTAATTATTAGACCTCATCCTTGGAGACTCCTAAAGACTAAAAGAAGTGAAAGAGAAATACCTCTGGTCGGTATGGCTCTATGGGCTACCACTAGGATTCTAGCAAATAGTAATGAAACTAAATTTGCATTTCCTAGATACACAAATGAAAAGATTTGTAATGGTAACTCTGCAAGTGCGGCGTTGAATAAATGGCTTAGACCCAATGTACCTGATAAGTGCGTTATTCATAGTTTCAGACACTCAATGAGAGATCGACTTAGAGCGGTTGAATGCCCATCAGAGATAATAGATCAAATAGGAGGATGGACTACTAATGGTGTGGGCAATCAATATGGATCAGGGTTTGAGTTAAATATTACTAACAACTGGATGAAGAAAATTCTAGATTGATAGATTTCAATCAAATAACTTTTCTAGTCTCAATGTTGCGCTATACCAAGAAGGACGAATATCATTTTCTTCAATTTGGTTATCCAACATACCCCTGATTTCTTTGATAAATGAGCGGTAATAATTATACTGCTTTGTAAAAAGTGATTTGGTTAATTTCTTATCGATGACTTTATTAGTTATCATCAAATCTAATTTTGACCAGAAATATAGAAAAGCCGTAAGAGCTTCATGCTCTGATATTTCTCCAGCTTCCTTCCTCACTTTATAATGAAATTTCGAAAGCTCTATATCGTCATGTTCACAGAATAACCCAATTTTTATATCTGGAACACTTTGGTAACCGACCCAACCTAGCATCACTATTTTCTTATATTCACTTTTTGCTGGCTCTGGTAACCCATACCATTTAAGCATTATATTAAAAACGGGAGCTACAACCGTAGAGTAACCATCTACTGAATATAACTCCTCAAACAGATGCGTAGTTCTATTCCTAGTATCTAACGAAATCTTAGTTCTGTAAGAAATATAGGCATGAAGAATTGAAAACGCGCCGAGGAGAATGGTCAATAAACCTAATAAGCTACCATTAGCTCCGAAGAAAACATTCAACCAATTATCAATATTTGACACCATCTCTACATCTTTCGTTTTGTCTTGTAGTGATCCCTAACATCCTGAGGGACATGCCTACTAAAATAGAAGACACAGCGCTTTTGAAAGAGATAATGAGCTGGAGAAGTGTCTGCCATATTGTCTACCCACATTCGTCGTTAATTGAGAATGCTTGCGTAAACAATGGGTTATGCTGATATTTTGACGAAGAGTGGCTCCTCAGGCCAGTTCGTTTCCTCTTACATGCACCATATACAAACCAACACAAGCAATATCAATAATTTAGAACACTGGGTATTCGTGTCAACAGGATCTTAGTGTCTACCCTTTTGTCTACCCTTCATACAAAATACAGCCCTATCGCTATACCAGACTGGCCATTAGCAGTTCAGAAGCTGAGTCTCCTTAAGTCATTGACAAACCACATTCTTTCATTCCATTCATCTATATACATCAAGACTATGCATTTGTTGAAATGGCTGTGCTGTTTTATCTAAGTTGTTCAAATGAATATCACTGATGAAAGCAGCTTGAATGACAAAATTTCTGGCCCCACTCGTTTTATTGATCGGCCTTTTCAGCATAGTAACCGGATCGAAAACAGCCCTTGCTGAACAAAGCAAACTGATTGAAATGGAACTGAACGCCCAAAAACAACAAGGCGATCACTGTCAGATCAGTTTTGTGATGAAAAACAACCTCGAAACTTCAATCAAACAATTATCAATGGAGCTGGTGTTATTTGACCAGTCATCACAGGTGCTGAACTTGTTGCTGCTCAACAGTGGGCCATTGCCACAGCAGAAAACCAGGGTCAAACAATTCGTCCTGAAACAAACCAGATGTGACAGCATCGGTCAGTTTCTGATCAATGACGTAAAACAATGTGAAGGTGAAGACCTCACCCCACAAAAATGCCTTGGCACATTAAAACTCAACAGTCGTACAAAGAGTAAACTGGGTCTCTAGACATAATGAAACAAATAATTGAATCCGCCGGTCTCGGCGAGGCTTTCAACCTGATTGAACAGGGCGGCTTCGTGGTCACCATTCTGCTGGTCATCTCTGTCCTCGCAGCTACCATCATCTTATTAAAACTATTTCAGTTTCTATGGCAAAGGGTAGGCGCAAAAGGCCGCTCTGCCAAAGCTATAAAACTATGGCTGAAGGGCGACCGGGAGAGAGCTTATAAACTCATTAAATCCAGCCACAACGCCACAGAAGTAACCCTCGCCCATCTCATGCGCGGGCTCTTGCTGCCAAACGCAAACCTCCCGCTGATCAGAGAAGATGTCGAGCGCGTGGCCTTAAATCAGATCGGTTATCTGAGGACATTTCTTCACCCCTTAGAAGCAATCGCCCAGATCGCGCCTTTACTTGGCCTGTTCGGAACCGTGCTTGGTATGATCGAAGCCTTCCAAACCCTCCAGTCAGCCGGCAGTGATGCTGACCCTGCCGTTCTAGCTGGTGGCATCTGGGTTGCCCTTCTTACAACAGCAGTTGGGCTCGCCGTTGCCATCCCTGTCGCCTTCATCCTCGCCTGGCTTGAGGGCCGGATCGAATCTGAGCGGCTGAATATGCAACAAGCCATCACAAGCCTGCTGACAGAACGCCTCACTTCAAAAGAAGAACAAAACATCCAGACAAATTCACCGTTCGAGGTCCAGGGCACCCCCCAGCATCTCGCACCGATAACTTAAAAAGTTGAGCTGACAGCAAAACCCGAAACACTGGCAACCTTAAAAAATCGAACAACTTAAATGCAACTTGATAACGGCAAAAAGAAAAAAACCAGAATTAGTCTCACTCCTCTTATTGATGTGGTGTTCCTGCTGCTGATCTTTTTCATGATGGCCTCAACTTTTTCAAAATTCTCATCACTGCCACTAGCCGCCAAAATTCAGCAGGGCAGTGCCAAATCAGAAGCCCGGCTGATTCTGGTTCGGGTTGGAGCGGATCAGTCCATTGATGTGAACGGTAAAAAAATCACCAAAGACCAATTGATAGAAACCATCAATGAGCAAGCCGGTGAAGGTGGCGTGGGTGAAGGTCAGATAAATGAACAGAAAATCAAACTTGTCATCAAACCGATTGAGGGCGCCAAAGTACAGGATCTGGTCTCAATCGTCGAACAGGCCAGACAGTCAAAACTCAAAAACCCTGTAATTGTGCGTTAGAGGTTTGAGATGCAATTGAAAACCGTAAAAAAACAAGCAACAGACGAAAATCTCATCCCGTTGATTAACATCGTCTTTCTGATTTTGATCTTTTTCCTGATTGCGACAGTCATCCGCCCGTTCTCAGCAAAAAACATCGACCTTGCAACAACAGATGCTGCCGAAAAACTGCACCGCCTCACTCTGTCAGTGACCATAGATAAAGAAGGCATTCTTTATCATAAGAACAAAACTGTCACTCTTGAGGAATTAAAGTCAGGCTTGCTGGGCAATAGCGAGACTGAAACCGTCGAGGCCGCCGAAACAGGCGAACAACAGGGTGAAGCAACGTCATCTCATTCTCCAACAGAAACACAAACCCTCACTCTCATCGCAGACAGAGAGTTAAAAGCAGACAAACTGCTCAAAATCGTAAGCGGTCTGAACGATATGAAATTTAAATCCATCAAACTGATAACAGAGGACAAATCCAGATGAAACAATGGGCAATGAAACATTGGATCGCTGCATTTTTCGTCGCCCTTTTCGGGCATGCGGCTCTTGCCATCAGCCTTCAGTCAACGACAAAGCCTGAAATTGAAAGATCCGCAGGCACCCCGATTGAAATCGTCGGCTCGCTAACTTCATTTGCCCAGACCATAACCGCCGAAGAAGTGCCAGAAGAAGTTGTTGAGGAAAAAACAACAACCAAAGTCACTGAAAAAGTTTTAGAGCCTGTTACAGAAACCAAAGTCGAACCACTGACAGCAACAAAACAAGAAATCGCAAAGCTGGAAGAAAGCGCCATTCTTCCCGTCGCTGAGCCTGAAAAAATTAAACCCGAACCACCCAAAAAACCCGAAGTCAAAAAGAAAAAGCCGGTCAAAAAAGTTAAGAAGAAAAAGAGAAAACCCAGCACTTCTGGCAAAAGACTGGCCGCTCTTAAAAAAGGTGGTGGAGCCAAAGGCCGCCAGAATAAAATAGCCGGCAGCGCATCACTTTCAAATTACCGGGGCCGTGTGCAATCGCATCTTGCCCGCTATAAAAAAAGCCCGGGTAGAGGTGTCAGAGGTCGCGCAATTGTCAGTTTTTCAATCACCAAATCCGGGCGGGTTTCGTCGGTGCGTCTCGCACGCCGCTCCGGCAATTCAGCCATTGACCGTGCCGCACTTAGCATGGTCAGAAGGGCGTCTCCATTCCCACCAATTCCAAATGGTATGCGCTCACGCATGAGCTTCTCTGTTCCTGTGAACTATCGCTAGAAGCTGCCTTATATCTGCAACGGACGAAATGCATAAGCTGCAATAACTTTCTTTAAAACTATGCATTAGTCTGCCATAACCCATCCCCTTAAAATTATCACAACAGTTAATTTTAAGGGTCTAAAACACATGTTGAACAACATTCGTTTCAGCAACCAGCGTCACATGCTAAAATCATCTTCGCTGGTTGTGAGAACTCTATTTACAACAACACTAATCCTCTCACTTCATCTCATTCTTAGCGCAACAGGGTCAGATATCCTGATTGGCAAAGCACAAGCAGATAATCAACTGGCCAAAAACCAGAACGCCAAAGAAAGATGCGGTTACTCAGCCATCCACAAACTGAAATATAACTCATCAGACAAGCACTTTGATTACGTGAACCCCAGCGCGCCAAAAGGCGGCACCATCCGCGTAAACCGCCTCGGCTCATATGATAGTCTGAATTTTCTGCGCTACCCCGG
Organism: Hyphomicrobiales bacterium; assembly: GCA_021775425.1. Classification (GTDB taxonomy): domain Bacteria; phylum Pseudomonadota; class Alphaproteobacteria; order Rhizobiales; family HXMU1428-3; genus HXMU1428-3. The sequence continues at coordinate 5,674 of JAJFHX010000024.1, forward strand.
CACGACACTTGTCACCCGTGGGCAAATCCCGAAAGACACAGCCGCCTTCTTGTTTGATAGCCTGCTTGTTGTCAGCTCAGATGAACCCAGCGCCTATTATTGCCTCGCCGCCACTTCAATAGATGTCACAAAAGACCTCTCATCCGTCAGCTTCACGCTCACCAAATCCGCAAAATGGCACGATGGCAAACCAGTCACCATTGATGATCTGATGTTTACATTCAAAACGCTGAAATCTCAGGGCCCTCCCTATTATCGACAAGTCCTGCGCAAGATTACAGTCAGCAAAACAGCACACGATACAATCACCTACACATCAGGCCGAAAAGGAGACAGAAGTTTTGTCAGCCTTGTTGGCACCCTCCCCATTCACCCCAAACATTTCTGGGAAAAAAACGGGCTTAAACAAAAAAGTATGACCATTCCTCTCGGTAGTGGTCCCTATCGCATCGTCAAAGCAACAGCAGGTAAAACAGCACATTTATCCCGCGTAAAAAATTACTGGGCGAAAGATCATTTCACCCAGAAAGGCCGGTATAATTTTGATGAAGTTGTTTTCAATTACTACAGAGACAACAGAACAGCGCTCGAAAGTTTTAAAACAGGCAATGATGACATCAGATTAGAAGACGACGCTGTCGCATGGAGCAAAGAATATAAAGGCCCGTCTCTTGATAAAGGTGAGATTATCAAAACCTCTTTCCCTTCAAACGACCCTGGCAAAATGATTATGCTGACCTTTAACCAGCGCAATCCGGTCTTTAAAGATCGCCGCGTCAGAAAAGCTCTTGCTCTGCTCTATGATTTTGAAGCCGCCAACCGCATTCTTTTCCATGGCTTGTATACCCCGGTAAAAAGCGCATATGGCACCTCTGAATTAGCGGCCAGCAGAAAAGCCACAGCTGAACAACAGGCCCTGCTAAAACCTTTCCTCAACAAGCTGCCTGAAAACATCCTAAACCAGCCGGGGCCAGATCTGGAAAACAACAAACTGACCTCGCGCCAGCGCATCAGGGCCGCCTCAAAATTATTGGATGAAGCCGGACTAAAGTTAAGCGGTAATTCACGGATTGATCCAAACACAGGCAAACCTCTTGTCTTTTCAATTCTATATATGAACAGACGCCACCAGCGTATTCTTCTGCATTACGCAGAATCACTAAAAGCAGTTGGCATTGAGCTTTCCATCCCGGAACTTGAAGCGTTTGCCGCCCGTAAAAAAATGCTGGAGCATGATTTTGACATGACCATATTACAATGGATGCCAAAAATGCTGGTTGGCACATCAGAGCATCTCTTATGGGGCAGCCAGCTCGCAGATGTAAAGGGAAGTTATGCACTTGCTGGTTTAAAAGACCCGGCCATTGATGCCAGCATAACAGCCATGCAGCGCGCCCCGGATTGGCAGGCCATGAAATCAGCCGCAAAAACTTTTGATCGCATCTTCCGCTGGCAAATTCACGCCATCCCACTTTGGCATTCAAATGAGGAATGGATCAGCACCAGCAAGTCCATAGAAACACCTGAACCATCGCCCCTCTTTGAAACAACTTATGTCGACCGGTTCTGGCAAAAACCATTGAAACAATCTTCCCTGAAATAACTTCAGGCACATTTTATTACCTGATCATTAAGACAACCCCGGCCCTTTCTAAAGCGCCGGGGTTATTTTATGTACCAACCATAAACCATGCATAATCCGCAAAGATCATCTTGCATATTTTGAGATATTTATTGGCCACCCAATGACTTAAGTTAACAATAAGTTAATTTTTTAAAATTTGGGGGACGACCATGACCGCGCGTATTTGGGTCACAAAACTGCTTGGCACAACTGCCTTGACAGCACTTGCTACTACCACATTTCTACAACTTTCTTCACCGGCCACAGCCCAGGACAATCCAGTCGTTCTTGACACAATCTCAGTCACGACAACACTTGATACCGTCTCAGATGCAACAACCAAAACTGATGACAAATTGATTGAAACACTGGCTGGCACTAGCATCGTGACCAGTGAAGAAATTGAGCGTTATCAGCCCAATAGTCCTGCTGGCCTCCTCTGGAGCGTACCCGGTCTCAATGTCGAAGAAGCCAGTGATGACCCGGGCTCAGCCATCAACATTCGCGGCTTGCAGGATTTTGGCCGTGTTAATGTAATGCTGGATGGAGCAAGACAGAACTTCCAGCGCTCCGGCCACAATGCAGATGGTCAGTTTTACATTGAACCTGAAATGATCAAACAGGTCGACATTGTTCGCGGCCCTGTCTCAACCATTTATGGCTCAGGCGCCATTGGCGGCGTTGTCAATTTTCAGACCATCGACCCGGCTGATTTCCTCAGACACGGTGAAACCTGGGCCGGTAGCGTCAAAGGCCAGTTCAGCACCAATGAAGAAGGCAAGCTTGTAAGCGCAATCGGTGCCGTCAAAGCAAATGACACATTCAGCGTGCTCGCAAATTTCGTCTGGCGTGACATTGAAAATTATGACGATGCGAACGGTAACGAAATTGAAAACACTGACAGAGACATGGTTTCCGGTCTCATAAAAGGCGTGTTCGATTTTGCCCCCGGCAACCAGCTAAAACTAAGCTTTATCGATAAAAAAGATGACTATGTCACGGGCGTCTTGAGCGATACAAACCGTCAGGACACAGAAGCAAGAGACAGAACAGCTTCAGCTAAATGGACTTATAATCCAGCAGGCAATGACCTGATTGACCTCAATGTCTCTGGTTACTACACCTCAACTCGCCTGGAACAGACGCGAATTGATAATCTCTTTGCAACAATTGGCCCGCCAGTGATACAGGTACCAGCAGGAAACCAGCGCTTCTTTGACATTGACACGGTCGGTTTTGATATTTTCAACTCATCCCGTTTTGCAACCGGCGCAATTGGCCATACCTTAACCTACGGCGGAGATTTCTTCGAAGACAGAGTGAAAACAGAAGACCTCGGCCCGGGTGGCAGCGGTGATGAATTCACCCCGTCCGGCAAGCGCAAAACCTATGGATTTTACATTCAGGACAAACTTGAATACAGCAACTGGCTCGAAGTTATCGGCGCGCTTCGTTATGATGAATATGAGCTGGAAAGCAACGGGTTAAACGCACAGGATGATCAGCTTTCACCAAAAGTGACGGTTGGGCTTACACCTATAAAAGGCATTCAGATCTATGGCACATATGCCGAAGGCTTCCGGGCACCTGCCATCTCAGAAACACTTAGATCAGGTATCCACCCGGTACCACCTATGTTTGATATTTTGCCAAACACCAACTTAAAACCGGAAACAGCTGAAAATATTGAAGGCGGTGTCAACCTCTCCTTCGATAATATCTTTTCAACAAACGATGTTTTCCGCGGTAAAGCATCTGTCTTCCGCAATGACGTTGACGACTTTATTGAAGACAGACTTGTCGGCTTTAATCCGGCAACCTGTTTTGGTCCACCCTTCAATGGATGCGGCCAATCACAATATGTCAATCTGTCAAACGCAAGATTAGAAGGCTATGAATTTGAAGGCACCTATGACAACGGCTCCATCTTCGCAAGCCTGGCATACACCCATACCCGTGGCACAGACCTGACAACAGGCCAGCCACTAAAATCCATCTATCCGGATAAGCTGGTCACCACAGTTGGCTTCCGCATGCTGGAAGATAAGCTGACCTTAGGTGGCCGCTGGACTTATGCTTCAGCACAAGACCGCGTGCCAGATGCTGCCAACCCGGCAGACCCGACACCGGATGAAACACCAACACCAAGTTATAACCTCGTCGATCTGTTCGCGACTTATAAGGTAAACCAGAATTTCTCAACTGCGCTCACTTTAAACAACATCTTTGATGTGCAATACAGAATTCACCGTCACGAAGACCCGGAACCTGGCTTCAGTGCAGTTCTATCTGCAACCATTCGCTTTGGTGGGTAAAAATACAAATCATAATCCGCGCCGGTTCTTCTGGCGCGGATTAAATATCGACCCTATTCAAAACTGCTCATTAATATAACTGCATATTTTGCAGTAATACTTGAATGAGTGAGAATATATAATCAGCCCTAAATAAGATTTTGATAAAAACCAAGAAAGGAAACACCTGTGTTTATAGCAATGAACCGCTTTCAGGTCACCAAAGGGCGAGAAGAAGATTTTGAAAAAGTCTGGCAATCACGAGACAGCCGCCTGAATGAAATGCAGGGTTTTGAAGAGTTTAAACTGCTTCGCGGCCCGGAAAATGATGACCACACATTGTATTCATCTTTTACAGTCTGGAGTTCAAAAGAAAATTTTGAGGCCTGGACAAAATCTGAGCAATTCAGAGATGCCCACAAAAATGCTGGCAACAATGAAAAGCTTTTCCTCGGCCATCCACATTTTGAAGGCTTCGAGCCGGTGGCCAATATTTCCTAAACCTTCTGAACTACCGTTCATTCTCCGAAAAAAAGACCTTATCAGCGTAGTCCCAATCGGCCTGATAAGGTCTTTTTTGGGCGATTATTTGAAGGCAGAAATTGCCCGCAGCCAGTTCCTTTTATCCCAGCTTAACTCGTTTCAAAACGAGCCTTTAAATCCATAAATTTTGTCACCTGCTGAGGAATCAGCTCGCGGTTTTCATCCCGGCCAAGATAAATCTTATAAATACAGCCACCCAGCTTATTATAAAACTGGATCGAGTGTGAAAGCCGCCCCATCAGTTTGCGGCTGATGAAAAAGATAGCCCCGCAATTTTCCGCCTTGATATGCCCGCCAATCGGGCTCTCACCGTGGATGTTATAATATCCTCGCCCAAAACTACCCGCCGGCACCGGCCCCTTGCACTCAAGCACAATGTCTTCTGTCTGAACAATAAAAGTGATGTTGCCAAGCTCTGTTGCTGCCATCATCACATCTTCAAAGCGTTCCGCCCCAACACTGACAACTTCGTCAGCAGGCAACGCTGCAACAACATCGGCCGTTGTCACATTAAGCTCTCTTGCCACATGCTCAAGCACAGCACCGGGGCTTGCCTCAAGCGCAGCAACTATTTTTTCACGGGTTTCATCTGCTGATAGCAAAACTTCACTAATCATATCTGGCACTCATCCTGAATTTATCAAAACTAAAAAACATAGTTTCAATAATCAGCCGCCAATTGAATAATGAATAGTCGGCAACAATATTGTTGAGCAAATCAGAATAATAAAGTCGAAGAGCGCATTATTTCTCAAACAGGTCAGGGTACTGCGCTTTAACTTCACTACGCTTCGCTTCAATAGCGGCCTCATTTTCCCTGTCAGAGGCAAGAATATGCAACTTATCTCGAACCGTACCTGGCCTTGCCGTAATCAGCAAAACCTCTTCCCCAAGCTCAACCGCTTCACGCATATCATGCGTCACCATAACCGCCGTAATCGGGTTATCAGTCCAGACCTTGCGCACAAGCTGGCGCAACCGCGCAGCTGTTGGTGCATCGAGCGAAACAAAAGGTTCATCAAGCAATAGCAAATTCGGTTTGGTGGCAAACGCACGCGCAATGCCAACCCGGCGCGAAAGACCAAGCGAAAGCTCGCTCGGAAAATGCGACATCACTTCATCCAGCCCCATGACCTTCATTAGTTGGGTAAGGTCTTCTTCTGAAAAAGTAGGGTCCGCACTCAGCATCACATTGTCACGAACAGAGCGCCACGGCAGCAACCGCGGTTCCTGAAACACAAAGCCGATTTTTGGCGCCGTTTGCCAGTCCACCGTGCCTTTATAATCATCATCAAGCCCCGCAAGTATCCTGAGCAGAGTTGATTTACCGCAGCCGGACGGGCCGAACAAAACCGTAAAACTGTTCGCCTTGAGGGAAAACTGAGTATCCTTCAAAGCATGAGTTTTAGCGCCGTTCGCACCCTGATAAGTTTTATCTGTGATATGAACCTTAAGCAGGCTCTGCACGCCAACGTGTTGCATAACGCTCCCATGGTTGAATAAGTAACACTTCAATCACCAGCATCACCGCAATAAATGCCACTGAATAAGCAAAGATGCCAGCAACATCAAATAATTGAAAATAAGTATGCAGTTGAAAACCAATCCCGTCAGAGCGGCCAATAAACTCAACCACCAGCACAATCTTCCAGATCAGTGAAAGACCTGATCGACCAGCAGCCGCGATAAACGGTTGCAGTTGCGGCAGCACAACATGCTGATAACGCTGCCATGTGCTATATCTGAAACTTTCGGCCATTTCCTCTAGTTCAGCACTAAGTGACCTGGCCCCTTCCCGCAGCATAACGGCCACATTGGGAATTTTGTTAATCACCACCGCCAGAATGGCAGCAAACTCAGTTAGCCCACCCCATATATAACAAAGGAAAATGATAACCAGCGCCGGCACATTGAGAAAGAACACCAGCCACGGATCAAACAACCCGTTTGCAACTGAATTACGCCCCATCACCAGACCAATCGCCGTGCCGATAAACATCGCAATCACAAAACTGGCAATCACCCGCCAGAGCGTAATCAGCAAATGCCGCATCAACTCGCCGCTTTGGAATTCAGAGACAAGCGTCGTCCAAACAGCAACAGGCGTAGGAAACAACGGATCATTGACAAGATGCGCCACAAGCGCCCATAGCACCATAAAACCGAAAATAGATATGAGTGGGTAAAGACGAGGCATTAAGAACAGCTTCCCTGTCTGATGGTTTGTCGAAACATGCTCATACTTTATTTTTTGTCCGTCTGAATTGGTTGGGAGATATCCCCTGTCAGCCAGAACGTCCCGGAACTAAGCTCTTTAGATTTGCCCAAAAGCTTTTCACCACCAAGCTCTGCCAGCACATCATAAAGCCTGACAACATCAGCCTGCTCTAATATCAGTGGCCGACGCAAAACACCATCACGGAACGATGCCTTCAGAGCTTCAAAGGTGTCATCATCTTTGGCTTTCATCCGCCCTCTGATTTTTGTCCAGATTTCATCTTCCGTATCCAGAATAGCAACGGCATCTTTTACAGCAGCCAGAAACCCCTTGATGGTCTCTTCGTTTTTCTCAGCATACTCTTCCCTGAAAGCAAAACCGATCGCAACTGTCGGCCCCGAAGTTCCAAGTTCCTGCATCATCTCCCCTACAGAGAGAAGCGATTGAAACCCCTTCGCTTTCAAACGGGAGCTGAAATGCCAGAAGTTCAAAATCGCATCAAATTCACCGCGGATCATTTTCTGTGTCAGCAAAGGCGGCGCACCATAAACAGGCGTTGCAATCTCAGCAATATCGACACCAATTTTTTTCTTCGTATATGCCCTGAAAAACAACCAGCTCTTATCAAGCGGCCCACCAGCAACACCGATTTTTTTTCCTTTAAGGTCAGCCACCGATTTAATCGGCGAGTTAGCTGCCACCATCAAATGCCCGACAGCAGAACTATAGGGAACCATTGTAAAGTCAGCGCCCTCTGCTCTCCGTCTTGAAATCCATGTCCAGTCAGTGGTAACAACATCAGCTGATCCCCCCTGCAACGCGAGTTTTGACCCGTCTGTACTGGCAAGCTCGATGATTTTCATATCAATGCCATGCCGCTCATCCAGCTTTCTCAACTTAATTGTATCCAGCACCCAGTTCACGGTGCCAAATTTCAGCGTCGCGACACGTAGCTCAGCTGCCACGGCAGAATGAACCATGCCGCTAAAAGTGAGCGCCACCACAGACAAACATAAAATCAGAATTTTTTTCATAAACTCAACAACCTTCAACTCTAAAGTTCAGGATAAGGAGACAAAATGGCAATAGTTTTCATCTTGTTAAATGATAAACTGGGATCAGCAGACGTCAGGTTTTCATCTATAAACTTGGCCCAAACCTAACCCATACACATTAAGAATAGTATGAGAACTTACATGATTAGTACATTCACAGTGCCAATAATAGCTTTTGCTTTCATCATATTTAACTTGCCAGCATCAGTTCAATCATCCCTTTGGCTAACAAATAATTCGCTTAACACCCCCATAGCCTTTGCAAAGCCTCTTCAACAGTTAAAACTGCAATCACAAAACTATGGCATCTATAAAACAAACCACCTTAAAAAAGCTGATGAGGCTATCAGCACATATCATCAGCGCTATTCACATATCGACCCAAAAACCGGCATGAGAACCAGCTATTATCGTGGCGCTTTACCATCTACAGTCCCAGGCGGCACTCGCATTACCCTGAAAGAAGCCTATCAGCATTTTAATAATAAAACCGCCCTCTTCCTCGATGTCATGGCCCACACCGGAGCGGGCCCAAGTCCGATAGATGGCCACTGGCAATTATCTGAGAAACGAAAAAATATTCCCGGCAGCTTGTGGCTTGCCGATGTCGGCACCGGGACACTCAGTAAAGACATGACGCATTACTTTAAATCAAACCTTCAGAAGCTGAGCGGTAACAACAAACAAAAAACAATCATCATTTACTGCACGGCAGATTGCTGGATGGCATGGAACGCCGTCCAGCGTGCTGCAAACTGGGGATATAAAAACATCCTCTGGTTTCCGGAAGGAACAGACGACTGGCAACAGGCCGGTTACCCGCTCAAAAAAACAACCCCGGTCCCTCTCAAGATCACCGATTAGCTGCCAAAACCCGCCGGTTTTATGCCACCAAGCAAGAAATATTTAGCCAATCAAAAGCCTAAATACATCTCGCTATTATCAGCCATAAGTCAAATTGGAACAAATGCCCCTGCAATTTTATGGCATTTTATGCAATTACTTCTTGCTACCTTCACCCACCTTCGCAAACACTATACCTTCGACTGAGAGAGCCTCTTCTGATCTCGCAGCCTCAGAAAAATTATGATACCTTCATGATGAACGTGACAATCATTTTGCCATCATTCTGAAGCAATAGAATGCTACAGAACGGCACTGTATTTGTGCATTACAGACTGAACTTAGTACACATAGTAGTGAATAGAGTTCAGAAATTTAACGCGCTAAGCAACAAATGAATGTTGAAAAAATTAAAGGAAGGACCTTAAACCCTCCCCTTTAAACAAGAATGTCTTCGCAAAAGAAGGCCCATAATAAAAACGTAACGACTGCTTTAAATAAACATATTGAGGAGGGGCCCATGCAGCTCGCACTGGTAATTGATCCTGGCAAATGCACATCCTGCAAGCAATGCGAAATGGCTTGCGCTTATGAAAAAGAACAAACATTTAATCCCGCTAAATCAAGAATACGTATTTTTGATTTTCATGAAGAAGCCCGTTTTGTCCCATATACCTGCACACAATGCGATGAAGCCTGGTGTCAGCAGGCCTGCCCGGTAAACGCAATTACAACAGACCACGCATCCGGCGTAAAAATTGTTCATGACAATTTGTGTGTTGGCTGCAAGGTGTGCACCATTGCCTGCCCCTTTGGCACTATCAACTACAACGCTGATACCGGCAAAGTGATCAAATGCGACCTTTGCGGCGGTGATCCAGCTTGCGCCAAAGCCTGCCCGACAGACGCCATCACTTATTCAGATGTTGAACAGTCCGGCTTTGAAAAAATGAAGGCCTGGGCCGCCAAAACAGACGCAGCAGCACAATCTTAATTTTTCAGTCAAGGGAGATGTCCTCATGGCTTGGACAAAAAAAATTCTACGCATAAACCTCACCTCAGGTGAGATCACAACAGAACCTTTAAATATGGAATGGGCTCAGAAATATCTTGGCCAGCGCGGTCTTGCTACCAAATATTTCACCGAAGAAACAGACCCGACGGTTGATCCATTATCACCTGAAAACAAGCTGATCTTCGCAACCGGCCCCTTAACCGGCACCTGCGCCTCAACCGGCGGTCGATATTCAGTCATTACAAAAGGCCCGCTCACTGGTGCCATTGCCTGCTCAAATTCAGGTGGATATTTCGGCCCGGAACTGAAATTCTCCGGGTATGACATGGTCATCCTTGAGGGCAAATCACCAAAACCGGTTTACCTCTCAATCTTTAACGACAAAGTTCAGTTAAAAGACGCCTCACACATCTGGGGCAAATCCGTTTGGGATGCTGATGCGGCCATCAAAGCTGAAGTTCAGGACCCCCTCGCCCACATCGCGGCGATTGGTGTTTCAGGTGAAAAAGGCGTGCTTTATTCGTGTATTGTCAATAACTTACACCGTGCCGCCGGTCGTTCAGGCGTTGGCGCTGTTATGGGGTCAAAAAACCTCAAAGCCATCGTCGCAAGAGGCTCAAACGGTGTCACAGTGAAAGACCCGCAAGGCTTTTTCGCAGCAACAGACGCTGGTAAAAAAGTGCTGGCTGAAAATGCTGTCACAGGTGAAGGCCTGCCCGCATTTGGCACGCAGGTCCTCATGAACGTCATCAACGAAAGTGGCGCCATGCCAACCCGCAACTGCCGTGATACCGTTTTTGAAGGCGCTCACGACATTTCCGCAGAAGCCATGGCTGAACCGCGCCGCTCAGACGGCAAAGCCAACCTTTCAACCAACCAGGCCTGCTTTGGCTGCACCATTGCCTGTGGCCGCGTCTCCACCATCGACCCGACCCACTTTACGTTAGAAGGCGAAGGCAAAGACAGATACAAACATGCATCCGGCGGCCTTGAATATGAAGCCGCCTGGGCTCTTGGCAGCGCAACAGGCGTTAATGATCTGGATGCCCTCACCTACGCACAGTTCCTTTGCAACGAACATGGCCTTGACCCGATTTCACTCGGTGCCACCATCGCTGCCGCGATGGACCTTTATGAAGAAGGCGTCATAAATGATGAAATCACCGGTGGCTTAAAGCTGAACTTCGGCAATGCTGAAGCACTGGTCAAAGCATGTGAGCTGACAGGCATCGCCGAAGGCTTTGGTGCCGAACTTGGCATGGGCTCAAAACGCCTATGCGAAAAATATGGCCGCCCTGAACTTTCCATGACAGTCAAAGGCCAGGAATTTCCGGCCTATGACCCACGCGGCATTCAGGGCATGGGGCTGACTTACGCCACCTCAAACAGAGGGGCATGTCACCTGCGCTCATATACAGTCAGTTCCGAAATTCTCGGCATTCCAGAAAAAACCGACCCATTGGTAACTGACGGCAAAGCCGCATTGGTTAAAGCGTTTCAGGATGCAACTGCCGCTGTTGATAGCGCCGGCATTTGTGTGTTCACCACCTTCGCCTGGACCTTAGATGACATCGCCCCGCAAATTGACACCGCCTGTGAAGGCGGATGGAGCGTTGACAAACTGATGGAAGTCGGCGAACGCATCTGGAATATGGAGCGACAGTACAATATGGCTGCTGGCATCAAAGGCGACAAAGACACCTTACCCGATCGCCTGTTGAAAGAAGCTGCCAAAGCCGGGCCGGCCCAGGGCCTTGTTGCCGGGCTTGATAAAATGCTGCCTGAATATTACCAGCTTCGCGGCTGGAGCACAGACGGCACACCAACAGGGGAAACTCTCTCTCGCCTCGGTCTCTGATTTTTTGAGATCCGGACAGAAAACCTTTCGGCCCCCGTTTGAAAGTTCACTTTTCAAATTGGGGCCGATTTTTATAAAATGAGCGAATAAAAATATAAGCCAGACTGATAATATTCAGGGGAATTTGCATGCATTATCTCGTACTAGGTGCAGGACCAGCCGGCGTAACAGCGGCAGAAACATTGCGCAAACACGACAAGACCGCAAAGATAACACTTCTCGGCGGCGAACCTGAACCACCCTATTCCCGCATGGCTATCCCTTACTATCTGATTGAAAAGGTCGGTGAAGATGGCACATATTTACGCCAGCAAGAGAACCACTATCAGGACCATGGGATAGATTATGTCCATGGCACAGCCGCAGCCCTTCAGGGCAAAGCCAAACGCATCAAACTGACAGACGGCAGCGAAATCCAGTTCGATAAACTCCTCATCTGTACAGGTGCCAGCCCCATCACACCCCCCGTCCCCGGCCTTGATAGAGACGGCGTCTATAATTGCTGGACGTTAGAAGACGCCCGCCACATTGCCCGCCTTGCTCAAAAGGGAGAGCCCGTCGTTCTCATGGGTGCCGGTTTCATTGGCTCCATCATCCTTGAATCTCTGGCCCTTAAAGGCGTCAATCTCACTGTTGTTGAAATGGGTGATCGTATGGTCCCCCGCATGCTTGACGAAACCGCCGGTGTCATGCTCCAGCAATGGTGCGAGAACAAAGGCGTCCGTGTCATGACCAAAACCATGATCTCAGAAGTCACAGACGGGCCCGAAGGCCTCACCGTTCACACAAAAGACGGTGATAAACTTGACGCAAAATTACTGGTCGTCGCAGCTGGCGTACAGCCCAATATCGGTTTTCTCGCCTCAAGCGGCGTAGAAATAGAACACGGCATTCTGGTTGATCATTATATGAGAACCAGCGTCCCTGATGTTTATGCCGCTGGTGATGTTTGCCAGGCGACAGATTTTTCCACTCAGAAAGCTGAAATGCTCGCCATTCAGCCGGTTGCAGTTGAACATGGCCGCATCGCGGCCCAGAACATGGCTGGCAAAGTCACCCCCCATGAAGGCAGCCTGAACATGAACGTCCTAGAATCTATGGGGCTAATCACTGCATCCTTTGGCCTCTGGATGGGCGTTGAAGGCGGGGATAGCGCCAAAATGGTTGATCTGGAAAACAACCGCTACCTGCGCCTTGAGTTTGATGGCAACAAGCTCGTTGGCGGTCAGGCTGTTGGTCTGACTGAACATGTCGGCATTCTGCGCGGGTTGATTCAAACCGAACTGGATTTAGGCCCCTGGAAAGATAAACTCCTCAAATCTCCAGAGCGCCTGCCAGAGGCTTACATCGCCGTTTCCCACGGCATCATTTAGTCAGAAAAAAGCTACCACCACAAAACTCAACCGGTTGTCGTAAGCAATTCCGGTTGGGTTTTCTTGATTAGCCACATTTATGGTTAACTTGTTGGATTTTCTCAGAGTACTCTAAGCATTTTATCATTTTGTGTTGATTTTTTGACACCAAATACATTCACTTGCACAAAATGACCACATTTCAAGCCCTCCTCGCTTGCCACCCAAATCAAAATAGCTATCAATAACAAAAGAAATCAGGGATCAATGATGGACGCTCGTAAATGCGTCTGACCATCACCTCAGAGGGGACAACATGGGACAACAAACAATAAAAACAACCGCAAAACTCAGCGCTGCATTTTTAGCTCTGTGTATGTGGACCGCATCGGCATCAGCCTTAAGTCTTGAAGAAAATGGCTTTGAAAAAGGTGAAGTCGAAATCCAGTATGAGGCATTATACACTGATGATAATGGTGGTAAGGGAACTTATAAACATGAACAGGAACTAGAAGCACAATTTGGTGTAACTGACTGGTTAAGACTAACAGTTGGTATTGGCTTTGAAGAGGAAGAAGATGAAAGTTCATTTGATTTTTCCGAAATAGAGGGCTCAGTACAGTTCAAAATTCTGGACGCAGAAAAAGCTGGTTTTGGCTTCGGGCTCTATGCCGGCATCTCAAAAGAATTTGCCCAGGATGATGACGAAAAGGATGAAAAAGAATTCGCCATCGGTTTCATCGCGGAAAAATCTATTGATAAGTGGTTTCTAGCAGGCAATCTATTTTACATTTCAGACATTGACGCCGAAGAAGACGAACAGTTTGAAGGTGTTGACTATAGATACCAGGTCAAATACCAGATGAATGAACGAATTGCTTTGGGCATAGAAGGTTATGGCTCATACAAAGACTTTAAAGATGAAGATGAAGGATCTTCAAATGAACATATTGTCGGACCTGTGCTTTATCTAAATCATGAAATTGGTGATAACAAAGGCATGAATGTCGCCAAACTTAATGATGACGAAGATGATGATGAAGATGGACTGGAATTAGAAAGTCAGTTAGGACTTCTCTTTGGTACAAATGATGAATCAGCAGATATTACCGTTAAATGGGGTCTTGAAATCGAATTTTAAACCACAGTTCATTCCGGTTTATTCTCCAGAAAAGCAGTACTGAAAAGTGCTGCTTTTTGCTTACTTGATGTTCACCTAGTCACTCATTAAACTATCTACTATACGATAAATCAGACCGGACCTCATAAATGGACTTGACCTTCAAATTATACG
>JAJFHX010000025.1 GCA_021775425.1 Hyphomicrobiales bacterium
TGTTTCATGATCAGGTGTTTTGTTTTACCCCGCAAGGCTCGCTGATTGCTTTGCCGCGCGGGGCTTGTGCGGTTGATTTTGCTTATGCGGTACATACGGATATTGGCAATAAGGCGGTTGGCTCTAAAATTAACGGGCGGAATATGCCGCTTCGCACAGAGCTGCGCAATGGTGATGAAGTGCTTATTCTCACCTCTGAAGCGCAGACACCGCAGGCCTCATGGGAACGGTTTGTGATTACTGGTAAGGCGCGGTCTTCTATTCGGCGGGCAACAAAAGAAGCGCGGCGGAAACAATATTTTGATATTGGCACGATGGTGCTTGAGCGGGCGTTTCACCGGCATGATAAAGAGTACGACCTTTCAAAAATTGAAGGGGCATTGCACCGCTTTACCCAGACCCATGCTGAAGATGTTGTGGTGGCGGTTGGACGGGGTGAGTTGCCTTCAAGTGATGTGATAAGTGCGGTCTTTCCTGATATTTCACAGGAAGTTGTGCAGCGCCGGCATAAATCGGGTGCCGGGCGGCGGCTGACACAAGAAGAAGGCTGGTTTAATTTTGCCAAAGTGGTTGGACTGAAATTCCGTCTGCTTCCAAAGACTTCCAAGGAACAGGTTGAAAACCCATTTAAAAAACTCCCCGTTCGCGGGCACAAAGATGGGGTGGCCGTTGATTATACAGTTGGCGGGGCGCTTCCCGGTGACAGGATTGTTGGCATTATCATGCCTGGTGAAGGGATCAATATTTACCCTATTCAATCATCTTTGCTGGAGCAGTTTGATGATGAGCTTGACCGGTGGATAGATGTGACCTGGGATATTGACGAAAATGACCAAACGCGATTTTCAGCGCGGATTATTGTTTCAGTTGTGAATGAACCGGGTTCACTTGCGCAAATTGCTCAGTTGATTGGTGAAGCGAATGGGAACATTGATAATATCAAGATGACCGTGAAGGGGGTTGATTATACTGAGATGCTGATTGACCTTGAAGTCTGGGATCTAAAACATCTGAATGAAATCATTGCGGGGTTGCGCGGGCTGTCAGTTGTCAGTAAATCCGATCGGGTGCTTGAGTAACTTCTGAATTGTTGTTTCACTCATGTTCACGGTGAATTGATTTTTATTTTCACTGCCCGCTTTTTAGGGTAGCCGGGCCGGAGCTATTGTGATGACTTTTAATGAATTCGCAGGCTCTATTTAAAACTTAGTTTTCAGGATAACCGGAGTGAATGATGGAGCATGAAGCCTTATATCGTCTTTCTGTATTTGCGGGTGTGTTTCTTAGCCTTGCACTGCTGGAACTGGTGATGCCACGGCGTGGGCTTTCAGCTTCTAAATTAAAGCGCTGGGTGACGAATATTTCTTTTAGCGGCTTAAACACGCTGCTTATTCGGTTGATGGCTGTCAGCTCTGTGCCACTCGTTGCAATTGGTGTGGCAGAATACGGGGCGCAGGCTGAATTTGGATTGTTGCGCCAATTCACTCTGCCTTATTGGCTGGTTGTGGTGATATCGCTGCTGGTGCTTGATCTGGCGATTTATTTTCAGCATTTTGCGTCGCATAAGGTGCCATTGCTCTGGCGGGTGCACCGGGTGCATCATTCTGATGTGGATTTTGATGTGACGACGGCTGTGCGGTTTCATCCGATAGAGATCGGGCTTTCGATGCTTTATAAATGCGTGCTGGTATTATTACTTGGAATTGACGGGCTTTCTGTGTTGCTGTTTGAGATTATTTTAAATGGTTGTGCGATGTTTAATCATTCCAATTTAAAACTGCCATTGTGGCTCGACAAAATTGTGAGGCTGGTCATTGTGACACCAGATATGCACCGGGTGCATCATTCCGTTATCCGGCGGGAAACAGATAGTAATTATGGATTTAGTCTGGCGGTCTGGGACAGGATATTCAGGACTTATAATGAACAACCTGAAGCGGGGCATGAGGAGATGAGCCTCGGGCTGCCATCCACGATTGATAAGGCTGAACCGACGAGGTTTAACTGGAGTTTCCTGTTGCCGTTTTCAAAGTGAGATGCTTGTCTCGAAGAGAACAGGTTGCGTTTAATAAATATTGATAGGGAAATAACGCAGCATTAATTCTTCAAATGTGCCGGATGATCTGATCTGGTTGATAGCTTCGTTTAACTCAATTCGTAGTTTCATATCACCTTTGTTGATGGCTATGGCGAGACCTTCGCCAAAATATTTTGCATCCCAATAGGCATCTCCATGAAATTTGCAGCATTGTTTTGAAAGAGATCCGTTCAGCCAGAACATGATCTGGATGGCATCACCAAACAGATAATCGACTTCGCCGCTCTGGAGGGCACTGGTGGCCTGGGTCTGAGACTTGAAAGTGACGAGCTTTGCTTCACTGAAGAATTTTTTCAGGTATGCCTGATGGGCGCTTGCTTCTATTACGCCGACTTTTTTACCACTTAGTCGTTTTGGGTCAGGCTCTGGTTGGGGGCGTGATTTTAAAATTGCAAAACGGCCTGGCATGCGCATATAGCTGTTGGAGAAATCCATTGTCTGGAAATTTTCTTTACTGACAGCAATGCCGGCAATGATGGCATCAAAATCTCCGCCTTTAAACGCGAGCGGGATTTCATTCCAGTTGCGGACGCGGATGTCACAGCGAACAACCATTTCACGGCAGATGGCATTTGCGAGATCAATATGAAACCCTGAGAGGTTGCCCTCTTCATCGTAATAATTAAAAGGTGGGAAATCATTTGAGGTGAGGAAGCGTAAAATTGTGCGCTCTGCTTTTGCAGGGTCTTCTGGCTCGGTTGGTTGTTGCTGTGCGTTGAGGGACGTTATTGATAAATTGACCGAAATGACAAGTGCCAGACACAACACAGCCAGTCTCAATGGATGAGAGAATTGGCGAACGTTGCACTTATTGTTGATAAAACCCTGTTTGATCCGTTTCATGGTTCAGGCGTCCTCTTTGATGAGATGGGAGAGGTCATGGTAGATCGGCGTTTCGCCGCTTAAGGGGTTGTTTTTATCCCATTTGATGCTGACATTCTGAAACTGGCAGCCAAGCGCGTCATAAATAAGAAGGCGTCCGACAAGGCTTTCACCAATGCCGGTGATTTCTTTTAAGACTTCGGTTGCCTGAAGGGTGCCCATCACACCGGCGATGGCGCCAAGGACACCAACTTCTGAGCAAGGGGCGACGGTGCCGGGTGGAGGTGCTTTTGGGAAGATGCAGCGATAATTGGGGTTTTGTATTCCTTCGCTGTTTTTCTCACTGGCGCGGAAGGTGGTGATGTGGCCGTCATATGGGCCGATAGCGGCAAATACGAGCGGTTTTTTGGCAAAGAAACAGGCATCGTTGACAAGATAGCGGGTGGTGAAATTGTCAGAGCCATCTGCGACGATGTCATACTGACTGATGATCTCGATAGCATTTTCGACCGTGAGCCTGCACTCATGCTGAATGACATTGACGTGAGGGTTTATTTCTTTGATGCGGTTGGCGGCGCTGACCGTTTTTGGCTGGCTGATGTTTTTTGTGTCATGGGCGATCTGACGCTGGAGGTTTGACAGAGAGACGATGTCATCGTCAATGAGGCCAATTGTGCCAACACCGGCGGCGGCTAAATAAAGCAATACGGGTGAGCCAAGGCCGCCAGCACCGATGATCAGCACTTTGGCCTGCTTAATTTTCTGCTGACCCTGGATGCCGAGTTCTTTCAGGATAATGTGGCGTTTGTAACGCTCTATTTCTTCGCCAGAAAGGGTTGCCATTGTTGTGGCCTTTTCAATTAAATGGTGATTTCGCCAGAATCTGCACTTATGCCATTTTCATCATTGGATTCAAACAGCATTGTTGACATGTAGCGTTCTGCAAATGAAGGGGCGAAGGTGACAATTGTTTGTCCTTCAAGGTTGTTTTCCTTTATGTATTTGATGCAGGACATGACATTTGCCCCTGTTGAAATGCCGCCGGGGATGCCTTCGACTTTAGCGAGAAGGCGGGCGGTTTCAAAGCTTTCATCATTTGAGACGGTGATGACTTTGTCGATTAGGTTTTTTTCTACAATGACAGGGACGAAGCCGGCGCCGATGCCCTGAATTTTATGAGGGCCCGGGTCTCCACCTGAAAGCACAGGGCTGTCTTCCGGCTCGACAGCGATGATTTGTGTATCCGGTTTTCTTTCTTTCCAGACTTTGGCGCAGCCTGTAATGGTGCCGCCTGTGCCGATGCCAGCGACAATGGCGTCAACCTTGCCTTTGGTGTCATTCCAGATTTCTTCAGCGGTAGTGGCAATATGGACAGCTGGGTTGGCCGGGCTTGAAAATTGTGATGGCATGACGCTATCGGGGTGTTGGGTCATTAGTTCGGCTGATTTTTCGAGTGCGCCTTTCATGCCTTTTTCAGCGGGTGTCAAAACAAGCTCAGCACCGAGATGGGTGAGCATTTTGCGGCGTTCCATCGACATTGATTCTGGCATAACCAAAATGAGCCGCAACCCTCTTGAGGCGGCGACAAAGGCGAGGCCAATGCCGGTGTTGCCACTTGTTGGCTCAATCAACACGGTGTTTTTGCCGATGGTGCCTTCTTCCATTAAAGCGTTGATCATGGAAAGACCGATGCGGTCTTTCACGCTGGCGAGGGGGTTGAAAAATTCAAGCTTGAGGAGGATGTCTGACTTGAGGCTAAAGTGGGATTTGATTTTGTTTAGCCTGACAAGCGGTGTGTGACCTATGGTTTCTGTAATATCGTTATAAACGTTGCCGCGACCCATCTGGGAAACAGTCAGGGGGGGGATGAAACGATTTTTATCGGTCATTAAACTCTCTATTCTTTATGGTGAATGATTTTGCCAGCATCTTATTTTGAAAGCTTAAGAGAATAAAGGATTGTTTTTTCTGAAGGTTGGGAAATCTGTGTAATCAGCTGGAATGAGAAAAGAATTTTATCTGACAAGGTGAAGCTGGAACTTTAATTCCCTGTTGAACCGAAGCCTTTGGCACCGCGCCTTGTCAGGCTCAGACTTTCGACCTGATTGATGGTTGCTTTGGTCACCGGGGCGATGACCATCTGGGCGATGCGATCACCGCGGTTGATTTCAACAGGATGATCAGAAAGGTTGATAAGGATGACTTTTATCTCGCCCCGGTAATCACTATCAATGGTGCCTGGCGTATTGAGAACGGTGATGCCCTGTTTCAGAGCGAGGCCGGAGCGAGGTCTGATCTGGGCTTCGTAATTTTCGGGCAGTTCTATGGCGATGCCTGTCGGGATCAGGCTGCGCATCAGCGGACCGAGAATGACAGGCGGCCCTTCTGGCAATGCGGCGCGCAGATCCATCCCCGCGGCGCCTTCCGTTTCATATGAGGGCAGTTCCAACCCGATGCCATGGGGGAGTTGCTCAAGCTGGATGGTGATTGACGGGTTGGTTGGTGTTGGGCTTGTCATGAGGTGCGATATTCACTTTTTTGAGCCTGAGTTTTGCGAGAAATTTTAAGAACTGAAATGTTTCGCAGCACGGGTTAAAACGGCCATTGCGGCTTCAGTTTTAGACATTTTATTCAGGGTTTCAACATTTTCAGAAGAAATGATGTGGATGGTTGTTTCATCGTTGCCAAACACATTGCCTTTCGGGCTGACATCGTTGGCGATGATCCAGTCACATTTTTTTCGCTGTAGTTTTTGTTGTGCGTGTTTTATCACATTTTCAGTTTCAGCGGCAAAACCGATTAGCAGGGCTGGACGTTTGGGTGTTTTTTTGCCTGTTGCGGGTAATTTGCCGAGATTGGCGAGGATATCCGGATTTTCTGTGAACTCCAGAGTGGGCAGGCCGGCTTTGTTTTTCTTTAGCTTCTGGCCCGCTGATTTTTTCACCCGCCAGTCAGCGACAGCTGCCGCGCAGATGGCGATATCTGCCGGGAGATGAGCGAGGACTGCGTCACTCATTTCTCTTGCTGTTTCAACTTTGATGAATTTGACATTATTTGGAGCCGGCAGATTGGCTGGTCCGGAAACGAGAGTCACGTCTGCGCCAAGGTTTGACGCGGCGATGGCTAGCGCATAGCCCTGTTTGCCGCTGGAGCGGTTGGCGATATAGCGGACCGGGTCTATTGGTTCATGGGTTGGCCCGGCGGTGATCAGCACGGATTTCCCACTAAGGGGGCCTTTTTCAGATGGGTGTAATTTTGCTTCAATGGCGGTTATGATTTCGCTGACTTCGGCCATGCGGCCTTCGCCCCATTCACCACATGCCATGCTACCCTCATTGGGGCCAATGAAACTGACACCATCTTCTTTCAAGGTTTTGATGTTGCGGGTGGTGGCCGGGTGTTGCCACATGCGGACATTCATCGCCGGAGCGATGAGGACGGGTTTGTCAGTTGCCAGAAGCAGCGTGCTGGCCAGGTCATTGGCGAGGCCAGTTGCCATTTTGGCCATCAGGTCAGCAGTTGCCGGAGCGACGACGACTAGGTCGGCCTGTCTTGAAAGCTGGATGTGGCCGATTTCGGTTTCGTCTTTTAAATCAAATAAATCAGAATAAACCGGGTTGCCGGAAAGGCTGGCAACGGAAAGCGGGGTGACAAACTGGGCCCCTGCTTTGGTGAGAACCGGCGTGACTGAAATGCCGCGCTCATTGAGGCGGCGCATGAGATCAAGGCATTTATAGGCGGCGATGCCACCACCGATGATCAGAAGGATTGATTTTTCAGATGCCATTTTGTTCAGCCAGATTGAGTTTATCTAAAATAACAGGCAGTTAATGGATATATAAGCATTCTAGCTCGGAAATCCTATAGTTAATTGTTGTATTGTTTTGTGTGGTTAATGGGCTGCAATCTGGATGTTACGACCGTTTTAAAACCATAAATCAATGGCGATGGCAGCGAGGCTTAAGGCGCCGATCCAGAGCGCGATTTTATTGGCGCGGGAGGATTGATTTTTGCCTTCAAGGAGGGCAGAGAGGGTTTTGTCGTCCATAGTGCTGATTTTGTCGGAAAGACGGTTCAGCGTTTCCATATTGTCATTCAATGATGAGATATGTTCGGGCAGGTTATCAAGCATCCGGTCAACGGCCTTCAGGCTGTTGAACATTTTGTTGAGTTTTTGTGCCGGGCCCAGCTCATATTGCAGCCATTCTTTCACGACCGGTTCAGCCGCGCGCCACATGTTCAGCTCTTTGTTGAGCATGCGGGCGACGCCCTCGGTGATGACGAGGTTTTTTTGTAATAAAACCAGTTCCGGGCGGGCAGCCATATCATAAACGGCGGTATATTCAAGGAGCTGGCCGAGAAAGCGTGCCATTGATACCTGCTCTGCGGTTTTATCAGCTATCGGTTCGCCGATGGCACGTAGTCCCTGGGCAAATTCGGCAACGGAATGTGTATTGGGCACATACCCCGCGTCAAAGTGGGCTTTGGCTGCTTCGGTATAATCGCCGGTGACAAAGCCATGCAGGATGCGGGCAAGGAACATCTGTTCTTTGGCCTTAAGACGCCCCATGATGCCGCAATCAATGGCGACGAGATTACCTGCCTTATCAACAAACAGATTCCCGGGGTGCATATCGGCGTGGAAGAAACCATCACGCATGGCCTGGCGAAGGAATGATTGCAACACATGGGTACCGAGAGCTTTTACATCATGCCCGTCTTTTTGTAATTGTTCGACATGGGCGATTGGTGTGGCGTCAATCCATTCTGTGGTGAGGATGCGCTGCGTGGTCAGATCCCAATTGACATCCGGGGTTCTGAAGTTTTTATCGTCTCTGGTGTTTTCCTGTAATTCACTGATGGCGGCGGCCTCAAGGCGCAGGTCGAGCTCGATTGTCATAGACCGATCAAGCGTTTTGACGACTTCCAGCGGGCGCATGCGGCGGGCTGGTTTTGAGGCCCATTCAATAAGTCCGGCTGCAAAACGGAAACTGTCCTGATCGCGTTTGAAGCGTTTTTCTATATCAGGGCGGAGGATTTTGACGGCGACATCTTTAATTATGCCATCTTCTTTGATCTTAGCCTTATGTACCTGGGCGATGGAAGCGGCGGCGATCGGTTCGCTGAATTCTATGAAAATTTCCGATATGGGTTTGCCAAACTGGCGCTCAATTTCTCTGATGGCTTCTTTTTGCGGGAAAGGAGGCAGGTTATCCTGCAGGGCGGAAAGATCTTTGGCGAGATCTTTGCCGATGATGTCGCTTCTGGTGGCGAGAAACTGGCCGAGTTTGATATATGTGGGGCCAAGGCTGGTTAAGGCTTTGACGAGGCGTTCTGAAGTTGATTGTTTGCTGAAGGGAGAGCGAAACAGCAAACCGATCAGCCGGATGGGGCTCAGCAATAAGTTCAGCAGGCGCACAGGCCAGGGCGAGGGAATGTGCTTAGGGAACAAAGTGACGCCGTAGTAAGTCAGGGTCAGTCCGGCTTTGGCGAGCCTGTATGTGCTGGTGATCGGGTTTGACATGTTATGTTTCGGTTGTTGTTTTCTCAGTGTAGCTGGCTATTGGTTAAAGCACTTTAAAGCCGCCAGCCGGAATGTATGGCGGCAATGCCGCCAGTGAAGTTCTGATAGCTGACGCGGCTGAACTCAGCTTCTTTGATCATTTGTTTGAAGGTTTCCTGATTGGGAAATTTGCGAATGCTTTCGACCAGATACTGATATGGCTCTCCGTCACCCATGACCATTTCTCCCATTTTCGGGATGACTTTGAACGAGAACTGATCGTAAAGTTTTTCTAAGGCGGGGACGGTGACTTCTGAAAATTCAAGACAGAGAAAACGCCCGCCGGGTTTGAGAACGCGGTAAGCTTCTTTTAGGGCAAGGTCAATGCGTGGTACATTTCTGATGCCAAATGCGATTGTGTAGCTATCAAAGGTTTTGTCTTCAAAGGGCAGGCTTTCAGCATTGCCTTCTATAAATTCTATCTGATTATGCAGGTTTTTATCTATGGCGCGCTCGCGGCCAACTTCAAGCATTTCACGTGATATATCGAGGATGGTGGCTTTGGCAAAAGGGCTTGCCTGATCGAGAATGCGAAAGGTGATGTCTCCTGTGCCGCCGGCGACATCGAGATGGTTCATCTCACCGGATTTGCGCGGAGCCAGCATAGTGATGAGTTCATTTTTCCATATCCGGTGCATGCCGCCGGACATCAGATCATTCATCAGGTCATAATCCTTGGCAACGCGGGAAAAGACATGATTGACCCTGCTCTGTTTTTCTTCTGGGGCGACCTTCTGGAAGCCATATGAATTTGTATTGTCTGTCATGATGATCTATCTGTTTTGTGGTGATTTGCGCACCATAGCTGAAGTGATCCTGATTTGCTATCAGGGCTTCATACTGATCTTTATATATAAGGATTGTGCTGAAAACTATGGCTTATCACAAGGAAAAGCGGGAATATGGTGAATGAACCGCCAGAATGGTATCTCCTGCTGGCTTAATTGCTTTATGAAGGGGTGAAATGCCAGAATTACCTGAAGTTGAAACCGTGATGCGGGGGTTAGAGCCGCATATGGTGGGGGCTCTTATTGTTAAAGCTGAGCAACGGCGGGAAAATCTGCGTTTCCCGTTTCCCGAAAAGTTTGTTTCCCGGTTGCAGAACCAGCAGGTGCAGCAAATGCGGCGGCGGGCGAAGTATATTGTTGTTTCGCTTTCTTCAGGTGAAGAGCTGATTATGCATCTAGGGATGAGTGGGCGTTTTACTGTTAATTCTGGTGAAGGGGCGCCTTTAAATGAGGCGCATGACCATGTTTTGTTTCATCTCTCTAACGGGGATGTGGTTCGCTATAATGACCCGCGCCGGTTTGGGTTTATGGATCTGATTAAACAGGAGGAGTTGCCAGAGCATAAATTTTTCAGTCAGTTAGGGCCAGAGCCACTTGGCAATGAGTTTGATGAGATTTTACTGGCCGAGAAGGCTTTGGGGAAAAAAACACCATTAAAGAACTTTCTGCTTGATCAGCGGGTGGTGGCCGGGCTTGGGAATATTTATGTGCTTGAGGCGTTGCATATGGCAGGATTGTCGCCAATGAGGCCATCGCATTATCTGGCCACAAAAAAGGGTAAGCCGCTTGCGAGAACGGGCGAACTTGTGAAGGCAATCCGCCTTGTTTTGGGGCGTGCGATTGAAGCGGGGGGTTCTACCCTTAAAGATTATGCCAAGGCGGATGGGTCGCTTGGTTATTTTCAGCACTCATTTCAGGTTTATGGGCGGGCTGGTGAAGCGTGTCTTAAAAAGGGATGTGCTGGCACGATAGAGCGGGTTGTTCAGGGGGGGCGATCCAGCTTTTTTTGTCGGCGGTGCCAGAAATGAAACCGGACAGTTATAAAAATAAAAAGGCGGATCGTTTGATCCGCCTTTTTTGTTGTTGGGATTGTCGCTTCTAACCGATTAATTTTTCTTCTTTATAAAAGATTTGCTCGGTTTAAAGGTCTTTGGCTTAATGTTTTTTGGTCTGATGACCTTTTTCGGCTTTGGTTTAAAGACCTTGACCTTAGGTTTAAAGACCGGCTTTTTAGGTTTGAAAACTTTGGCTTTTTTGATGCATCTAGCACCACCATTTTTCAGACCATTGCGTTTCCAGCCTTTCGGGCAGGCGCAATACCAGCCTTTGCCACGTTTTAGCAGGCGACCATTTGAGCAGACAGGTTTTGGACGGCTGACTGGCTTTCTGGCACAGATGGCACCGCCATTTTTCAGACCTTTTCTGGTTGTGCCTTTCGGGCAGCCACAGAACCAGCCTTTGCCGCGTTTGGTCAGTTTGCCACCTTTACATACAGGTTTCGGTGTGCTGACCGGCTTTCTGGTGCAGATGGCCCCGCCATTTTTCAGGCCTTTTCTGGTTGTGCCTTTCGGGCAGCCACAGTACCAGCCTTTGCCACGTTTGGTCAGCTTGCCGCCTTTACAAACCGGCGTTGGTGTTGAGGCTGGTGGTTTTGTGCAAATCGCACCGCCTTTTTTGCCAATCGGTTTTCTGTTCCAGCCTTTCGGGCAGGCACAGTATAAACCTTTGCCGCGTTTAATCAGTTTACCACCACGACAAGCCGGGACTACTGTTGGTTGTTTTGAACAGAAGCCTTTGTTGTTGCGGGTGTAACCATTTTTACAGACACACTGACCTTGCGAATTGCGGAATTCATTTGGCGCCAATTTACATTGGGTTGGAATTCTCACGCAGTTACCGCGTTTTGTGCGGCTGAAGCCAGGTTTGCAAACACAGCGACCGTTCTGGTCTTTGATTTCATTGCGACCAGGTTTGCAGCCTCTTGGTGGCTTCACACAGATGCCACTGTTGTTACGATCAAAGCCAGGCTTACAGACACAGCGACCAGCGCGGTTTTTGTATTCGTTGGCTCGTGGTTTGCAGCCCTCTTTTGGCGGTACGCAGCGGTCTGGTCCGCGGCGGATAAAGCCGGGGATGCAGATACAGCGGTTGTCACTGGTGCGGATTTCGCCGCGGCCAGGGATGCAACGTGGATCGTCGCCTACTGGTGGGATGAAGGTTGGAGGGCCATCATCACCAACGCAACGACGTCCGTTCCATTCTGTGCCGGCAGGGCAGACACAGACACCTTTATTGTTCATCACCAATGGTGGTTTACATTGGGGTTCTCTCTCATCATCGAGATTAAACTCATGACAACCAACAATCGCATTACCGCCATTTGCGCCATTATCAGCTTTTTCAAGTGATTTTGTTTTGCCTGGGAATAAGCCCGGGTCAACAATGGCTGCACAGTTTCTCAAGGCGTCTTCTTTCGTCAACTCTGAATTCTCAGGGAAGACGACGGTGACTTTGTGAGACTGGCTTTCACCAGCTGCGAGGTTCAGGTTGCCTTCACAGTTGAATGGCAGAGAGGCTGGCTGAACCGCACAAGGTAATGGTGGGCTGATCGATGTGATCGGCACATTCATACCAGCGGCAGCAAGGCCGAGTGCATCAACAAATTTAACGTTGCCGCTAAAGTCTGTTTCACCGTTGTTTTTAAAGGTGAGGTCAAATGTGCAGTCTTCACCTTTTTGGCAGATGGCATCACCAGTTTTTTCAACTCTGATATCAACGCCGCCTTCAACACAGCTTTTGCCGATGATTGTGCGACCGTCTTCAGAATTGTTTGGTTCATGATGACCGGTTGCGCAGTTTCTAAAGCGCTCATTTGTGTTGCCGCTTAATCTGATTTTCGTATCAAAAAAGCGGGTAATGCCAGGTGTTAGATGCTGACCATCAATAGCGCAGACCAGATCTGGCGCCGGATCACCGGCACAAGACCATTCTGGTCCATCTGGGGTGACGTTTTCTGATGTCAGTGGGGCTTCTGTTCCAAGGACACGTGCCACGTCATAGATGCGGATGATGCCTCTTGGAGCTCTATCACCATTATTTCGAACGGTGATGCGGCATGAAATGAGGCTACCAAGCACACCAGGTTGACAGGACTTATCAATTGAGAGGTCAGTTTTGTCACCAGGAACCGGACCATCGTCTTCAGGTTCGCCAGGGAGTTCACCTTTTGCACAATCCTGATCTTTACCTTCGGCTCCTTCTTCAAGTTTGACACAGTTTTCGACTGTTTTTTCGTCAACTTTCGATGGGTCAAGGTATTTTGCCTTGACGGTCAGAATGGTCTGGCCATTGGCTGGCAGATTAATGCCCGGGTGGGTACAATCAAATTTTATACCGTCCACTGTGGCACAGTTCCACGGGGGCATCGGATTGAAAGTTACCAGGTCTGGTTTTTCTGCGTTGAACTTATCTTCAACATGGAGAGGGCCATTATAGGCTGCATCACCTGTGTTATGGATGATGACTGAGAAGTTCACCCAGCATGTTGCTACGCCCTGGATTCCACCAATACATTGTGTGCCGGTTGAGAATTTTTTGATTTCAAGTTCAGGCTTTTTCTCAACTTCTTCATCAGGGCAGTCATTGCTGCCTTTGATGCAGATTTCTGCGCAATCCTTATCATTGGTGAGGTCGCCAAAGGGGGCAACGCCCATTTTGTTATAATTTAGCTTAGCGCAGTTTTTGATTTTGTCTGAAGGCCAGGCATTACCGGGGGTAAAGCCGAGTTTCAGGTCTTTAAACTCACCCGGGTTCAAAGTTAATGCCGGATGGGTGCAATCATAAAGGCCAAGGGCGTTGTTATACGTACAGTTCCAGTTAAGGTTCGGGCCATTGGTGATAGCGGCTCTGTGGGGGATCTGCCATTCACGAAGGGCGAGTTTGCCAGTGTATTTTTTATCACCAACATTTTTCACGCGGATGCGGAAGTTACAAGGGCCGGTTGCCTTGTCGCATTCTTCCATCAAAGCGCGTTTCTTAACCTCTAAATCGGGTTCTTTTTCTTCTTCATCACAGGGGATGTCTTCAGGAATTTCTATGATGATTTCTTCCGTGCAACATGTGGCGATGCCATCAAAATCTGCCGGGCCAACTTGTTTGACGTTGTTGGTCAGAAGATGGATTGTCATGCCTTTAGCGGCACCGATGAGATCCCATTCAAGGATGCCGCCACCGGGTGGGACAACCTGAAATGCGGGGTTCACAACTACGCCCGGTGTCAGTGAGGTGAGTTCAATGGTCGTACCAGCGAGGGCTGGGCTAACCGGCATTTTGTATTTAAACGGTGCGATGGCGTCGCCTTTACATTGAACTTCGCCTTTTTCAAATTTGATGCAAGGTTCGCCGTGAGGGTCACCGCCACCATCTTCTGGTTTGTCACAATCTGTGAGGTCGACTTCGAATTTTGTTGGTGTGCCCTCAAACCAGTCTGCAGGGTCGGGCAGGGCCGGGTTATGGGATTTAGCGACAAGATTACCAATAAATGTGTGTATGGTAAGTTTTGCCTGGTTACTTTTAACTTTAGGGTTGGGAAATTCAGCCGGATCAATCTTAGCTGTTAAAATTGTGATGATTGACCGTGTGTTCGCACCGCCCTGACCGTCTTTATCTTCCTTGCTTAATTTAAAGCCAGTTACTTTTACGGTGTCATTTGGATGGTTAGTTGTTGAATAAGACAATACGCCCAACTGGCCAACATCGCCTTGCATTGAGGCGTTGACCCAGGAAAGACCTTTTGGAAGTTTGTCAAATAGGTCAAGCTTTGATGCCAGTATGAATTTAGGCAAATCAGGATGTTCCCAAAATCCGTCCGTTGCTTCAACTGATAATTTGATGCGAAAACGCACAAATTTACAGCGTAATTGCTGGGCTGATTTTGTGTAGCTGTGTTTTATTACATGGGGTGGTTCCGGGTCAGGGCCATTGCCACCGACCTGAAAGTCACCAGCATTCTGGTTATTTTTCTGAGCCTGATTTGAAAGCCATGGATTGTTCTGAGCGTTATTTTGCTGTGCCATAGCTTGTGTTGCGCTACCCAGAGAGAGGCAGAAGCCAAAGGTGAGGGCAGCTATCCACTTACTGGTGGATTTTATGTGTGTGAGCGTTTTCATGTCTTTCTCCATGACCTTTAAAGGGGGTTCTCTATATCTGTCGGCTGAGGGGGATAAAAAGTTCATTTCAGCCTCCCTTATGGTGCACAGGCAAATGGAGGGGCTTTCAGAGGTAACACTGCTTTACAGCAGGGGAACTCTCCGCCAGCGTCTGCATCTGCTTTGTTATAGAGACAAACTCCAAGGTCATAATTCTCGTTTGGCAGAATGCCCAACACATCAAGCGTGTATGGCGCAGCGCCAGGGACGGTCTGCATTTTTGGAGTGACGTGAATGCCGGGTGTGAAGGATTTTGCCTTCAGGCTATCTGCTCCAAGGCCAGCATTTTCCTTTAAGTAAAGGTCCATCTGGACTTCACCGGCAATACTGCATGAATAGTCAATGGCTTTGACTTCGACGCAGCGCTCTTTACCACCGGGCGGAATATCATCGCCGGGGTAATCTTCCGGGATTGGTAAATCCCAGGGATAGGGGTAATAATCATTATAGCCGCTCTGACCTTCGCAGGGGCGATAAACCTCTGTGTCACCAACATGACCTTTGACTTCAGGGTCATCAAATGTACCATCATAATCAATGTAATAGCTGTTCCATGGCGGGATGTTGGCCGGGCGGGTCAGGCTTTTGTCTGTGAGCTGGATGCCATGGACGTTTAATGCACCGCCGGGGCTTAATTGATCAATTAAATCCGGGTTGTATCTGAGGTTATCACCGGTTTTAACAAGGGTTACATCGCAAGCGCCAAAATTAATGGTGCCGTCCTGATTGTAGCCATATTGGAGATCAATGCCGCCAACGGCCAGTTTATGATCAGCTTCCATGCCAACGGCATAGCTGGCTGGGGTTTCAACCCAGCGACTGGGCGTTGCCGGGTCATCCGGGCTTTCCGGGTGGTAGCGCAGCACATTATTAACTGCGGTTTCTGCGAAACTTGCGTAATCATAAGGGTTTTTCAGTTTGCCGCGCTGGGAGAGGAACATGTGGCCTTTATTATCAAAGGCGATGTCTGTGACGGGGTGATTGTTTTCAGAGCTGACATCCAGCTCCCAGCTGGCTTCGCCAAAGCTGCCATCGTCATTAATGCCAACAGACATGATCATATGACCTTCGGCTGCGTAATAGTACAGCCGTTTACCTCTAACCTGCAGGCCATAGACAAGTCGCTCTAATTTTGCAAAGCCCCATGTTTCTGGTTTATCAGCGATAAAAGAGGGGTCTTTGATATTCATGCGGTTGCTGGCGTCATGGGCAACTTCGGCAAGGCCTTTTGAGGCGCGACCTGCTGTGCCATGGTCAAATGTGCCCTGGGCTTCACCTTGCATGTTGAAGCCGTGTATCATGCCTGTGTCAAGATCTGAGACAAAAAGCTGGCGGGTTCTGTGGTCAAAGGTGATGTTGCCAAGACCTGGGCCGGAGTTTTCTTCTCCGTCAAGGCTGACATTGGCGAACAGAGTGACCTCGCCGGTGATGCCATCAATCTTCCAGATGGCGCCGGGGGTGCCGCCGTTTTTGGTGCCAAACTGGCCTTCCATAAATTCGGCGTCTTCCTGGCCTTTTTTCAATCTTTCCATACGACCGTCATCATCTGTATCCGGGCCAACGATTTGCAGGCCATGAAGCACTGATGAGGTGACATATAAATTCGGGACTTTGGGTTCACCTTCGGGGCGGTCAGCGCCGTCATCATAGGTGAGGCCGAAAACCTGGCCGATCTGGTCAGCTTTGACTTCAAATGGAGCCGGGAGATTGACGAGCTGGCCTTGAGCCGGCCCGCCCATGCTGGTGGCTTTATAGATACGAAGGCTGGCACCATCTAGTTTTATGAAGGTTTCATCCAATGGGTCAACGCCTGGGGGGATGCCGGCTTCAGGAAATTTCAGGCCGGAAAAGCCGGTGATGGCGATGTCACCCTTTTCAATGATCTGAGCGGTTGCCTCTGCCGAAGCGCCGCTTGCGCCTAAAAACAGCGAAAGGGCCAGGATGAGTGAACTGGCCGTTTGTGTGAGTGAGGCTTTTAAGGAGAAACACAATCGTCTGAACGGGAGGTTTGCATATGGGGCGTCTTTATTGAATTTTGAAAGGGGGTAACCTTGCTCTGACATAGTATTCTCCCGATATAATGTCGTTATTTCTTGTTGTTTTTGCGCCGCTCTTATGTTGGTTGTACGTTTGTGGTTTGCAGGCAAAAGGATATCAGAGTTTGCTGATATTTTCTGGTTTTTCGGGCAATCTTCTGTTCTGCATGTGTATTTGTGGGCCAGAACTGGGTAGCAGACCGCTTCAGTATGCTTTCTTTTTGTCATTGGTTCGCTCCATAAAACAAAGAATTAAATTCATATGTCTCATTGGTCGCCCGATTGACGCATTTGGTTCATAATAGACTGAGATTTTTAAGATTTTATCTGTTTTGAGCGGGAAATTGGTTTAAATTCAGGTAAAAATGAACTCACAATGAACCATTTGGCTCTCCGCGGCGACGTATGGTCAGATAAAGTGGATTGATATGGCAGTGCAAAGCTCACATGACGGATCAGGTGATCGTGATATCGACCTCATGGACCGGCTAAAGAATGGCGATGAACGCGCCATGCAGGTTTTGTATGCCCGTCATTATCAAAGGCTTTATCGGTTTATCATACGGCAAATCAGGGATGAGACGATGGCTGAAGATATTGTAAATGAGGTGTTTCTTGATTGCTGGCGCAGTGCCGGTAAATTTGAGGGACGCTCTAGCGTGACCACCTGGCTCACGGCAATCAGTTATAACAAGTCTGTCTCCTATTTACGTAAGAAACGCGAATCTCAACTGGGTGAAGGCCAGGCGGAAGCCATGGTCGATGAGAGCGACAGCCCTCAGACCGAGTTGATGAAGGGGGACAAAGGTGAACAGCTGCGATATGGGATTTCTCAATTATCAGAAGCCCATGCAGCGGTGATTGATCTGGCTTATTATCATGAGATGTCTGTCAGTGAGATTGCTGAAGTTCTTGATGTTCCTGCTAACACTGTTAAGACCCGTCTG
Organism: Hyphomicrobiales bacterium; assembly: GCA_021775425.1. GTDB lineage: Bacteria > Pseudomonadota > Alphaproteobacteria > Rhizobiales > HXMU1428-3 > HXMU1428-3. The sequence goes on from JAJFHX010000025.1 coordinate 17,462, forward strand.
TTTCATGCGCGAAAGAATCTTCATGAGATTTTGTGTGAAGCCGGGGTGGATAGAGGATGGCCATGAGCAATATTGAAACACATACACATGAAGAGCTTATCGGATTATTGCCATTTTATCTTTCAGGTAAAATTGAGGAAGATGATAAGCGGGCCGTGATGGAATGGCTCGAACGGGACCCTGATGCGGCGTTCATTCTGGAAAAGGTTGAGGCTGAACGGCAAGCCAGCATTGAAGTGAATGAGGCAGTTAAGGCGCCGCATGACGGGTTGGCCCGGCTTATGAAAGATGTTGCAGCAACGCGCCAGAATGTGCCGCTTTCTGTGAAGGGTGGGTCTTTGCTGGCTTCGTTGAAAGACAGGATCCTGTCACCTTTACAGGCGGCTCCCTCTGAACTTGCCTGGGGGTTGTGCGGCTTGCTGATGCTGGTGACGATTGGTCAATCAACGCTTCTCTATAATGGGAATGCGGGTACCACGCCGCCCGGCTTTGAGCTGGCGTCTGGTGAGAAACACACGATTCTTGCAAGTGGTATTGTTAAATTTTCTGAAACGGTTCAGATGGAAGCGGTGACTGAACTGCTTGATGAGGCCGGGGTGATTATCATAGATGGGCCAACGGCCAGCGGGCAATATGTGATTGGTTTTATTGAACGCGATGGACTGCCAGAATTATCAGAGCGCCAGAAGCATTTTAAGGCGCGCAGTGATGTGGTGACATTGTTTGTTGTTAAAGGGGGCAAGTGATCTGATGGCGGTATTACAGACGATTTTCAGATTTGCGGCTGCTCTGGTTTGTTTGTTTGCGTTATTGAATTTGTCTTCTGTTCAAAATGGTGTGCTTTCTGGAGCTTTGCTGATTAACTCTGCTCAAGCGGCAACATGCGGTGTTGTGGGGGATGTTGTTGACCAGCTTCCCGCTGAAATCGCAGAAGTGCTTGGTGATGGTGGACCTGATGCTTCATCAGATAAGGGGCAGTGTATCACGCCGCCAAAAGCAACTGATGTGTCTGATGAAAAACCAATAAACGCACCATTGGTAAAAACTTATCAATCAGCCAATGCGATTGTTGGTGCGCATGTGCCTGATGAGGTGCTGGTGACTGTCAGCGCGGATGAAGGGGTTGTTGAACGTCTGCGCACTACATACGGATTAACCGTTCGCTCGCAAAAAGTGATCACATTGCTGGGCAGTGTACTGGTTCGCTTTGGCATTCCTGACGGGCGGCCGGTGGCGGTTGTTCGGGCGCAATTGCTTGGGGCCCCCGGTGTGCTTCAGGCTGAGCCTAACCATATTTACCAGTTAAATGGCAAAGCAGACAATGGCAAAGCAGGCAGTGCGTTGAAACGCTATTCGATGGTGGCGGCTGAAATTAACAGTGCGCAAAAACAGGCGCTCGGGCGGGGAGTGAAAATAGCCATTATTGATACGGGGGTTGATGAAAACCACCCTGCTTTAACCGGTGCGGTGCGGGGGCGGTTTAATGCGCTTGAAAATACACCTTTAAACATAACGGACCATGGCACGGCTGTTGCCCTGCTGGCTGGGGGCGGTGACAAAAGTTTCATGGGTGCGGCGCCTGAATCTGAGCTTTATGTGGCGCGTGCTTTTGATAAGACGAAAAATGGTGTTTCTGTGAATGCGGCGGACGCGATCATTGCCAGCCTTGACTGGGCGTTTCAGCAGGATGTTGATATTGTGAATATGAGTTTTGCCGGGCCAGAGAACAAGCTGATCACCAAGTCTATTCAGAATTTGCTGAAACTGAATGTGATATTAGTGGCGGCTGCCGGGAATAATGGATCGAAAGCCCCGTTTGCTTATCCGGCTGCGACGAAAGGTGTTTTTGCCGTCACAGCCACAGATGCGAAAAACAGGGTTTATTCCAAAGCCAATCAGGGGCCTTATGTTTATGTTTCAGCGCCGGGGGTGGATTTAATCATCACGGATGGTGCTGAGAGCGTGCAACTTCGAAGCGGGACATCTTATGGTGCGGCGCTGTTTTCCGGTATTTGCGCCTTAGCGATGGAGGGGCGCAAAGGCATGCCGCTCAAAAATTTACGAAATATATTAGAGCGCAGCACAAGAGACCTTGGGCCACCGGGGAGAGACCCGACTTTCGGGATTGGACTTATTCGCGCTGCCGAGCTGTTACGCCAAGTGGCGAAATAATTATTTAAGGCTTGCCCAATTGCTGTTTTTACACCGCTGACGTTTGTGGTGATAGTTTTTCGCGTATTATTTCCCTTAACGCTAATTTCATGTAGCCTTGCAGCAGTTAATGAGGGCTGAAGGCGGGCATGAGCGAAGCTAATATTCATCCGACAGAAATGGCTGAAACTTCTTTAAATGTTTCAGGTGAGGTTTATGATGTCATCATTATTGGTGGCGGAGTGAATGGCACTGGTGTGGCGCGTGATGCGGCATTGCGGGGGCTGCGGGTTTGTCTGCTTGAAAAGGGTGATCTTGGCGGGGCAACCTCATCTGCCAGCACAAAGCTTATTCATGGCGGGCTTCGTTATCTGGAGTTTGGTGCCTTTCGACTGGTGCGGGATGCTTTGTTTGAACGCCAGTTACTGATGAAGATGATGCCGGGTTTTATTCGTGAAATGCGGTTTGTTCTCCCTTTTAAAAAACGTTTAAAGACTGCACGCGGCAAAGGTGAGAAGGTTGTTACGCGGCCCTTTGTCCTGGTTCGGCTTGGGTTATGGCTATATGATCTGCTTGGACCGAGAGGGGTTCTGAAAAAATCCACCACCATTCCTCAGCTTGAAAACTCATATACTTCCCTTCTTAAAGACGGGATGGCGCGCGGGTTTGAGTATTCAGATTGTATTGTAGATGATGCGCGGCTGGTGATTTTTAACGCGCTTGAGGCAGCGGCTGCGGGAGCCGTTATTTCGAGTTACTCAACGGTGGTCTCAGCGGTGAGGGGCGAGAAATACTGGCAGGTGGAGCTTGAAGATGGGCGTCTGATTGAGGGGCGGTCACTGGTGAATGCCACGGGGCCTTATGTGAACCGGTTTATTGAAACCGAGATGAAAAAATTTGCAGCGCTTCCTTTGCGGCTTGTCAGGGGCAGTCATATTGTTGTGCCGCGGTTATATGAACTTGAGCGGGCGTTTTTATTGCAGCAGGATGACGGACGTGTTGTTTTCACCATCCCCTATGAACGGCACTTTACGCTTATTGGCACGACTGAAGAACCGCATGAGACCGGCCTTGAAACAGTTTCAGCAACAGAGAGTGAAATTGCTTATCTGATGAAAGCGGTTGCTCAGTATTTTCGACGTGATCTGAAACGTTCTGATGTTGTCTGGTCATTTGCCGGGGTGCGCCCGCTATATGATGAGGGCAAAACACAGGCTTACAAAGCAAACAGGGATTATAAGCTTGATGTTGAAGTAGTTGAAGAACATGCGGATGGCCTGCCCGTTGTTCATATTTATGGTGGGAAAATCACCACATTTAGGAAGTTATCTGCTGATGTTGTTGATAAGCTGAAAGTGGCGTTTCCTGAACTTGGCCCGTGCCGGACGGATGTTGTCCCTTATACTGCGTTTGATGATGTGGGGTATAAGGCATGGCTGAAGGATTTTCATGAGCGATTTGTTTTGTTGCCACTTTCCATGAGGCAGCGCTGGCTGCATGCCTATGGAAGACGGGTGGAGTGGTTTTTAAAGGGCGTGCGCTCAAAGAAGGACTTAGGGCAGGATTTTGGCGCCGGATTTTTTGAGCGCGAACTCAGATATCTTATCACACATGAATGGGCACGCACGCCGGAAGATGTTTTGTGGCGGCGCACCAAGCTTGGTTTGCATCTTAGTGAGAGCCAGCGGGAGGCTGTGAGCAGCTGGATGAAAGAGCGCCAACAGTCACAGTTTGATGAGGCGGATTGATGGGGAAATATATACTTAGTTTTGATCAGGGTACGACATCAAGCCGGGCACTGTTGTTTGATGAAACATTTCAGGTGGTGGGTCTTGATCAGATTGAGTTGAGGCAGATTTACCCCAAAGCCGGATATGTTGAGCATGACGCCATGGAAATCTGGCAGGCGAGTTTGCTGACAGCGCAAAATGCAATTAAAAAAGCGGGAATATCAGCCAGTGAAATTGTTTCGATTGGGATTACCAATCAGCGTGAGACAACCGTGCTGTGGGAGCGTGACAGCGGCACGCCGCTTTATCACGCGATTGTCTGGCAGGACAGGCGGACGAGTGAATATTGTGCGAGCCTGAAGCAAAGCGGTGTGAGTGATGTTATTTGCCGGAAAACCGGGTTGCTTGCTGATCCTTATTTTAGTGCGACGAAACTGAGATGGCTGCTGCAAAATATTGATGGCGCTTACGAACGGGCTCTGAAGGGGGAGCTTTGTTTTGGAACTGTTGACAGCTGGCTGTTGTGGAATCTTACTGGCGGGAAAAGCCATCTGACGGATGCGACCAATGCCTCAAGAACCATGCTCTATAATATTCATGACGGGCGCTGGGATGAGGAGCTGCTTGAAAATTTTGACATTCCTGTGCAGCTGTTACCTGAAGTCCGGGATTGTACGTCGGATTTTGGCTTTAGCGATGAAGCTTTTTTTTGCACGAAGATTCCGATCAACGGCATGGCGGGTGATCAGCATGCGGCACTCATAGGCCAGGGATGTTTTCAGGCAGGGGCGGTTAAATCTACCTATGGCACAGGATGTTTTATGCTGATGAATGTCGGGGAGGCGGCTGTTCCATCAACCAATAACCTTTTATCAACTCTTGCTTATCAGATTGACGGCAAGCGGACCTATGCGCTGGAGGGGTCTATTTTTATTGCTGGTGCCGCTGTTCAATGGCTCAGGGATGAGGTCGGGATAATCGGGGCATCGGATGAGTGTGATGGACTGGCCGCAAGCTCTGATATGGATGACCCGGTTTGTCTTGTGCCTTCATTTACCGGGCTTGGCGCGCCTTACTGGCAGCCTGATGTGCAGGGGGCTTTGTTTTATCTATCGCGAGGTACGGGGCGGGCTGAAATTGTCAGGGCGACGCTTGAATCGGTTGGTTTGCAGACAAAAGACCTGATCGAGGCGATGAAGTCTGATTGGGATGCTGCTTCGGATGTTCAGCAGATATTGAGGGTTGATGGCGGGCTTGCTCGCTCAGACTGGGCGATGCAGTTTCTGGCTGATATTCTGCAATGTCCGGTTGACCGGCCGCAACTAACAGAGACAACTGCACTTGGGGCAGCTTATCTTGCCGGCTTGCATCAGGGGATTTATCCGGATTTTGAAAATTTTGGGAAATTGTGGTCTCTGGAGCGGCAATTTACGCCGCTGCGGGCTAAAACTGAGATGGATGAGAAATACAGGCTCTGGGGACGTGCTGTTGCGATGCTTTTGAATGATCAGTAGCAGCTAAAGATGAAAGCTGGTTGAAAAGGTTAAGCTGGGCTTTATGGGTAAGCTACTTTCTGTTAACCGAATCAGTTCATGATGAAAATCATTCTTAAGGGCGCATATTTTCCATATACTATTGATTTAACTGTATTCTTTAGTCTAATTGTTATGGAGAAAGACGTGTTTCTTTTCCCCTGATTGTAGAGCGTAGATCAAGTATTTGCGTTAGGGCCTCTCCTGAGTACGGAGAGGCTTTTTCTTTTTTAAGGGGTGTTCAGAGTTAGGCAGAACAAGCTGAAGATGTCAGCGATTATACTGATTTGTCGATATTTTCTTCACTCTTATCATCTTTTTTGCTGTTGTCTTCTTTATCGGTTGAAGTTTCAGCATTCTTTGCGGCCTGATCATTTTGTTTTTGTTCTTTGGTGGGCTTTTCGCCGCCTTTTGCCACGCCGACCATTGCCGGGCGAAGGACACGGCTGTCAATCATAAAGCCCGGGGCAACCACTTCCAGAATGGTGCCGGCAAGAACTTCAGGATTTGGGATTTCAAACAGCGCCTGATGGTTGTTGGGGTCAAAAATATCGCCCTTAGGGTCAATGCGGGAGATGCCGTGCCTGTCCAGAACATTGGTTAATTCACGGCCAGTCATCTCAACACCTTCGACAAGTGCTTTTAAGGCCGGGTCTTCGTCTATTGCCCCTTCCGGAACAGCTGAGAGAGTGCGGGTCAGGTTGTCATCTAATGTGATGATGTCTTTGGCAAAATTGGAGATGGCGTATTTTGAGATGTCCTGCTTTTCGCGTTCTGTGCGGCGGCGCAGATTTTCCATATCTGCTGCCTGGCGAAGGAGTTTGTCTTTTAATTCAGCAACTTCAGCTTCAAGCCGCTCTACCGGGGTGAGTTGCGGAGTGCCGTTATCAGGTTCGATGTTGCCAGCTTCAATGTGATCTTCCATGGCAGAATCTCTGGCGGCTTCTCTGGCGGCTTTTTTAGCATCATCAAGTGAGGTCACTTTTTCTGAATTTGCCTCATCTGTTGATTTTTCATTTTCTGCAGAGGTTTTTTGATTTTCTGGTTTCACGGTTGATGGCCCTTGTGGGGTTGATTGTGGCTGGTCTGTTCCCTGTTTTTCCTGGGGGTTACCCTGTCCGGCCGGGAATTTATTATTGTTCTCTATGTTGTTGCCGGTTTGATTGTTTTGCTTTTCTTCACTCATGTTCTTGCCACACAATGTTTAACTGTAAAATTATATTCAATGTCTGGTTTGTTCACTTTCAGAGAGATGGATATTGGCTTAATCAATTAAAAAATCAAGTGCTTTACCTCTGATAAATGGAATAATTGGGTAAAACAAGGCAGTTAATTATTATGAGAGCTGCCTTTGATTCCCGAGATGATTGAGTTTGCTCAGGTGATTAAGCGGCTCATCAGTTTTGCTGTGTAATCCACCATCGGGATAATTCTGGCATAATTCAGGCGGGTCGGGCCGATGATACCCATGACGCCAACAATGTTACGGTCACTATCCTTAAACGGGGCGGCGACGATGGAAGAGCCTGAGAGGGAAAACAGTTTATTTTCCGAGCCGATAAAAATTCGCACGCCTCTTGCTTTTTCCGAGGCGCTGAGGAGATTTACGAGCTCACTTTTGGTTTCGAGATCATCAAACAGTTTTCGCACCCGCTCCAGCTCTTCGGCGGCGTTGATATCTTCTATCAGTTTTGAGCGGCCGCGCACGATGAGGCTTTTTTTGCCATTGTTCTCTCCTGACCAGAGGGCCACACCGGACTGGATCAGTTTTGTTGTCAGGGCATCGAGTTCGTTTGACTGGGTTTTCAGCTCCTGTTCGATGTTGACTTTGGCTTCGGTCAGTGTTGTGCCCTGAAGGCGGGAGCTGAGATAGTTTGAAGCTTCAACGAGAGCTGAAGGGGGGAGATCATTGGGGATGTCTATGATGCGGTTTTCGACATTATTATCTTCACCAACCAGCACGGCGAGCGCCTTGCCAGGCTCAAGGCGGACAAATTCTATCTGTTTTAATCTGGTGATCTGCTTTTCAGTCAGGACGATGCCCGCACATTGAGAGAGGCCGGATAACAATTCACCGGCTTCTGTCAGCATGTCTTCAACGGGTTTGTTTTTAACGTCTTTTGAAATCTGCTTTTCTATTCTGGCGCGTTCTTCGCGGCTCAGATCGCCGACCTGCAGCAGGCCGTCGACGAATAATCTCAGGCCCATTTCAGTTGGCATGCGGCCAGCTGAGGTATGGGGCTGGGTGATGAGGCCAGCTTCTTCAAGATCTGACATTACATTGCGCACTGAAGCTGGTGACAGCGTCATTGGCAGGTGGCGGCTGATATTTCTTGAGCCAACGGGTTCACCTGTATCAAGGAAGCTTTCAACAATGGTTCTGAATATCTCTACCGATCTGTCGTTCAGATCGCTCAGGTTATGGGTGGGGTGGTTTGCCATTATGTTTCGTCAATTGTTCCATCTGGATGGCTGAATCTAGTCTTCGGTAATTGTTTCGTCAATATATGTCTGTATTCGTTTGAAAGGAAGGGTGCTGCGTGTATTCCCATGAAATAAATCAATGCGAAGCTTAGATATGAAGACTTGTACAATAAGGTTTGCTGCCATAAGTTGTTGGCTGATTTCACACTTTAGAAGAGGCTAAATTAAGATCAATGCGTCCCAGTAAACGTCAAAATGATGAAATGCGCCGTGTTTCAGTTGAAAGAGCGGTATCGTTGCATGCGGAAGGTTCCTGCCTGATTAAATTTGGCAATACCCATGTTTTATGTACAGCTTCGCTGGAAGAGCGGATTCCGCCCTGGTTAAAGGGTAAGGGGCAGGGCTGGGTTACGGCTGAATATGGTATGTTGCCGCGCTCAACATCAGACCGGATGCGCCGTGAAGCAACGGCTGGCAAGCAATCTGGCCGGACGCAGGAAATTCAGCGGCTTATCGGGCGTTCGCTAAGGGCGGTTGTTGATATGAAAGCTTTGGGTGAGCGGCAGATCTCTGTTGATTGTGATGTCATTCAGGCGGATGGCGGCACCAGGACTGCATCAATTACCGGCGCATGGGTTGCACTTAACGACTGTATTGAATGGATGAGGGCGCGGGATATGGTTTCTGGTGATGTGTTAACCGGGCAGGTGGCCGCGATTTCTTGCGGCATTTATAAAGGGGTTGAGGTGCTTGATCTTGATTATCCGGAAGATTCTGACGCTGATGCGGATGCCAATTTTGTTATGACTGACAGTGGCGGGATTGTTGAAATTCAGGGCACTGCTGAGGCTGACCCTTTTTCCGAAGAGCAGTTTGGTGAGTTGATGAGACTTGCGAAAAAAGGCATTGGTGAACTTTGCAAATTGCAGAAAATTTCCGTTAGCTAATGGTAGATTGATAGCAAAATCGAATGAGTGTGATGATGCAATTAAAACCGGGTCAAAAACTTGTTGTTGCCAGCCATAATGCCGGCAAGGTGCGTGAGATCAATGAGCTGATTAATCCTTTTGGGCTGGATGCTGTTTCAGCGGGTGAATTAAACCTTGATGAGCCAGTTGAGGACGGGGACAGTTTTGCGGCCAATGCTCTTATTAAGGCACGAGCTGCAACAAAGGCTTCAGGGCTTGCGGCTTTGGCGGATGATTCAGGGCTAGAAGTTGCTGGCCTTGATGGGGCACCGGGGATTTATTCCGCGCGCTGGGGTGGAGAGAGCGGTGATTTTCAGCTGGCGATGGAGCGGGTAAATAACGAGCTGGTTGAAAAGGGGTTGCTTGCTGACGAAGACCGGGGCGCGAATTTCACCTGCGCGCTGGCATTATGTCTTCCTTCAGGGGAAACTGAGGTTTTTCTGGGTCAGGTTTTTGGAACGGTTGTGTGGCCGCCCCGGGGAACGCTTGGATTTGGTTATGATCCGATGTTTGTGCCGCTTGGTGAGATGGTTACCTTTGGTGAAATGGAGCCAGCGAGAAAACACCAGATGTCCCATCGGGCCAATGCATTTCAGTTATTTAAGGCGGCCTGTCTTGATCATCTGGTTCAGAGTTAGGTTATTGGGGAGCGATGGCTCAGCCTCATAAAACAGACGAAAAAGTAAATGCTCTTTCATTGGGCAAGCTGAAAGAAGGGCCGCGGGCCGGTGCTTTCGGTGCTTATATACACTGGCCTTTTTGTGCCGCCAAATGCCCTTATTGTGATTTTAATTCGCATGTGGCGCGTGAAACAGTTGATGAGGCGCGGTTTCTGGCAGCGTTTCAACGCGAAATGGCTTACTGGGCTGAGCAACAGCAGGTTCACGCTGAGAAAGCGGCTTTAAAAAATCCTCTCCCTAAACTTTCTTCTATTTTTTTTGGTGGGGGGACGCCGTCTTTGATGTCGCCACAACTGGTTGAGGGGGTTCTGGAGGCGCTTCAATCCCACTGGATGTTTGAAGAGAGCATTGAGATTAATCTTGAAGCGAACCCGCAAAGTGTGGATGCCGGGCGGTTCAGGTCGCTTCGTCTTGCCGGGATTAACCGTTTGTCGATGGGGGTGCAGTCTTTTGATGATGCGTCACTGAAGGCGCTTGGCCGGTTGCATGATGTAAAAGAGGCGAGGCGGGCGATTGATATTGCGCAATCAACATTTGAGCGCTTTTCGTTTGATCTTATCTATGGGCGCCCGGGGCAGAGCCTTGCGCAATGGGAGGGGGAACTTCAGGAAGCGTTCAGGATCGGGACGAAGCATCTTTCGCTTTATCAACTGACGATTGAGCCGAACACACCTTATAAGAAGCTATATGATGCGGGCAAACTTATCATGCCTGATGAAGATCTGGCGGTTGATTTTTTTCAGATGACGCAAGGGTTGTGTGCGTCTGCCGGATTGCCTTCTTATGAAGTATCAAATCATGCTGTGCCAGGAGAAGAGGCGCGGCATAACCTCTTATACTGGAGATATGGCGACTTTCTCGGGCTTGGAGCCGGCGCTCATGGGCGGTTAACGCTAGGTGGGCAAAAATTTGCAACGATAGCTGCGGCATTGCCGACTGAATGGCTGACACGGGTTGAGGCTAATGACAATGGCGGTATTAGTTTTGAAGAGATTGACGCGGAAACTCAGGCGATTGAAATGGTTCTAATGGGCATTCGATTGAAAGAAGGGTTGCCGCTGGCTGAGCTTGAGCAAAGGACCGGCTATCTGATCAATGCTGAATGTATTGAGAGCCAGATTAAAGATGGGTTGTTGGCGAGGGGGCAGAGACAGGGCAACGCACAATTGTTGCGGCCAACGGCGAAAGGGGTTGAGGTGCTGAATTATCTGGCCGGGCAATTGGTTGAGGGGCTTCAGCCAGTTTCATAGAACCACTCCCGTGGAAATCAAGGTAAGTCAGAGTTAAGACTTAGAAATGAGCGGCGCCAAAACTTTGCGGTGAAGGCTGGATAATTTTATTACTGAATTTCTGCACTTCAAGAATCGCGAAGCGGCGCTCTGACAGGCCGTTGCTTCTGAGGCGGAAGAGGCCATCAACCCCGGCAAACCCACCTGCCTGGGTGAGTGACTGAGAGCTGTAGCGACTGGATTTTGGCCGGCGGGCTAAAGAGACTGTCAGGCTGACAGCATCATAAGCCAGAGTTGTGATGCGGGTTGGGATGAGGCCGTAGGTTTGTGTGTAGCGTTGTTTAAACTGGTTCCAGCCCACCGGGTCAGCAGCGGGGAACCAGCCGCCTCTGATGGGTTCCTGTGCGCCAACGGACGCAAAATCCCACCTTGAAGACCCAAGGATCTGAATTTTTTTGGTGTCAATTTCATGATAGGGGATCAAGGTTGCCAGTTGGGGAAGATATTGCTGGCCGCCCGGCATAAAGAGGCTATCTGCCTGCTGAATTTTTAATTGCTCTGCGAACGGTTTGGCGGCGCGCACCAGACCATCTGAATTTTTAGGATATGTGGCCAGGGCGACGACTTCGCCGCCATGAGAGGCAACGGCCTGCCTGAAAGCACGCTCAGCAATCTGTCCGTATTGATCTTGCGGGAGATAGGCGGCGAAACGTTTTTTGCCCTGTGTGACGGCATAGGAAACAATACTACTGACATCGTGGCCCGCTAAAAAGCTGAGAAGATAAATCCCATTGCCCGCGACAGATTCATCCGATGAAAAGGCTATCATCGGGATGTTGGCCTGTTGCACAACCGGTGTTGCGGCGCGGACAGAGGTTGCAAATAATGGCCCGAGGATGATTTCAGCGCCTTCTGAAACGGCGGCTGTTGCCGCGGCTCTGGCGCCTTCCGGTGTGCCTTTGGTGTCCTTTGTGATCAGTACAATGTTCGGGTTATCTGCTTCAAACAGGGCGAGTTCGCCCGCCTGTTTTAATTGTTTCGCAATTTCGGCAGAGCGCCCTTCAGCCGAAACGGGGAGCAAAAGGGCGATGCGGATTTTTTCGTTGCTGTTGGCAGCGACATCGGGAGAGGAATTAAGGCCGTTATCAGTGAGGCCGCCACCTGATGAACATGCAGCTAGAAACAAAATCAGGCCAAGCGGTGCTAAAATCGTGGCGATCAGACTGGATTGAAAGCCTTGATTCAGGTCGTTTCCATATCGTTTAATGCTTGTAAGAAATGGAAGTTTCACTTTAAATTTCCTCAAAATTGAAAAGCTCTGAATGAATAATCGCTAAATATTCATTCTAAAACAAGATGGCCGATTAAAACAAGATTGCCTTTTCGCTAAAGGTTAAGATGGAGAGGCAGTCAACCGGTATAATTACCGGCAAATTGAACCTTAATACCTAACCAGAAAAATGAAAATTCCTGTTATGGATTCGCTGATCCTTGCTCCATTCACTTTTACATCAGCATTTAATACTGTAGCACTCTTGCAGAATTAATCTGTAGAATCAGAGTATGACCTTATCATGGTCTGTTATGATCTATCATGCGCTATCAGCAACAGATTCGTCAAAATCTGATAGCATTGAGTTGGGGAAAGACGCAAGGTTGCAAGCCTACAGTGTCAGATTTGATGCATTTTCAGTGAATTAATGAGGTTTTCAGTATTGGCTGGTTTTCCATATCAAGTTGTTTCTAAGCTGATAAGATGGCCAGAATGCCAATAAACCGGAGCGAATTTCAAGGTGAATGACACCGATAAAGATCCCAAACCATTAAGCGATGCCCCGCTATTGAGTGATGTGTCGCATAGTAGTGTGGCAAACGGAAAAAGCCGCCCTGTGGTGCGGGCGGGGGAAGTTCTTTCTGAATTGCTGGCGGCTCCTGTTTTACCGGGGTTATATCTCGTTGCGACGCCGATCGGTCATCTGGGGGATATCAGCCTTCGGGCTTTAGCATTGCTTGAAGGCGCGGATTTTGTCGCGGCTGAAGATACGCGCCACTCACGTAAATTATTGCAGCATTATGGCATTTCGACCGAGATGATCAGCTATCATGATCATAACGGGGATCAGATGCGGCCGAAAATTATCAGGATGATTAAAGAGGGGCGCGCGATTGCCCTGATTTCAGATGCGGGGACGCCGCTTATTTCTGACCCGGGCTATAAACTGGCGCGAATGGTTCGGGAGGCGGGATTAAGAGTTGAAGTCGCGCCGGGGGCGAGCGCGGTGATGGCGGGGCTTAGCCTTTCTGGCCTGCCGACGGACCGATTTTTGTTTGAAGGCTTTCTCCCCCCCAAACAAGTTGCGCGCCAGAAACGACTGGAAGCCCTTTCATCAGTGCAGGCCAGCCTGATATTTTTTGAAACGGTGAAGCGCATCAGTGCTGTTGTTGATGATGCGCTTGCCAAATTAGGAAACAGGCAAGCGGCCATTTTGCGAGAACTGACTAAACTGCACGAGGAAGTCGTTTCCGGTACTCTTTCAGAATTGCAAACTGTTTTATCAACCCGAGATTTAAAAGGTGAGCTTGTTGTGATTATCGGGCCGCCTGTGGTTGCTGAGGTTTCTGACGAAGATATTGAAGCGGCGCTGCGCTCACATTTTATAGAAGGGGCGAGTGTTCGTGATAGCGTGAAAGAGGTGATGGAGGGGATGAACCTGCCGCGCAAGCGGGTTTATGAAATAGCCTTGCGGCTCAAGAAACAGCAGGAATGAAATCGGTTTCTTTGTGTTAAGAAGAGGGATGAATGAAGCACCGGGTGAAGCCGAAACGGTTGGGGAGATATAAGGCCGGGCTTTGGGCTGAGGGAATTGCTGCGAATTATCTGCGCTTTAAAGGATATCAGATTATTGAGCGGCGCTATAAAACGCCAGGTGGGGAGATAGACCTGATTGCCCGGAGGCGCAAACATTTTGCCTTTGTTGAAGTTAAATACAGGCAAAGTCTTGATGAGGCAAAATTTTCTCTAACCGACCAGCAAAAAAGACGGATAAACAAGGCGGCGCTTTTTTGGCTGGCGCGAAATGAACACCGATATGAAAGCCTTTCATTTGATGTGATTGTGATGGCGCCATGGTGCTGGCCTTTACATATTAAATCTGCATTTGATGAGATGTGAGACTGTGCTGGGTTGGCGGGCTTTAAATGTTTGCTTTTGTTTTGGAGATTTTTTTTGTAGACAGAGCTACTCATTTGCGGGTGAGTGCTTATATCAACCTTTCAGCCTTTCAAAAAAACTGAGTTAACTGGCCCGGGTGCTGATCAACAATAAAACAAAATAAGAGAGACAGAGATGCCTTTAAAAGTCGCTTTCCAGATGGATGAAATCAGTGGTCTTCACATTGAGGGAGATACTACATTCGCGATGATGCTTGAAGCGCAACGGCGCGGGCATGAACTGTTTTATTATACCCCTGACCGGCTCAGCCTGAAAGACGGAGTGGTGACGGCGGTTGGTCATTCAGTAGAAGTCAGGGATGTGCTCGGAGATCATTTTGAAATTGCTGACGAGATGGAAGTTGATCTCTCAGATTATGATGTGGTTCACCTGAGGCAAGACCCACCGTTTGATATGGGTTATATCACCACGACGCATATTTTAGAGGTGATCCACCCGAAAACTCTGGTGGTGAACAACCCGAAAGAAGTGCGCAATGCACCTGAAAAATTCTTTGTGCTTAATTTTCCTGAACTTACGGCTTCAACTTAGATTACCCGTGATGAGCGGGCTGTTGCTGAGTTTCGGGAAGAGAAAAAAAATATTATCGTCAAACCCTTGTACGGTAATGGCGGGGCGGGGGTGTTTCTGATTAAAGAGGATGACACCAACCTTTCTTCATTGATTGAGATGCTGAAGGCGCAAAGCTCTGAGCCGTTTATTGTGCAGGAATATCTGCCGGCGGTGCGGGCGGGTGACAAACGCATTATTCTGGTGGATGGTGAACCTGTTGGGGCGATTAACCGGGTGCCTGCGCCAAATGAGACACGCTCGAACATGCATGTTGGCGGGCGGCCTGAGCAGATTGAGCTTAGCGCGCGGGATAAAGAGATTTGCGATGCGATCGGGCCGGAGTTGAAAAAGCGCGGGCTGATTTTTGTCGGCATTGATGTGATTGGCGATGTGCTGACTGAAATTAATGTGACATCACCAACGGGTGTGCGAGAAGTGTTGAAGTTTGGCGGCGCGGATATTACGGCTTTGCTATGGGATGCGATTGAGGCGGAGCGGGCTTAGGTTTGATGATGCTTAAATAAATGTATGTCTTTATAACATGCCAGACCGGCAATACCCGATCTGGCATGAATTTTCATTCAACTGTGATAGTGATCACTTTAGACGTTACTGGTGGGTTGTGAGGGATGTGGTTATGGTCTCCCAAAACCATTTGCAGGGTGTGTTTGCCGGATTTTAGTTCCAGGGTTTTTTCTGTCTGGCCTTTGCCGAAGTGGATGTGATTTTCATCGGCTGGGAGATTGGCATTTAACTCATCTTTGCCATCTTCACCCTCGCCTAAAGGGGGACGGTCAACCAGCAAGTGATGGTGACCGGTGTTTTCTTTCTCGACACCAGCTGGCGCAATGCCCATACCCTTTAGACCAAAGATGATTGTGACCGGACTGGAAACCTTGTCGCCATCCTTTAAATTGACAAAATAAACAGCAGCGCCTTCAGGGGCTGGTGTTTCGCCGGCTATAGCCAGGCCGGTGAGGCTCAATAATGCAGCTATCGTTATGGCAATAAATTTTTTCATGATTATTTTTTCCTTGATATTGCAAACGGATTGTTAAAGGGCTGACTTATGGTGATTTATTTCAAATATTTAGGCTTTAAAGTCTCCCCATATTAATACCAAATTTTGCCTGAATGTTATGGCAATTGTTAGACGTCTTTTATTGAGTGAGGATGGTATGCGTTTCATCTGTTTCTTTTTAATTTATGTGATGCTAACCGTACATGCACTGGCCGGATCAGCGGATGTTGAGGGAGTGAAGGTAACGCGAGAAGCTGCGGGGACGTATAGATTTGATGTAACAATTCGACACCAGGATGATGGCTGGAAACATTACGCGAATAAGTGGGAGGTGATACTGCCTTCCGGAGAGGTTATTGCAACGCGCATTTTACATCACCCACATGTTGATGAGCAACCCTTCACCCGTTCACTTAGCGGTGTGAAAATTCCTGAAGATATCAAAATGGTGAAAGTGCGGGGGCACGACAATGTGCATGGCGCGGGTCATTCAATTTTTGAGGTTGAGATCATTCGTTGACTTTAAGGGTTAAACAGTGATCGGTGAACCTGACGAAAAGTTAAGCCTTGCTGAGGCAGAACCATTCAGATTGAGGGTCAGCTTTTCATTAGAGTCTTTAAATGAGATGATGGTTCTTCCCTTTTCCTCGCTGATGCTGATGTCATCAGATGAAATCCCTTCTAAATTCAGGGTTATGGCGGAGCTGGTGTTGATGGTGTCGCTGCCATCGCCTTTTTTGTAATTATAAATCGCGCCTGTTCCGCTGATGGTGACAGTGTCATCACCCTGGCCGCCTGAGATTTGCGCAAAGCCATAGCTGGTGATCAGGTCGTTGCCAGCACCGGCTTCAATTTTTCCGCCGTTAAAGCTTGTGATGCTGTCATTACCCGCGCCGCCATTGATGGTTGAAAGCCCGTAGCTTCTGATGATGTCATTACCTTCACCGGCGTTGATATCTGAAAGGCTGCCATATGAGGTGAGGATGTCATTGCCCTTGCCGCCATTGATGTTGGCGCTCTGGTGGGATGTGACAATGTCATTGCCATCACCTGCATTTATGTCGCCACCATAATAGGATGTGATGAGATCATTGCCTTTGTTAGAATAGGGGCTGGTGAGGGCCTGCAACTGGTTGAGGCTGGTAAAGAAGTTTTGATTGCTGTCTCTCAGATAGCTTCCGTTAAGACTGTTGTTCTTTTTGCCGGGTAAACCGACTGATAACAGGTCTTTAAATCCATCCAACACGCTGACGAGATGAGCCGTTTCAATATAGGCCTTGGCGGCGTTGACCAGCTTTTGTTCGCCTTTGTTCGTGGGGGTGAATTTGTCAGCTGAGGACGCGGCGCTGATTGTTTGTGTAGCTGCGTTTGTGCTTTTTGCAATTGCCGAATTGTTGTCGCTGGTTGTGGCACTTAGAGATGAGCTTGCGGCACTCAAAGATGATCTCAGAGTGGTGCTTAGAAAGTTCACTGAGGTGACACTGAATGATGACATGACGACTTTACCTCTTTCTGGGCGCAGACATGTAAATTCTAAATTCCATTTGTGATCAAATGCTTTGATCAGTTGCAGTCATATATGGTGATTTAGAAGGTCTGATTATACTCTGGAAAGGATATCGAAACTGTTAATGAAATGGGTTAACGTTTGTTAGTCGTGTTCAGGCTATTGGCAGGTTATAATGGCAGAAAACGCTTTAAAATAGCAGAACCGTACGAGATGAGTTAGCTTTGAAGGAGGGTTGGTTTGATGCAGAAGGTGCTGGGAATTGGCGGGTTTTTCTTTCGTAGCCAACATAAAGAGATGCTGGCCAAATGGTATGCGGAGCATCTTGGTGTTGATCTTGTTCCTGCTGATTATGAGACGCCCTGCTGGCAGCAACTTGCCGGGCCGACCGTTTTTGCGCCATTTGACGCTGAGACGGATTATTTTGGCAAGCCGAGCCAGCAATGGATGATTAATTTCCGTGTGGGTGATCTTGATGCGATGGTGGCGCAGCTTGAAGCGGCTGGCATTAAGGTTGAGCTTGACCCGGAAACCTATCCGAACGGTCGGTTTGCGCGGCTTTCTGACCCGGAAGGCAATCCTGTTCAGCTCTGGCAGGAAAGCCAGGGAGCTGATTAAACCACAAAATCGTTGGCTTATTTAAAAAAATAGCCGCCCTATAAAATAGATTGCCCGGTGGTTTTCCAGTCTTTCAAAAAGCCTTCAAGGCCTTTGTCGGTTAGTGGGTGTTTGGCGAGTTGTTTGATGACAGAGCCTGGCACTGTTGCGACATCAGCGCCGATGAGGGCGCAGGTTTTGACGTGGTTTATGTTGCGGATGGAGGCTGCGAGGATTTGAGTTTCAAAATCGTAATTATCATAAATGGTGCGGATTTCTTCGATCAGCTCCATGCCATCCAGGCCCATATCATCAAGGCGGCCAATAAAGGGTGAAATAAATGTGGCGCCGGCTTTTGCGGCGAGAAGCGCCTGATTGGCATTGAAACACAAGGTGACGTTGACCATTGAGCCATTGTCAGTCAGGGTTTTGCAGGCCTTTAATCCGTCCCATGTCAAAGGTACTTTGATGGTCACGTTTTTGGAAATGCCGAGCAGTTTTTCAGCTTCTTTCAGCATGTCTCCGGCTTCTAATGCGGTGACTTCTGCGCTCACAGGTCCATCAATGATGGTGCAGATTTCTTTGATGACATCGATAAAGTCGCGACCAGATTTTGCTATGAGGGAGGGGTTTGTTGTGACGCCGTCTATCAGGCCGGTATCGGCCAGTTCACCAATTTCTTCAAGGTCTGCGCTATCAACAAAAAATTTCATGGGTATTCCTCAATCATTTATTCTGGCTTATCGTTTCATTCTGGCTTTGGTAAAACCCTGATCAAACAAAAGGGTGATGCAAATTAAATGGGGATAGCCCGATTATTTGCAGGTCTCAGGTTTTACACTTGCTTACCCTTCTCAATATCGCCAATTTCGTGCTTCGTCTATCTAGAATTTATTTAAAGGAGTGAATGCGCTTGGGAAAAACTGTTCCCATATTGCTGCCGGTGCTGCTTAACCAGACTTATGACTATCTGGTTGAGGGGGAAGCTGACCTTTTATCTGGCGTGAATGAGGCAGAAAAGCTTACTCTTGCGCCGGGGGATTTTGTGCGCGTGCCGTTTGGCCGGCAGGAGCGGATTGGCGTTGTCTGGTTTGAGGAGATTGAGCCGGTTGATGAGCATGGCGAGATTAAAAGCAAGGTTGTTGACCCTTCTAAGATGAAGGCGGTGATTGATAAATTAGATGTGCCGCCGTTGCCGCTAGTTTCCATGAAGTTTGCGATGTGGGTTGCGAATTATACCTTAAGCCCGGTGGGCATGGTTTTAAAGATGATGATGAGCGCGCGCCAGGCATTTGCCGTGCAAAAACCGCGGTTTGGGGTTTCTTTCACCGGGCAGGTTCCTTCCCGGATGACACCGGCGCGGCAAAAGGTGATGGATGTGCTGTTGCCAGATGGTGCTGATGCGCATGATGAGATTGCTGGCAGTTCAGATTATGTCTGGTCAAAAAGCAATCTGGCATCTGAGGCTGAGGTCACGACGGGGGTGATAGACGGGCTGGTGAAAGCGGGTGCGCTGGTGCAGGCGGAGATGGCGGCGCTTTCTATGGCGCAACCAAGGCCGAACCACCAGCAACCAGATTTTAAAGAAGAGCAAATTAAAGCGGCGCACCGGATGCGGGGCATTGGGAATTCGCGTCAGTTTCAGGTCGGGCTTTTGGATGGTGTGACAGGCTCCGGCAAGACGGAAGTTTATTTTGAAGCGATTGCCGGGGCGCTGGACGCCGGGCGACAGGTGCTTGTGTTATTACCGGAAATTTCGCTGACCAACCAGTTTCTTGATCGATTTAAGGAGCGGTTCGGGGCGAAGCCTGCCAGCTGGCATTCAGCGATTGGTGAAGGGGAGCGGGCGCGCATATGGCGCGGGGTGGCGAGCGGTGAGGTCAAAGCGGTGATCGGCGCGCGCTCAGCTTTGTTTCTACCTTATCAGGATCTTGGGCTGATCATTGTTGATGAGGAACATGACGCGGGCTACAAGCAGGAAACCAATGTGATGTATCACGCGCGGGATATGGCGGTTGTGCGGGGGTCTATTGGGGGGTGCGGGGTCGTGCTGGCTTCAGCGACGCCATCGCTTGAAAGTCTGATTAATGCAGAGCAGGGCCGTTATGCGCATATTAAGCTGCGCACGCGTTATTATGGGGCCGAGCTGCCTGAGATGATGGCCATCGACATGAAAAAGCACCCACCGGACAAGGGAAGGTGGCTTAGCCCGCTGATGGTGACGGCGGTGGCGAAGACGCTGGCGGAAAAGCAGCAGGCGTTGTTGTTTCTCAACAGGCGGGGCTATGCGCCGTTAACACTATGCCGGACGTGTGGTTACAGGATTGAGTGTCCGCAATGTTCATCCTGGCTGGTGGATCATAAACACAAGGGGGCGTTATCCTGTCATCATTGCGGGTTTAAGTTGCACCGGCCTGAAGCCTGCCCTAAATGCGACGCGAAAGACAGTCTTGTGCCGTGTGGCCCGGGGGTGGAGCGGATTTCAGAAGAAGTGCGTGAGCTTTTCCCGGAAGCGAGGCAGGCGATCCTCTCATCTGATCTGGTGCCGAATATTACGGCGTTGCGTGAGGTGCTGGAGACCATTCATTCAGGCGAGGCGAATATCATCATTGGCACGCAGATTGTCGCGAAGGGGCATAACTTCCCATTGCTGGCGACTGTTGGCATTGTTGATGGGGATTTGGGTTTGCAGGGTTCTGGCGACCCGCGGGCGGCGGAGCGGACGTTTCAACTGCTGCATCAGGTTTCTGGCCGTGCGGGGCGGATGGGAACAGAAGGGCGCGGTTTTGTGCAGACCTATATGCCGGACCATCCTGTAATGGCGGCGATCCTTTCCGGTGACAGGGATGAGTTTGTGGCGCGCGAAGTGCAGGCGCGGCAAATGCTGACCTACCCGCCGTTTGGGCGGCTGGTGGCTCTGATTGTGACCGGGAAAGAGCGGCCCATCACTGAGCTATATGCAAGGGAAGTTGCCAAACGGGCACCCCGTAGTGACAAGGTGAAAGTGGTTGGCCCGGTGGAGGCGCCGCTGGCGGTTATTCGCGGGCGGCATCGGTTCAGGTTGCTAGCCAAAGCCCCGCGGGATATCGACATGCAACAATATCTGCGCCACTGGCAGGCCCGCTTGCCGAAACCGCAAGGGGAGTTAAGGCTGACGGTAGACATTGACCCTTATAATTTTTTGTGAGGCGTCTAGACGCTTTTGTAGGGTGATAAGTTATGATTTAGGGATCTTTTATTTCAGATAAATTAGAAGCTATCCATTCATCCCATTCATGAGTGCTCCAATTGATCATTTCTTCATAAGATTCTTTGTTACCATTACGTACATCAAGAAATATCATGGAAACTTTATCAAATGATCTATCAGTGAGTTCAGTTCTGGTCTTTTTTTCTAAGGCCACGTAACGACCCAATCTGTCGCCAAAAAACGTGAGAAGATCACTTTCTTCTTTAGTTAGAGGAAACCTCTGGCCAGATTCTTTATCGTGGATGAATTGTATCGGGGAATTAGTTTGATTTAAATAATCAATAATATAGATCATTAAGGATTTCCAAAACCCTGGAGCTTCAAATTCAAACCTGTGTCCCATACATTGTTTATATCATGGGGATTATTCTTTGAATACTGGTGCTTCCACAAAATACTCGTTAAGATTGGTGCTTGGCTTAATTTGGGGGGTGGGAATGGGCAGTAGAATTTTTTTAATTTTGGGGCTGTGTTTTTTTATTGTTGGTTGCGCGAGTTCTTCAGAAGAAATCGCGCCAAGTTATGTCTCGCCTCTTCAATATCAACATTTAAGTTGTGCGCAAATTTCAAGTGAAATGGAACGCGTATCGCAACATGCGGCAAAACTAGCCGGTGTGACAGATTCAAATGCCACCAAAGATAAAGTTACGACTGCTGTTGCTGTGGTAGTTTTTTGGCCCGCTGCATTTCTTGTAAAAGGCGATGGTCAGCAAGCGGCTGAATTAGCTAGACTAAAAGGTGAATTTCAGACTTTAGAAAAAGTCGCAATTCAAAAAAAATGTCAGATAGATGTTCAAAATAAACCGGATAAGAAAACTTCATAATAAATAGAAGCAATTTTAATGGATCTCCTTCTTCCCTTCATTATCGCCGTTCTGCTGCTCGTTGCTATTCCGGGGCCGAATGTGGGGTTGATTGTGGCGCAGTCGCTGGCTTCGGGCTGGCGGGCGGGGATTGTGACGGTGCTTGGCACCACGCTCGGGGTTGGCATTCAGCTGATTGTTCTGGCGCTGGGTATGGCTTCTTTGATTGAGCTGATTTCAGGCGCTCTGTTTTACATCAAATGGCTTGGGGTGCTGGTGCTTTTGTATTTTGCCTATCAGGCGTTTCCGTTTCTTGAGCGGGATGCCGTGACGAAGCAGGACAATGGTGCGGGTGTCGAGGGGGTATCAGGTGGAGTATTATCAGGCCATGGTGCGTTGGTCAGTTCCGAGGCTGGTCTTAACAAGAGTGCATCCCCAGTAGATCAGTCGAAAAATAAAAAACGCAAAAACAACTGGCAGCACAATCAGGCTACTTCTCAATCATCCGCATTTTTTGCGGGTGTTGTGGTGGCGATTGTGAATCCGAAGACGTTTTTGTTCAATTCGGCGTTTTTGCCGCAGTTTGTTTCCCCCGTTTCGGCTTATCCGGTTGAAGAGCAACTGTTTTTGCTCTCTGCCGTTTATCTCATCGTGCTGGCGCTGGGGGATAGTTGCTGGGTGCTGTTTGCGGGCGCGCTTCGGAAAATTCTTGATAAGTATCAGCGGGCTATGGGAATTTTTCGCAGTTTTTGCTTTGCCGCTTCGGCGCTTGTTCTGGCGTCTCTCAAACGGTGAGGGGGCTGGGGGTCTGCAAGCGCCACGCAGGTCTATCATCTAATTTATGGCAGGTGTTATCTGTTTTGCTTATCGGCTGATGCGGAGTATCTGCATAAAAATGAACCATTAATGTAAGAAATTATGGCATAAATCGTGGTTACACAGTTGCGCGATTAAAATCCTTATGCTAGAGCAAGCCGAACTTAGGGGACAAGTGGCCTTGAACGGCTTTGATGGCTGATTTTCAGATATCCTTGTTGCTCGGAAGTTTCAGATAATAATAACCGGCTGCACTGAAGGTTTTAACTTTCGTGTGTGCCCTTTTTTTGCGAGGCGAACATTTCCGTGGCAGGTGAAACGTCTATTGTTGCAGGAATGGCAGGGCGCTATGCGACAGCGCTTTTTGAACTTGCGCGTGAGAAAAACCAGCTTGACCAGGTTGAAACTGACCTGAAAGCTTTTAAAGGGATGCTCTCTGAGAGCGCTGATCTGAAAAGATTGGTTGAAAGCCCGGTTTTTAGCGCAGATTCCCAAAAGAAAGCCATGAGCGCTCTGATGAGCAAGTCTGAATTCAATTCACTGACTGAAAATTTCTTCGGTATGGTGACTGGCAATCGCAGGCTGAATGCTATCTCAGCTATTATTAGAGATTTTGGAAAATTACTCGCAGATCACCGCGATGAGGTGACAGCTGTTGCGATCAGTGCTTCTAAACTAAGTGATGATCAGCAAACACAGCTTCGGGCCGCATTAAAAGAAATTGCTGGCCGTGATATCGAACTTATCACTGAAGTGGACCCTTCTATTCTTGGGGGGTTGATTGTCAAAATCGGTTCTCGCCAGATTGATGATTCACTCAGAACTAAATTAAACAATATGAAAACGCGCATGAAAGAGGTCGGCTGATGGAAATCAGAGCTGCTGAGATATCCTCCATTTTGAAGGATCAGATTGAGAATTTTGGTAAAGAAGCCGAAGTTTCAGAAATTGGACAGGTTTTATCTGTTGGTGACGGTATCGCCCGTGTTTATGGTCTGGACAATGTGCAGGCTGGTGAGCTTGTCGAGTTTCCGGGTGGTATCCGGGGCATGGCGCTTAACCTAGAGGTTGATAATGTTGGTGTTGTTATTTTTGGTGACGACAGAGACATTAAAGAAGGCGACACAGTTAAACGTTCTGGTGCGATTGTGGATGCGCCGGTTGGTAAAGGTCTTTTGGGCCGCGTTGTTGACGCGCTTGGTAACCCGATTGACGGCAAAGGCCCGATTGACGCAACAGCAAGAAGCCTTGTTGATGTGAAAGCGCCTGGCATTATCCCGCGTAAATCTGTGCATGAGCCAGTGCAAACCGGCCTTAAAGCGATTGACAGCCTTATCCCGATTGGCCGTGGCCAGCGTGAGCTGATCATTGGTGACCGCCAAACTGGTAAAACAGCTGTGGCGCTTGATGCGATCCTCAACCAGAAAGCAATTAACAAATCTGGTGATGAGAGCGAAAAGCTTTATTGTATCTATGTGGCGATTGGTCAAAAACGTTCAACCGTTGCTCAGTTTGTGAAAACACTTGAAGAAAACGGCGCGCTTGAATATTCAATCGTTGTGGCAGCGACCGCTTCTGACCCGGCGCCGATGCAGTTCCTTGCACCGTTTACCGCCTGTACAATGGGTGAGTATTTCCGTGACAATGGCATGCATGCACTGATCACTTATGATGATCTTTCAAAACAAGCTGTTGCTTATCGTCAGATGTCACTTCTGCTTCGTCGCCCTCCTGGACGTGAAGCTTATCCTGGTGACGTTTTCTACCTTCTCTCACGGTTGTTGGAGCGTGCTGCGAAGATGAACGAAGATAAAGGTTCAGGTTCATTGACTGCTCTGCCTGTTATTGAAACTCAGGCGAACGACGTTTCTGCTTATATTCCAACCAACGTGATTTCGATTACGGATGGTCAGATCTTCCTTGAAACTGAATTGTTTTATCAAGGTATTCGCCCGGCGGTGAACGTTGGTCTTTCGGTTTCTCGTGTGGGTTCATCAGCACAGATTAAAGCGATGAAACAGGTTGCGGGCCCGATTAAAGGTGAGCTTGCTCAATACCGTGAAATGGCTGCGTTTGCGCAGTTTGGTTCTGACCTTGATGCCGCGACACAGAAACTGCTGAACCGTGGTGCGCGTCTGACTGAGCTTCTAAAGCAACCTCAATATTCTCCTTTGCAGGTAGAAGAGCAGGTTGTCGTGATTTACGCTGGCACCAAAGGCTATCTTGATGGTCTTCCGGTTGGCGATGTAGGCCGTTATGAAGAAGGTCTGCTGCGTTATTTCCGCGATGAGAAGAAAGAAATTCTCGATACCATCCGTTCTGAAAAAGCACTTAGCGACGAAACAACTGAAAAGTTGAAAGCCGCTGTTGAGAGCTATACGAACGGGTTTGCTGTCTCAGGTTCTGAGTAAGCTAAGGAATTAAAGATTGTCCCCTCTTTCTCTTAAGGAGAGGGGGGAGAACAAGAGGAGTGTGACGGCCCAATGGCGAGCCTGAAAGACTTACGCAACAGGATTTCCAGTGTGAAATCCACGCAAAAGATTACCAAGGCGATGCAAATGGTGGCTGCTGCGAAACTGCGCCGTGCGCAGGAAGCAGCTGAAGCCGCCCGTCCTTATGCTGAACGCATGGATGATGTGCTGAGCAATCTTGGTAAAATCTATAAATCTTCAGAGAATGCGTCTCCTTATCTGATCGGTACTGGCAAGGATGATGTGCAGTTGCTTGTTGTTGCAACTGCTGAGCGTGGTCTTTGTGGTGGTTTTAACTCCAATATTGCCAAGAAGGCGCGGCTTGAAGCTCGCCGGTTACAAAAGCTTGGTAAAGAAGTTAAAATTCTCTGTGTTGGCTCTAAGGGGTTTGATGCTCTTAAGGGTGAATTCAGAGATATCATCATTGATCAGATCTCTTTAAAAGATGTGAAAAAGCTCAGCTTTGCCGACGCGCATTCTATTGCTACCAAAGTGATCGATATGTTTGATGCTGGTGAAGTGGATGTTGTGAAACTCTATTATTCAGAATTTGGTTCTGTTATCAGCCAGATTCCAACAGAGTTGCAGCTTATTCCGGCCAGCTTTGAAGATGATGAAGATGAAGCATCAGATGATGGTGTTTCTTATGAATATGAGCCAAGTGAGGAAGAGATTCTTGAAGATCTTTTGCCGCGCAATATTGGCACACAAATTTTTCGCGGACTTCTGGAGAATGCCGCATCTGAACAGGGTGCTCGTATGAGTGCAATGGACAATGCGACCCGGAATGCCGGTGATATGATCGACAGTCTGACACAGCAATATAACCGCTCTCGTCAGGCTCAGATTACTAAAGAGTTGATTGAAATTATTTCAGGCGCTGAAGCGCTTTAGGTTTAGGACAAGGAATTTACTCCATGGCGGAACAATCAGTTGGTCGAATTCGACAAGTTATGGGCGCGGTAGTTGACGTGCAGTTCGATGGTGAACTGCCAGCTATTCTGAATGCGCTTGAAACGGAAAATAATGGCAAGCGCCTGGTTCTTGAAGTGGCCCAGCACCTTGGTGAGAAAACTGTTCGCACCATTGCGATGGACGTTTCTGAAGGTCTTGTGCGTGGTCAGGAAGTTCGGGATCTTGGGTCTTCAATTTCTGTGCCGGTTGGTGATGCCACACTTGGCCGTATCATGAATGTGATTGGTGAGCCGGTTGACGAAGCTGGTGAAATTAAAACTGAGAGCCGCCGGCCTATTCACGCAACTGCACCTTCGTTCCAGGAGCAGTCAACTGAATCAGAAATTCTTGTTACCGGCATTAAGGTGGTGGATTTGCTCGCTCCTTATGCGAAGGGTGGTAAAATCGGCCTGTTTGGTGGTGCTGGTGTTGGTAAGACCGTTCTGATTATGGAACTGATTAACAACATTGCGAAAACCCACGGTGGTTATTCTGTGTTTGCCGGTGTTGGTGAGCGGACACGTGAAGGTAATGACCTTTACTGGGAAATGATTGAATCTGGCGTGAACAAAGAAGGCGGCGGCGAAGGTTCGAAAGCTGCGCTTGTTTATGGTCAGATGAATGAGCCTCCCGGAGCGCGTGCGCGTGTTGCCCTTGCCGGTCTGACTGTTGCGGAACATTTCCGTGATCAGGGCCAGGACGTTTTGTTCTTTGTTGATAACATCTTCCGCTTTACACAAGCTGGTTCTGAAGTGTCTGCGCTACTTGGCCGGATTCCTTCAGCGGTGGGTTATCAGCCGACACTTGGTACTGACATGGGTGCGATGCAGGAGCGGATTACTTCAACGACAACCGGTTCGATTACTTCTGTGCAAGCCGTATATGTGCCTGCGGACGATTTGACTGACCCGGCGCCTGCTTCTACCTTTGCTCACCTTGATGCGACAACCGTGCTTTCACGGACCATTGCTGAAAAAGGTATTTATCCTGCGGTGGATCCTCTTGATAGTACATCACGTGTGCTTGACCCGCGTGTTGTTGGTGAAGAGCATTATGCAATTGCTCGTGAAGTGCAGGAAATTCTGCAAAAATACAAATCTTTGCAAGATATTATCGCGATTTTGGGTATGGATGAGCTTTCAGAAGATGACAAGCTTGTTGTGGCCCGGGCGCGTAAGATTGAGCGTTTCCTTTCACAACCTTTTGACGTGGCTGAAGTGTTTACCGGCTCGCCAGGTGTTCAGGTTTCACTGAAAGACACGATTGAAGGTTTCCAGGGGCTTTGTAAAGGTGATTATGACCACCTTCCTGAGCAGGCTTTCTATCTGGTTGGTACCATTGAAGAAGCTATGAAAAAGGCTGAAAAATTAGCTGCTGAAGCGGCTTAAATTTCATGACCAGGGAAGCCTTGTTAATTGAGGATTGCATAAACACTCATTGCCCATGGTCTGGTGATCCTGTATCGCCGGATTCTCTGATGGTATATCAGGGGAAGGTTGTTGGATTTTGTAATCCTGGATGCAGGGATAAATTTGAAAAAGCGGTTACTCATTTTGAGGCCGCGTTTTCCTTAAGAGATGATGCATCTCTTGAGTTAGGGATAGAAGAAAATGGCTGAGACTTTTAAATTTGAACTGGTGTCTCCAGAACGGTTGCTTGTTTCAGAAGATGTAACAAGCGTTAAGGTGCCTGGTGATGACGGTGATTATGTTGTTTTGCCGGAGCATGCGCCGATAATGTCAACATTGCGCCCGGGTATTCTGGTGGTTGATGGTGCTAATGGCGAAAAGCAGTATTATGTGCAAGGTGGCTTTGCAGATGCCGGGCCTTCAAGCCTGACCGTTCTTGCTGAGCTTGCTTTGACTGTTGATGAGATGTCAGCGGATGAAAAAGCTGCACAAATTGCTGAAGCAAAAGCAACACTTGAGAAAACCAAAGATGATTTTGTGATCAGACATTGTAATGAAACAGTTAGCTGCCTTGAAGCGCTTAACTAGTTTAACTGATTAATCTAAATTAAAAAACCCGCCTGGTTTCAGGCGGGTTTTTTGTTTGTCAGTTTTTATCTCGATTGTCATATAACTTCCTAGATTTTACGATTTTGTCGTAATTATTGGATGCCCATATTACTACTGGTTTGATTTTTTCAACCAGAGAGAACCCTAGTTTTGTTAATTCATAGGATACTTCGATAGGTGGACCGGGCTTTACTGTTCGGGTCAGGTACCCATCCCTCTCCAGCATTCGTAAATTTTCTGTAAGCACCCGCTGTGTGATGTCTCCTACAGTGCGTTTGATAGCTGAGAAACGTAATGGACCATCTTCGAGACTTAGTAGAATGAGGGTTTGCCATTTGCCACTCACATTAGCCAGCACATTGCGAACCGGACATAGAGTTTTTTCTTTCTCATTCGTTGCGGTTATCGGGAGCATACCGGGTTCCTTTTTTGTCAGTAGGTTTGCTATTAGTGCGTAATTGACACTAAGTATGAAATCAATACCATGGTTCTATCGACTTAACAAGGGACCGGTTTTTACCAGTTCCTTATCACGGAGAAACTATGATGATCAAAGAAATCGTTCTTTCAGCGCTTGCTGCAATATTTACAAATCAGGATACTGCAATCACGTATCAGTTACTTAGCGAAACATATATTCAGCATAATCCTTCCGTGCCTACCGGCCGAGCTCCGATTATTAACTTTCTGCCAGCTCTTAAAAAAGCAAATATCTCAGTCAAGACTTATCGGATTATTTCTGAGGGAGATTTTGTTGTAACGCATAATCTCTATGACAATGCTGAACTGATTGGTGGAGATAAACTAATTGGTTTTGATGTCTTCAGAGTGGAAAACGGCAAAATTGTTGAACACTGGGATAATCTGAGTGTTGTGGCCCCACTTAATCCTTCAGGTAGATCACAATTTGACGGACCAACTGATGTTATCGATCATAAAAAAACGGAAGAAAACAAAGCTCTGGTGGTTGAGTTTGTAAATACAATCCTGCTTGAAGGTAAGTTTGAAAGACTAGCTGAATTTTTTAATGGGGATGAGTATATTCAGCATAACACTCAGATAGGTGACGGTTTGAGCGGATTGGGCACTGCCCTCGAGGAACTTAAGAAAAAGGGAATCTCGATGACTTACAAAAAGGTTCATAAGGTTATTGCTGAGGGGAACTTCGTATTTACTATGTCGGAAGGAGAATTTGCTGGAAAGCCGACTGCGTACTTTGATCTGTTTCGAGTGGAAAATGGAAGGATTGCTGAGCACTGGGATGTTATCTCAGAAATTCCAGCTAAAATGGCTCATGAGAATGGAAAGTTTTAGTACTGCTTTCATATATAATGGATAGTTTGAGTTAGATTTCTTCATGCTTTCCATGAGGTCCTGTTAATCAGGACTTCATGGGAAGGCCAACTCAATTTATCTGTTTATCAAAACTAACAACGAAGAGAGCTCTGCATGACAACCACATTAGTAGTAGGTGCGACAGGCATGACGGGCCGTCATGTTGTTAAGCAATTATTAGAGCGTGATCATAACGTTCTGGTTATTGTGCGCTCACCTGAGAAGCTCTCTGATGCGGTTGTTAACCACCCAAATATCGAAATTGTCAGGGCGGAATTGTTAGAGCTTAGCGATGATGAAATGGTGCGTCATGTGAAAGGCTGTGATGCTGTTGTTTCATGTCTTGGTCATACGTTGGATTTTAAAGGCATGTTTGGCGAGCCAAAGCAATTGTGTTTGCAAGCTGTGAAACGATTGTGTGCGGCGATTGAAAGTGTTGGAGCAGGTATTCCCAAAAAATTTATATTGATGAATACAGTTGGTGTTGCAAACCCTGAACTTGTCGAAAGCCGCGCGTGGTTTGAGAGATCATTACTTTTTCTGTTGCGTTATACTTTACCTCCACACAGAGACAATGAAATGGCGTCAGAATTTCTCTTTAGCGGTGTCGGGAAGAAGAATGCCTATATTGAATGGTGCAGTGTTCGCCCGGATTCTCTGATTAATGACGAGGTATCGGTTTACGATATTGTTGCTTCACCGACGACTGGTATTTTTACCGGCCGGGCGAATGTTGCTCATTTTATGGTTGAGTTGATTTTAGATGATGACTTATGGAACTGCTGGAAGTTCAGGATGCCTGTTATTATGGATGCTTTAAAGAGGTCTTAATGGTTACTTTCAGTTTAGCCTGATAGAAGGGGTGAAAACTCTTTTATCACCTGTTGGTAGACCTTGCGTTTGAAGGGGATGATAAGTTCAGGTAATTTTGCTGATAGTTCCCATTTCCACTTGTCAAACTCGGCCTTCTGGTGGGCTGTGCCTTTGATGTTTACATCTTTTTCAGTGCCTTCAAATTTCATGGCGAACCATTTTTGTGTCTGGCCACGAAATTTACCTTTCAGGGCTTTGCCCATCAGGTGCCGGGGAAGTTCGTAGGTGTACCATTCGGATGATTGTCTGATGATGCTTGCTTTGGTCACGCCGGTTTCTTCTTCCAGCTCTCTTATGGCGGCCTGCTCGGGAGTTTCTCCTTCATCTATGCCACCCTGTGGCATTTGCCAGATGAGAGCGTTCGGGTCATCATGTGGTTTTGATATTCGGCGACCAATCCATATTTTATTATGATCGTTGATAAGCATTATCCCGACGCATGGTCTAAGAGGGAGCTGCGTTGATTGGGGATTGGACTTGGATTTGGTCATGATAAAACGGCTTTAAAATGTTTCAGTTCAACGATGCTAATACGCGTATCAAATAAGCGTTTATTTTGAAACAATAACTTATCACTGACCATAGAAGAATTGTAAATATGAAATTCGCGGTTAACTTTGTCTTTTTGACAAAGTGGCCGAAATAGGCACCAGATTAATGCCACGTTTTTTAAGGGTTGCTGCCCATTCACTTATTCGCTGGATGCTTAATGGCAGGCCAGATGCGACACCGATTGCTTTGCCGTGCTGGTTAGCTAATTGCTCGAGTTTTTTTAATTCGATGTCGATGGCTTCTTTGGTCTGAACTTTATCAATGATCAATGATCCCTGGTGATATTCAAGTTTCAGTTCTTGCGATAACTGATAGGGAAGCTCTGGTGCTTCAGGTTGAACATCCATATATGAGAGGCCACGTATTTTTATTTCCTGCAAGATGGGATGAAGGGCATTTTCATCAGTGCTGAATTTGCTGCCGTTGATATTGACCATGCCGATATAACCGTTCATGCGGCTCATAATCCATCTTAAGCGCTGAATGTTGATTTTATCAGTCTGTCCGGCCAACAGGGTGTGAGGGCCGGGGTCGTTATCCGGGTAGTCATAAGGCTCCATAGGTAACTGGAGCATGAGTTCGTGTCCTGATTGCCTGGCGCGGCGCACCCAGCTGTTAAGATTGGTGGCATAAGGGTTCATGCTTATGGTTATTTCAGGGGGGAGTTTTTCAAGAGCGTTATCAGTTATTGGTTGTGAGAGGCCGAGATTGGTGACCAGAATGGCAATCGATTTGATGGAATTATCGTTTAGCTCAGAAATGAAGCTTGGTCTGGCATAGACCTCGAGTGCGCGTTTGCCATCATCAGAAATACGAGGCAAAACGCCGTATTCGGTTTTTTCGATCAGAGCTACATCGGGTGCTGGTGGTAAACCGTTTTTATGAAGACCAACTAATTCGTTGTTGCCCAGTTTTTTAAAGCTACCGTTGATGCTGTCCAGTTCGGTGGAATGGCGATGTGATGTGCCTTCACCTTTGAGGATGACGATATTGTCTTGACCATCATTCTGTTTAAAATAACGTGGTTCTTTCTGGCTAACAGTTTTCTTAATCTGAGGTTTTTTATTTTTAGCGGCCGTTTGTTCGGCAATCTTATCGGCCAGCATTTTTTCGGCTATTTCACGATCTGCAAAACTTGTGACTGCGAAAGGCTGACCGCCCAAGGGGGCTCGTACTGTGCTCATAGCTGAAAGAAACAGCATGAACAGTACTGCGGTTGCCAGAGATGTGATGTAAATTGTTTTCATAAGGCCAGCCAATTAAATCCTCGGTTTGAGGGGGAACGCCTTACTTGCAGTTTGTTTGGTGCATTATCTGTCAAACAGGAGTTTGATTTGACCCTTGTTTTGGCGACAGACTAAACTCAATCACCTGATTAACTCTAATTTCTTAGCATATAACCGGGGGCTGCAAAATGGACGTTGCAGCCCCCAGAATAAACGATAACACTTACTTGTTTCCTAACTCAGGCTTGTTTCCTGTTTCAGGATTTTAAAAGTCAGTTAGGCCCCTGAATTAATTAGTTTTTGTCTTTTCTTCCGGGTTAGCTGCCGGTTCTTCAGTCTTTTTCACAATGGTTTTATCCGGTGTGGTCAAACCTGAAGATTGCTTATCGTTTTCTGCTGGTGGCTCAATTTCACCATGAAGCAGCTTAATAGCATATTGAAGCTGGGTGTCTTTTTTGGCGTCCGTTGGCACATATGAGAGTGAGCCGTGCTGCTCATCTTTTTTCTCATTGACCTTGATGTGACCTTTCAGGCTTGCTTCGCCCTTGGTGACAATCGGTTTGCCTTTAAACTCTTCCGGCAGTTCCTGATCAACAACAACATTAGGTACGATGCCTTTTGCCTGAATGGAAGTGACGGAAGGCGTGTAATAAAGGGCTGTTGTTAAGCGGATCGCGCCATTTTGACCAAGTGGAATGATGGTTTGCACTGAGCCTTTACCGAATGAGCGGGAACCGACCAGAGTAGCGCGTTTATGATCCAGCAAAGCGCCGGCAACAATTTCTGAAGCTGAAGCGGAACCGCCATTGATCAGGACAACGATCTTTTTACCGTTGGTGATGTCGCCTCGGCGGGCGTTGGCTCGTTGAGTTTCTTCAAGATTGCGGCCACGGGTGATGACAATGGCACCTTCATTCAGAAACGCGTCAGAGACTTTGATTGCCTGTTCTAACAGACCGCCAGGGTTGTTTCTGAGGTCGATGATGTAGCCTTTTACTTTGTCAGCAGCGACTTTCTTGTGAATTTCAGCGATGGCTTCTTCAAGACCTGATGCGGTGCGCTCGTGGAATGAAGGCAAGCGCACATAACCGATATCATCAGCTTCAATTCTGTGAGAAACTTTATTGATCTGGATGATGGCGCGTTTGAGTTTGACTTCAAACGGATCTTTCACGTTTTGGCGGATGATGGTGATTGAAAGTTCTGAACCAACCGGGCCGCGCATGCGGTCTACGGCTTCTTTTAAGGTCAGACCTTCAACCTGTTCACCATCAAGGGCGCTGATGTAGTCACCTGGAAGGATGCCTGCTTCTGCTGCCGGTGTGCCATCAATCGGGCTGATGACTTTCACGAGGTTATTTTCCATTCTGACTTCAATGCCAAGGCCGCCAAATTCACCCCGTGTCTGGACCTGCATGTCATTCAGGCTTTCCGGGCTGAGATAGGCTGAGTGTGGGTCAAGTGAGGTCAGCATGCCATTGATGGCGCTTTCGATCAGTTTTTTATCATCTGGTCTTTCAACATAGTCATTGCGGACACGCTCTAAAACATCACCAAACAAATCAAGGTGACGGTAGATGCTTGAGCTACCGGTTTGGGCTGAAAGTTGTGGTTGCGAGCCGACAAGGGCTGCTCCGATAATTGCTCCGGCAGAAACCAATGCAAGACAGGATGTGAATGTTTTGAAGTTCATATTTCAGGTTACCTTCGTTATTGCCGAATGCACGCGTTCGTTATGTTTATCGTTGCGGTTTGTGGTTAAGATATGGTGTCCGCGTTAAGTTGTGTCTTTTAAAATCTTATAATCAGATAAATTGTGTCGGTTTGACAGGTTTGCAAGTCATTTTTCTGTTACCTGGCCAATTTGACCATTTGTGTCTAATACCCGGATGTTTAATTGCTGGCACTTTGCCCACCAGACCACCAGGGACTTGGATCAATTGGTCTGCCGTCTTTTCTAAATTCAATATATAACACAGGTTGTTTGGTTTTCTTACCATCTTTTTTGTTCGTTTCGCCCGGATTTCCATCCTGTTGCATGATGCCAATTGGCTCTCCAGCGAGGACAAACTGGGATGTTTTTACATCAATTCTGTCTAACCCGGCTAATAATATATGGTATCCGCCGCCGGCATTGATGATAAGTAACTGACCATATGAGCGAAATTTGCCAGCGTAGGCTATCCAACCATCCGATGGTGACGTAATTTGGGCATTATGGCGGGTTTCGATAGATATGCCTTTTGAGTTATTGCCATATTTTGTCTGATCTCCAAAACCGCGTAACTGGGTGCCGCGAACCGGTAAGGAGAGGGTGTGTTTCACTTTGGCAAAAGGAAGAGCTGGTTTGATGCGGCCCGGGTCAATAAAGGCGAGGTTTTTCTTATCATCCGGGGTGAGCTCAACCGCAGCTTTCTTGCCATATTTTTCAAGGGCAATTTTCTGATCTTTAACAAGCTGTTTTTCATAAGCTTTCAGCTCAGTTTTTTTCTTGATTTCTGCGTCGACCTTGGTGATCAGATCACCAAGAGAAGCGACTGACTTTGAGTGAGACTGGGCGCGTTGCTCAAATTCCTGTAATTCCCGGTTGTGGGTGAGAATGCGGGTGTTTTTCTCATTTAGAAGTTCATTAACGCGGCGCTGATCAGATTCCATCTCTGCGTTCTGAATGCGAAGCCGTTCGGATTGTTTGGCAATGTTATTTTTCAGGGTGACCAGATTGACGAGATCACTTTTCAGCGTTTCGGCCTGTTTAGTCAGTTTAGGCAGAAGTGTTGCCATTAGCATGCCACTTCGTACCATTTTGAGGGCATCATCGCGGTGCGTGGCCATGATTGGTGGTGGATTGCGCCCCATGCGTTGTAACAGACCCAGCATGTCAGCGATAGAATCGCGTCTTTGCAGCATGGACTTGCGGATTATGTCTTCTTTTTTATGGAGATTTTCCAGTTTGGATTCGAGGTTGGTGAGGTTGGCCTCACTTTGCTGAATGCGTTTCGCGTAATCGATCAGTAATTTATTAAGGCGGGCGCGTTCCCGGTCTAGCTCTTTTACCTGCTTGTTTACACCGAGTTTTTTATTTTCAATTGATTCTAGCTTGCGTTTTTCTTCGGCCAGACGTTTGCGCATCTGCTCGGCAGATTCCGTCAGGGGGACGACATCGTCGTCATCTTCTTTTGCTGTGCCTTCTACTGTGCTTTGGGGGGTATTCTGGCTATCCTGTGCCTGCAAGGGCGCCACCAGAAGAGGGTTACAGATAAGGGAAAGGGCTGTTATCAGGCAGATGAATAATGCCGATAGTCTCCATTTCCGTCCTGTAGATCTGATCATCTCTGGTTCTGTTTTCTGGAAGGTTAAATTGGGTGCGAAGCTGATTCCTAACATAGAATTAAGCTGAAATCACGGCATTATTGGTGAATGCAATTCGTTGATTATGGGCTTAATCGCGGTGGTAAGGATGCCCGCTGAGGATGGTCGTGGCGCGGTAAATCTGTTCAATCAGACAGATGCGGGCAAGACCATGAGGCAGGGTCATTTTGGAGAGGGAAATTCGTTTGTGGGCTTTTGATAACAGCTCTTTGCCGTGGCCATCCGGGCCGCCGAGGGCAAAGCTCATCATTTGCTGGCCTTCTCTGGCGTTGGTTGAGAGAAAGTCTGCAAATTCCCGGCTGTTAAACTGTTTGCCGTTTTCATCAAGGGCGATGAGCAAAGTTGAAGCTGCTGCCCGGTTGAGCAGGCGGGTTGCTTCATCAGATTTGCGGGCCTCTGGCGTCTGGTGTCTGGCTTCTGTTAATTCTTCAACGGTGATGGACTTTATGCCAACAGCCATGGCAGATTTGTTGATGCGCTCAATATAGCGGGACTGGAGCTTTTGTTCTGCCTGCTGTTTTAACCGGCCGACAGATAAAATTTCCAATTGCATCATGATCTTAACGCATCAACTGCTGTTTATTGTTCGGTGGTATCTTCCGGGCGGGCAGCGAGCCACATTTTTTCAATGTTGTAGAATTCGCGCACTTCAGGGCGGAAAATATGAACTATGACGCTGCCTGCATCTACGAGGACCCAGTCATTGGTTTCATTACCTTCAATGCGGGCGCGGCCAAAGCCAGCTTCACGCAATTGCTTTGAGAGCTTGTCTGCTATAGAGGCAACATGACGGTGGGAGCGGCCTGAAGCTACGACCATATAATCACCAATTGAAGACTTGCCTTCAAGGTCAATTGTGATGATGTCTTCGGCTTTTCCGTCTTCCAGGCTTTCTAGGGTCATGGAAAGCTGTTTGGTCGCTTTTTCTTTTGAGGCGATGGCTGAAACTGCAGTTTGATTCATTACTGCATTCTCCTCAGTGGTGGGTAAATTGATGGTCTGCATGGTGTTTGAAAAATCCTTTTAGCCGCCGCATCTGGTTTGTTTTCAGACGGCGTGACAATTGAAAATATATGTGGAGATCTGGTTACGGAACTCTCTAAACGGGGTAAATTAAACAAGTTAAGCCGCAACATTCCTGTTCTGTTCATCAGATGAATTATGCTGCTTTTCAGTTTCAGTCTGATATCCTGAAGGTTACTTTCTTCAAAATGACAATGAATGCTTTGCAATCCTGCTTCTTCCCCATTTCAGAAACATTTTTCAATCGTCAGTTTCTTTAAGCTGTTATTTAAAAAGGTTTTTCAAGAAAGCTAACGCTGATATTGTTTCAGTCTGTTTTCCGGTGATGGCCGGATTGTTTTATTGGACTGACCAGTAAAACAGGCGCCATATTACTTCAGAGATTGATTTGCATCAAGCTTTTCAATGATTGAAGAGCTATTTTCATGAAAAAGGTACCTTTTTGCGCAATTCTGTTGAAGAAAGATGCGACAAAGGCAGGGTTATAAATTGCCAGGCCGGGGGATACTGATGGGCAAGCCTGATGGCGTGACGGTTGGTTATCCGTCTTGATTTATAGGTTTGTGCGGCGGGACTAGAGAGCGCTTTGAAGCGAAATCCGGGCCGGTCAAAAACGGCGATGGGCATGGTTTCAAATATTGTATGCCATTTTTGCCATTTGTGAAATGTCGCGAGATTATCTGCCCCCATGAGCCAGACAAAATCAACCGAAGGAAAACGGCGTTTTAAAAATGTAAGTGTGTCGGCTGTGTAATTGGTTGGCAGGCTGGCTTCAAATGCAGTCACATCTATGCGCGGGTGGTTGCTCAGCTCTGTGGCAGCGTCTATTCTTTGCCTGAGATCCATCAGGTTTTGTTGTGATTTAATCGGATTGCCGGGTGTGACCAGCCACCAGATCCGGTCGAGCTCAAGTTTTTTTAGTGCCATGGTGCTGATGTTGAGGTGGCCCTGATGTGGCGGGTTGAAAGACCCGCCCAGAATGCCGATGCGCTGGCCGCTGGCAATGAGGGGCGGGCGCACATTCAGACTGCCAAAACTGGTTGCGGTTGTCGTGATTGTCATGATCTTTCTATCAGGATGGTCTTATCTGGCCGGTGCCGCGCACCAGATATTTAAAGCTGGTCAGCTGCTCAACGCCAACGGGGCCACGGGCGTGCATTTTACCGGTGGCGATGCCGATTTCTGCGCCCATGCCAAACTCGCCGCCATCTGCAAACTGGCTGGAGGCGTTGTGCATGACGATGGCACTGTCAACATTTTCAAAAAAGGCGGATACTGTTTCCGGGTCTTCTGAAATGATGATGTCTGTGTGGTTAGAGCTGTGGCTGGCGATATGGCTGATAGCCCCCTCGACACCGTCAACAAGTCTGGCTGAGATGATGCTTTCCAGATATTCCGTGTCCCAGTCTTCTGCAGTTGCTGGCTCGACCCTGTCGTCATAGGTCATGATGGTTTCATCCCCGCGGATGGCGCTGCCTGCATCGAGCAAAGCTTTTATCAGTTCGCGGTTATGATGTGGGTTTGCGGCCTGGTCGATCAGCAGAGTTTCAGCGGCACCGCAAACACCTGTGCGGCGAAGTTTTGCGTTAACAGAAATGATGCGGGCCATTTCAGGGTCAGCTGATTTGTCGACATAGATGTGGCAGATGCCTTCCAGGTGGCTAAACACGGGCACGCGGGCTTCGTCCTGAACCCGGGCGACAAGGCTTTTGCCACCCCTTGGGACGATGACATCAACCGTGCCGTTCAGTCCTTTCAGCATTTCGCCAACGGCTTCTCTCTTTGTGGTGGGTACAAGCTGGATGGCGGTTTCTGGCAGATCTGCGGCGCGGAGCCCGGCTTTTAAGGCCTGATGGATTTTATGAGAGGAATGATAGCTATCCGAGCCGCCGCGCAATATAGCTGCGTTACCTGCTTTGATGCAAAGGCCGCCAGCATCAGCCGTTACATTTGGGCGGCTTTCATAGATGATGCCAATGACACCTAAGGGAACCTGAACTCTTGATATATGCAAGCCGTTTGGGCGCTCCCAGCTTGAGAGGACCTGCCCGATGGGGTCATCGAGACCTGCTATGGCGCGAAGGCCTGCTGAAATTGAGTGGATGCGGCTTTCATTTAGTTCGAGCCTGTCGATGAAGGCGGCGTCTTTGCCGGCTTTGTTTGCGGCTTCAATATCCTGCTGGTTGGCTTGCAGGATTTCATCTGTTGAGTTTTCAATTTCGTCTGCCATGGCCAGAAGGGCTTTATTTTTTTGCTCAGTTGGCGCGACGGCGAGCTGGCGTGCAGCTGCTCTGGCGTTTTTACCAAGCGCGTTCATGATGTCTTTTAATGAGGTTTCTGAATTCATTTCCTGGTTCATCGTATTGCTTTCTCAAAACAGTTTTACCTGTCTCTCATAACTTTTTATTGGATGTTTGTTTTTTTGTTTAGCGCCATGTTGTCTCTGTGAACAAATTCTGTCCGGCCAGAATATCCCAAAATAGATTTAATTTCGCTGCTTTGTTTGCCAAGCACTTTTATGGCATCACAAGAGGAATAGGATGTCAGCCCCTGGGCCAGGCGATCACCGTTTTTATTGACAATGAGGACAATATCCCCCCTGACAAATTTGCCATCTGCTCTGGTGACGCCAGCTGGCAACAGGCTGTTGCCTTTATAGAGGGCGTTTTCTGCTCCCTGGTCTATGGTCAATGTGCCTTTGACATCGAGTGCGCCAGCGATCCAGCTTTTGCGGGATTGAACCGGATCTGCATCTGAGATGAACCAGGTGGCTTTGCCACCGTTCAGCATTTTTGTGATCGGGTTGATTTCTTTGCCCGAGGTTATGATCATATGACAGGCGGCGCCGACGGCGATTTTTGCGGCCATGATTTTGGTGACCATGCCGCCGGATGAAAAACTACTGCCTGCGCCGCCAGCCATTGCTTCAATTTCAGGTGTGATTTTCTCAACCACTTCAATGTGTCTGGCTTCTGCATCCTGTTTGGGGGGGGCTGTATAGAGCCCGTCAATATCAGAAAGAATGATGAGGATGTGAGCTTCAAGCATTGAAGCGACGCGGGCCGAGAGGCGATCATTATCGCCGTAACGGATTTCATTGGTGGCGACGGTGTCATTTTCATTGACGACAGGGATTGCGCCAAATTCGATTAATGTGTTGATGGTTTCTCTTGCATTGAGATACTGGCGGCGGTTTTCTGTGTCTGACAGAGTGAGAAGAATTTGCGCAGCGGCTATGTCTTCTTTCTGGAGTTTTTCTTTAAACGCATGGGCCAGTGAAATCTGGCCGATGGCGGCGGCGGCTTGTGCCTGACTGAGGGTGAGGTTACCGGCTGCTATGCCCTGACTTTTGCGGCTCTGAACTTTCTCGTTATGATCTTTCGGGCCAGGATTTTTTCGGCAGAGATCTTTACGACCAAGAGCTTTCGCGCCAGAGACAACAAGGATGACTTCTTTGCCCTGTTTTTTCAGTGCGGCGACATCCTCTATTAATGAGGACATCCACGCATCACGAAGCTCGCCGGTTTGTTCATCTACCAGCAGGGCTGAGCCAATTTTTATGACGATGCGTTTTGCGTTTTGCCATTCTTTGCGCATGGTGTCTGTTTCAAAGTGCTAAAAAAGCACTTAAATCCTAAGGGTGAATGTTTTTCCTGAAAGCACTTTCATATACGAAAAGTGCGGGCACTTTTCCAGATGCGCTTTGTTATATGAAACTATGCAATAAACCGTTGCTTTAGAAAACAAATTTCACGGTCGCCAGCTGACTTTTTCTTTTTTGGCTTCTTTGGCGCGTTTGCGGTTTTCGCGAATGGTGCTGCCAAGCCGCAGCAATGTGCGCTCAAGATTATAACCAGAGACAGCAGAGAGGGTGATGACTTCCTTACCAAGCAGGTTGCTCAGTTCTGCAGCTCGTTCTTCAGCGATTTCTTCGGTGATGGAATCGCATTTGGAAATGGCGATCAGTTCTTCTTTTTCGGCTAGTTCTGTACCATAGGCTTCAAGCTCACCGCGGATGATGTTGTAATCTTTTTCAAGGTCTTCACTGTTTGCGTCAATGAGATGAAGAATGATTTCACAGCGCTCGATATGGCCTAAAAACCGGTCGCCAATGCCAGCGCCTTCGTGAGCTCCTTCAATGAGGCCGGGAATATCTGCCAGCACAAAATCCATGTCACCCGCTTTGACAACACCTAGATTTGGGTGAAGTGTTGTAAAAGGATAATCAGCGATTTTTGGTTTTGCGGCTGAAACGCTGGCAAGGAAGGTTGATTTGCCAGCATTAGGTAAGCCAACGAGCCCAGCGTCAGCGATCAGTTTTAGCCGCAGCCAAAGGGTGCTTTCAATACCAGGCTCGCCGGGGTTTGCGTTGCGGGGGGCCTGGTTGGTTGAGCTTTTAAAACGGGCATTGCCAAAACCACCATTGCCGCCCTTGGCTAGCAGGACTTTGTCACCTGGTTTTGTGAGGTCAGCCAGAACGGTGTCATTGTCTTCATCGAGTATCTGGGTGCCAGGGGGAACGAGGATTTGTTTATCCTCACCATTGGCGCCGGTGCAGTCACTGCCCATGCCGTGCTGGCCATTGCCGGCTTTGTAATGCTGCTGGAAGCGAAAATCGATCAGCGTGTTGAGATTATCAACACAGAGCGCCCAGACATTCCCGCCCCGGCCACCATCACCACCATTGGGGCCGCCGAACTCAATATATTTTTCGCGCCGGAAAGAGATGCAGCCATTGCCGCCATTGCCGGATTTGATATAGATTTTTGCCTGGTCGAGGAATTTCATAATCGTTTACTGATATCTGTTTGTTGCTGCTTTTGAAAGCAGGATTATTGTTTAAACCTGATGAATCAAATTGTGGTTAATCTCTTTTCGGATGAGATGGGCCCGCATTGGCGAAGCTTCAAGTCTTCGTTGTGATGTTTGGGATGTGTTATGTTCCGGTCTCTTATTGGCACCAAAACATATATTCATCATTAGTTGAGATGATTGTCTAGTTATTCGTCATTTGTTCGAATGACTGGCGCGACAGGATATAGCGCTGGGCTTCTGCCGGGCCACCTCTTGCCATTGACGGGCAGGTGATGATGTCATTTGGCTGGAAGCCTAAACGCAGCAAGACCTTTTTCGAGCGCTCATTATCTGTAAAATGGCAAGCGGTGAAAAATTTAAAGGGCTCTGTTGCAAAGCCATGGGCGAGGATTTGCCAGGATGCTCTAGTGGCGAGGCCGCGGCCCCAAAAGGCTTGGCCAAGCCAGTAGCCAAGTTCACCATGGGTGACTGATGAGCGATTATAACCAATGCAGCCCGCAAAATAGCCTTCAGATTCGATGGCCCAGACAACTTCGCGGCAATTGCGCTCAATTTCGTGGATCCAGTCTTCGGCGTGGCGGGGCTCATATGGAAATGGCAGGCGTGAAACCATAGACGCCACTTCCCAGTCGTTGGCATGCTCAACGATCATAGGAACATCAAAGAGGCTGATCGGCCTTAGCCTCAGGCTGTCTTCTCTGGCTTGGTGCATCATCTGCGTTTACTTTATAATTCGCCTTTTAAAAAAAAGGGAGACTAACCAGCCTCCCTTACTAACTCACTGCAAATTTAGTCATTATGCTGATTCGAACAAAGTGACTTATTTGCCTTCATCAACAGATACGAACACTTTTCCATTGTGGCGTGTGCGAAAAGATACATTTCCCTCACGGATTGCAAAGATTGTATGGTCTTTGCCCATGCCTACACCTTCACCCGGGTGCCATTTTGTGCCCCTCTGGCGGATGATGATGTTGCCGGTGATGACTTTTTCGCCACCAAATTTCTTAACGCCAAGACGGCGACCCGCGGAATCGCGACCGTTTCTGGATGAACCGCCTGCTTTTTTATGTGCCATGAGATTTTCCTCTCAAAATTACTGGTCAATTTCCGGATCTTCTGATCTGACCCGATCTCTATCTTTATTTAAGTGCTAAACCTTTATAAGGCTTAGCCTTTTATGTCTGTGATGCGCACAACGGTTTGATGTTGGCGGTGTCCTTTTTTGCGGCGGTAATTGTGCCGGCGCTTCTTTTTAAAGACGATGATTTTATTAGCACGGTTTTGTTCCAGCACTTCAGCGGTGACTTTTGCACCTTCAACAAGGGGGGAGCCAATTTGAGGCTCACCTTCGCCGCCAATCATCAGAACTTCTGAGAATTCGATTTTATCACCCGCATCACCAGCGAGTTTTTCAATTTTTAAGATATCATCCGGCTCAACGCGATATTGCTTGCCGCCAGTTTTTATTACAGCATACATTTTGTGTTTTCCTAATGTTTACCGCGTTCTATGGCGTCGCTTTTGCGATCTTTCAAATATGCTTGGCCTAAACTGATAATATATGACTATTATTTAAAGCTAAATAACAGATAAAACGATATTTTATCAGGGCTTTTTAATTTTGCCTCGAACAGCGCTTTTGTCTGCGGCGCGAAATCGTGCCACGAAGGGGCTGAATATATGGATATTTGCTCTGGTGTCAACAGTTAGCTGACGATGACAGGCTATCAAAACGCGATTTTCTGCTTCTCTTTAAGCTTTTTGTCGCTTTCCTTCAGGATTTTTGCAATGGGGCCTTTGTATTTACACCGAAGCTTTTGATGCGGCGTCGGTTTTTTCATGTATACATATTACCAGTTGATAGTCAGCTGAGACTTTACAGCGTTCATTACAGAGTTCATTGGAGACATTTATGAGTGGATTACTGCTTATGGCTGGTGTTCTGGCCATTGGGGGGCTGCTGGTTGGCTTTATTGCCGGTTTGCTTGGCATTGGCGGCGGGGCTATTCTGGTGACGATGCTTTATGAGGTTCTGGGAATTCTCGGCGTTGATGAAGCGGTACGCACACATATGGCAGTTGGCACTTCCATGGCAGTGATTTTGCCAACGGGCATCCGGGCTGCAGTTGCGCATCATAAAAAGGGTAGTGTTGATATCGAGGTGATGAAGGTCATGGCGCCGTGCCTGGTGTTTGGTGTGGTTTTAGGAACTATAATTGCCAAGTTTGCTGATGGTTCACACCTCAGAGTGATTTATGCAATGTCGTCATTTATGGTCGGGTCGTATTTGTTGTGGTCTCGAAAAAACCCTGAATTTCGGTTAGATTGGCCTGGCAATTATGTGACGCGGATTTATTCGGTGTTTAACGGCATGCTTTCTACATTGATGGGAATTGGTGGCGGGTCTTTGACAAGTGGCTTCATGACGTTTTTTGGCCGGGGCATTCATCAGGCTGTTGGCACGGCTTCTGCGCTTGGGCCGATTATTGCGCTGCCGGCGATTATTGGTTTTATCTGGGCGGGGTGGCAGCATCCTGCTCTGCCGGAATATTCTGTTGGCTATATTTCGCTGATTGGCGCGATCTGTATTCTGCCGACCAGTTTGCTGGCGGCTCCGTTTGGGGTGAAGGCGGCGCATGGGTTATCACGCTCTTCGCTTGAGTTATATTTTGCGCTGTTTTTATTGTTTGTTGGGTTCAGGTTTTTGTTGAGTGTGATTTTGTAGGAGGTTCGGTATGAAACCGATCAGGTTTTACTATGAATTTGCCAGCCCTTATTCTTATATTTCGATGATGCGGATTGAAGAACTGACGGCGCAGCATGGCATTGAGGTTATTTATCAGCCCTTTCTGATCGGCCCCCTCTTTAAGGATGTTGGCTGGGAGACATCACCCTTCCTGATCTATGAAGCGAAGGGGAAGAATTTCTTTCGTGATATTGTACGCGAAGCTGAACATTATGGCCTGCCACCATTGCAGATTTTAGATGAATTTCCCCAACGTGGATTGCGGGCGGCCCGGGTTGCGCTTTTGGGGATGGCTGAAGGCTGGGGTGTTGCATTTTCAAAAGCGGTATATCGCCGGCAGTTTCAGCAGGGCTTGCCGATAATTGGAGAAAGTGATGTGAAGGCGGTGATGAGTGAGACCGGCATTGAGAATGTGAATGAGGTTTATGAACAGGCGCAGGGGGAAGAGAATAAGGGGCGTTTGTTTGAGATTGTGAATGAGGCGAAGGCGCTTGGTCTTTATGGCGCGCCGTCGTTTGTAGTGGGGGATGAATTGTTCTGGGGCAATGACCGGCTGACACGGGCGATATCTTATGCGCAGCGGGATTGAACTTTCAGGCTGGATTTATACCATCAACTTTGGCTAATTTTATTGAGGGCGTGCTGCTTGGCTTTTTCAATGGCGATTAAGGACAGCAACATAGAAACGTAAGCAACAATCCCGTTTAGGGCGAGGCTTGGCAGCTGAAACAGCACCATAGAGTCATTGCCGCCCGGAATATGGGCCCAGGCGAAGCCAATGACGGTACCGCCGATAAGTGCCTGAATAGATGCAAGCAGGTGCGGCGGGCGAAAAACAACACGGCCTTTCATGAGGGCTGCTGCTATGCCGCCAGCGAAAA
Organism: Hyphomicrobiales bacterium; assembly: GCA_021775425.1. Lineage (GTDB taxonomy): Bacteria > Pseudomonadota > Alphaproteobacteria > Rhizobiales > HXMU1428-3 > HXMU1428-3. Next base: position 62,220 of record JAJFHX010000025.1, read on the forward strand.
CAGAGAGGCCACCGACCGCGCTATCGAGTGGGAAGCTGGAATGTAGGCCGGTGAAGTATAGCCCGAGCCTGACTGTTGCAGCCGGGTAGAACCAGGCGGTTTCTGTTGCAAACAGCAAAGTGCCGACAAGGCCGATGACTGCTGCGGCGAAAGCTGACCGCCAGCGTGATTGAAACAATAAATTTCTGAGTGTGACACCGGCCCTCTGATGGGAGCGGAAAATTTTATAGGCGGATTTTGCCAGCCAGATCAGGGCGATCAGCCACAAGGCACCGATACACAGGGCACTTATCGACTGGGCATTTATCGACAGTACACTCACAGATAAGTCACTCAGAGACAAACCACTACCTTGAAAAATCACATCTGCCGCGATAGTGGGCGTTCTTTCTGAGGCGACCGGGGCATAGCCGGATGACTGCCCCAAGATTGCGCCAAAGGCCATGGCGGGGATTGCAAATAGAAAAGAGATATGCCCAGCGGTTGTACGTGAGCAAATGCCGAAGATGCACGCGCCGGTGAGATAGCAACCAAAAGCGTATAGCATACCAGCAAGGATGGTAATCGGGCCGGGTATAAATTGCTGACTTAACTGGAAGGGGCCGATATTGTACCAGGTGACGGGCAAGAGGATAATGAAGGCCCAGGTTGAAGCGAGAAGCAAACCTTTTAATCGCACCGCTTTTCCTGTTTGCGCGATCTCTCTTGCGGCGAGTACGGAGCAGACATTGCCTTTTTGCAAAGCGAAACCAACAGCAAACGCTAAGGGGGCGAGTACAGTGAAAATTGTTTGCGTTTCCATTAATTTACGTGCCTCCACAGCGGGTCTTGTTGTTCTTTACAGGCAAGAGGGCTGACATACAATAGTTCATGTTTTCTGAGATGGTTATTTTGCTCAAATGAACATTGCACAAAATGAGCCACTTTATTTTCAGTGTTGGCGAATGCATTTCGGCATATGGGTGGCTGTCAAAATTTGCGACTTAATTTTATGCTCAATTGAGTTTTATGGAGGTAAGTCATGAACTGGTCAGGCGGCGCATTAAAAGCAACAATAGGGGCGGGGACACTTTGTTTTGTGGCGGTGATCGGCGAAAAGATCGAGGGCATGATCGGCCTTTATCCGATGATTGGTGTGGTGCTGGTGCCATTGATGTTGCTGGTATTTTTTAAGCCGGGTGAAGTTGCTGACAAATGGGTGAAGTTGGCACATGTTCTGGCTGTTATTTTATATGTGCTGATGTTTATCTGGACTTTTGTGACGATGTATCAGCGGGGCTTTGAGCAGACAGACGGATTGCTTGGCTTTTTTATGTTGCTTGGCCTGCTGCCGCTCTTTGTGATTTTGCGTAATTTTTCTAACGGGCATTACGATGGGGCTTATGAGCGGGCGCAGTCACATGATGGGTTTGATTTTGACGGTTTTGATGGTGGGGACTGAAGAAGTTTTAAATCTGATAGTTCCGGCATTTAAAAACAGGATTAAATTTTTTGGTTATACGCGCCGATTTCAGGATAGGTGGCGAGGTGGTCATCCAGCTCTTTAAAAATGGCGCGCATGTTGGCTTCTGTTGTCGGGCTTTCGACAACGACAACGAGTTCAGGCTTGTTGGATGAGGCGCGCACAAGACCCCAAGTGCCATCTTCCAGAACGATGCGGATGCCGTTTACGGTGATGAGCTCTCTGATGGATTGTCCGGCGAGTTGGCCGCCTTGTTCTGAGTGTTTTGTGAAGTGGTCGACGATGCGATCGACGACGTCGTATTTTTCTTCGTCATCACAATGGGGGGACATTGAGGGGGACTGGTAAGTTGTTGGCAGTTCGTTTTTTAAATCGGCGATGGTTTTTTCAGGGTTGCGATCAAGCATATCAAGCACGGCCATGGCGGCAACAAGGCCATCATCATAACCGCGGCCAAGAGGTGGGTTAAAGAAGAAGTGGCCAGATTTTTCAAAGCCGACAATGGCACCGTTTTCATGAGAGTAACGCTTGATATATGAGTGACCGGTTTTCCAGAAATGGGTTGTTGCCCCGTTTTTCTGCAGGACAGGGTCGGTCAGGAACAGGCCAGTAGATTTTACATCTGCAACAAAAAGAGCGTTTTCGTGAAGCGCTGAAATGTCTCTTGCCAGCATAACACCGACTTTATCAGCGAAGATGGTATTGCCTTCATTATCAATCACACCGCAGCGGTCGCCATCGCCATCAAATGCGAGGCCAAGGTCGGCTTTGTGTTTGCTGACCGCATCCTGAATGGCGGTCAGCATTTTCATATCTTCCGGATTTGGATTGTGGTTGGGGAAGCTGTGGTCGAGTTCCGTATGAAGGGGGATGACCTCAATGCCGAGTTTTGAGAGCACATCAGGGGCAAAAGCACCGGCTGTGCCATTGCCGCAGGCAACGACGGCCCTGATTTTTCTTTCAAACGGTTTGCGGTTGGTCAGGTCGTCTTTATAGCGGGTTTCAAAACCGGCATGGTAATGATATTGCCCGCCGCCATTCATCGGCGCTGTACCATCATAAGTGATTTCTTTTAAGCGGCTCATTTCATCAGGGCCGAAGGTGAGGGGTTTATCAAGGCCCATTTTAATGCCGGTCCAGCCGTTGTCATTGTGGCTGGCTGTCACCATGGCGACGCCTTCAATATCCAGTTCGAACTGAGCAAAATATGCGGTTGGAGAGAGGCAGAGACCGATGTCGTGCACTTCCATGCCAGAGGCGAGAAGGCCATTGATCAGGGCGTTTTTGATGCTGGCTGAATACCAGCGATAATCATGGCCGACGACGATGCGTTTTTTGACGCCGCGTTCTTCAAACAACTGGCCAATGGCAACACCGATGGCCGTGATACCAAGCAGGTTGATCTCTTTGCCAAAAACCCAGCGGGCATCATATTCACGAAAGCCAGTTGGTTTGATGAAGGGGGTGCGCTCAAATTCGGCGCTGTTTTCTTTGGCTGCTGTTATGGGCTTTAGAAACATTTGGCGCTTTTCTCTTTATTATTATCAGGTGAATGGCAAATGCCGTTAGATGGTTTGTTTCCCTTTGGGGGGCGTTACAGGGTCGTTTGATGAATTGCTGGGATTTATAAGGGATTATTGCACCAAGAGCAATTTTTTACCCGAGACCTCAAAACGCTTTAGTTTGGAGAGAAAGTTCATACCCAGAAGGTTGATATCAAGCTTGCCTGGTTCAACGACGATGGCTTTGACGTTGTTGACGGTGATATCTCCAATGGTGATTTCATCGATATCGACATGTGCAACCTTGGAAATGCCATTGGCGGTGCGGGCTACTTTGGAAAAGTCACTGTCATTGACCCCAAGGCCGATTTTTTCGGCTGTTTCATAGGAGAGGGCGATCATGGTGGCGCCGGTATCTACCATGAGTAAGGTGTCTTCATCATTGATTTTTGCGTGGGTGAGGAAATGACCTTCGCGATTGGCCTGAATGGCGATGATGTTTTCCCAGCTGTTTTTTCTGGTTTCTGCTTGAGGGACATGATGTTTGATATCAAGACGGCTTGTGACGGCCTGGAATTGTTTGATCTTGGCTGTGAGCTGGTCGAAATAAAAGACCACCAGAAAGCCAATGACCCCGGCTAAAATCCATAAAGCTGTTTCGCGCAGTACCGCTGAGTGTCGTTTCATCATTGTCGTTGGTTCTCTATCGTCATATACCTTCAGATTTTGTGGTTTTGGCAGGTTGAACCTTTAACTACGCAATACCAGAAAATCACCCGTTACTTCATATGACCTTAAACGCCTTAAAAAACTCATACCAAGCAGACTTTGTGTTAAATCGCCTTCTCTGGCGATAAGGGCATCAATACGGTTAATTTTTATAGGCCCGATGGAGATGACATCTATTGTCTGACGTGCGGCGAGGGTTGAGCCATTGGCCGTATTGATGGGGATGACGTAGTTTAGTGTGTCTAAATTTATGCCGAGGGTGCGTGCATCACTGGCGCTGAGGACGACATGTGACGCGCCTGTGTCTATCAGCATGGAGATGGATTTGTTGTTGGTTGTGGTGCGAACAACAAACTGGCCATCATCTCTGATGCGGAGCCTGACTGTGGCATTTTCTGTGTTTTGGGGCGTGATGTTGAGGTTTGTTCCGGCCGGGAGGACCTGCTGGATGACCCGCTCTGTTCCTTCCATCAGCTCTGTTTTAAAGGTGTATACGGTGACAAGCAGCAGGGCGATACCGGCCCAGGAGGAAATGTCTTTCAGGATTTTACTATATTGTCCCGAATAATCCCGAAGCACTGAACTGCCTAGCCAGATGAGAAGGGCTATGCTTGCCATCAGCCCGGCGAAGTTTGAGCTATCAAGCCCGGCGATGGTGCCTTGATCGTGATATAAAATCAGTATCAGTCCTGATACGATTAGCAGTCCGAGCGCCAGCCATGTACTCACTTTAGAACTCCGGGGTCAGAATTTTCAGAAAACAGATGTTTGATTGTTCATCATTTAACACAATAAAGGAAGATTGATGATGGAAATTATGAAAAGACTAAAATTTTGGCCGCAATATGCCTAAGCCTGTCGATATGGTTAAGTTTTTTTGTTTTACACGTTAGAATAACGGGTCAAGGATACTGCAAATTATTTATTTGCTATTTTGGGGTCGTCTTTTTTTAGAGTTATGGCCGGTTTTGTCACTTCTTCCTGAGCATTTTCGGCTTTCACTTCGCGCTTTATCTGGCGCACTTTGATGATTTTCTGGATCTGGGCCGTGAGATCTTCATATTCTTTGCTGTTAGGGTCCAGTGGTTTTACATTTTCTTCAAAATTGTCTTTCATATCTTTGAGGTTTTTTGAAAAGACATCTTCGAGTGGAGCCAGTCCCTGCATGACCCGTTTTGAGGGGATTTCAAAACGGACAGTTGTGCCCTGGCGCAATTCGCTTTCCAAAGAAAAAGTGCCATCGTGGATAGAAACCAGTTTCTGGCAAATAGCCAGACCGAGCCCCGTGCCGCCTTCAGCTGTTTGATGAGCAAGAGAGCCCTGACCAAATGGTTTTAAGACTTTTTCAATTTCATCTTCCGGGATGCCGGGGCCGGTATCTGTAACGCTAAGATACTGGCCGCCTTTATCTGTATTTCCTATTTCAATAGTGATTTTGCCATTTTGCGGTGTGAATTTTACCGCGTTAGAGAGCATGTTGAGGCAAACCTGACGAATGGCCCGCTCATCGACCCAGATGGAGTTTAATTTCTCTTGCTGGACCAGCTGTAATTCAATTCCTTTGTTTCTGGCTCGCATTGAAAGCAGGTGCTGGCAGTCATCGGCTATATCTATTAGTTTGACGGTCTGTTCATGCAGTTCATATCGTTCGGCTTCAATGCGTGAGAGATCGAGGATTTCGTTGATCAGGTTCAGAAGGTGGTTGCCGCTGGTGTGAATGTCTGTTGCGTATTCTTTATAGGTCGGGTTGGCATGAGGGCCGAAAACTTCTGATTTCATGACTTCTGAAAAGCCAAGAATGGCATTTAGCGGTGTTCTTAATTCGTGGCTCATTGTGGCAAGAAAGCGTGATTTAGCTAGATTGGCTTCTTCAGCGCGTTTTCTGGCATCATCAGAGAAAGCTTTGGCTTCTTCAAGCTTGCCGATGAGAATGTCTTTTTCAGCTCTGTATTCAAGCATGGTGTGAACTGTTGAATTCAGCCCGGACATCAGGAAAATCAGATAAGCGTGGATGCCGATGGCCATGGCTGCCATGGCCAGGTAAAATGGTGATTGCAACATCAGGAAGTTGATGGTGAGGGCTATTGTCATTGGTACTGTGCCGGCGATGACAAGCGGCATGACAGTTGATGCGAACATCATGCGAATAGAAATCACGGCGATGAACGAGGCAAACATGAAAATATGGGATGATTGATCTTCCGTTTTGGTTGCGATGAGCGCAATGCCGGACCAGGCAAGGCCATAGAACAGTTCGGCAATGGTCAGGCGGTTTCGCCATTGTTTCAGATTGATTTTATTGCGCGGTGTCTGCGTTAGGCGGCGGCACAATATCAGGATGAAACCTTTGGTAATGAAGATTGAGCCAAGCCAGATGATGATCAGGGAGAGGGGTGCCCAGATGGCATTGCTCAAGGCAAGGATGACAGCGAACAATGGAATGGAAAGAGAGGCCGTCAGTTCGTTGCGGGCGAACATCACCAGAAGTTCGTACTGAAACATTTCTGAGCCGCGTTTCTGCCCCAGGCGATCGCGAGCTTCTTTAACGCTTGAGATCAGCCTTGAATTCTTAACCGGTGAACCACCATTTTGCTTGTGTGATATATTTGCCACTGACTTCAACTCATACAAAATAAATTGTTAGCCACTGTATCAAGTGACTACAATTTCCCCAGAATGATTTATATTAGCCCTGAATTCCCTAATTTATTGTTTATATTTATAAATTCTTTACTCAATTTAAGAGGCTGCAATGAGTTTTGACTTTTCCAAATTGACAATTGTGGCTGTGATTTTGTTGTTTGCCGGGCTGCTCTGGTATCAGGACCAGGCTTTGCAAGATGAAACAGGTGGCAATGCCCGCGTTGTAGATGGTGACAGTCTGGAAATTAAAGGTGAAATGATCCGCCTTAATGGGATTGATGCGCCTGAAGGGCAGCAAAAATGCCAAAAAGACGGCTCTGAGTGGGCCTGTGGGCGTGATGCAACTCGAGCGTTGCGGCGTTTGATTAAGGGGAGGGAGGTTATCTGCAAGGGTAGTGAATTTGACCGCTATCAGCGTTTGTTGGGGTATTGCAGTGCGGGCAGTGTGGATCTGAATAAATCGATGGTTGCTGAAGGGTGGGCATTGTCATTTGGTGGTGAATTTCTGGCTGAAGAACGCATAGCCAGCCAGCGGAAAAAGGGGCTTTGGGCTGGTGAGTTTCAACGTCCTCAGGACTGGCGGCGGGATAATCCGCGGTATTAATGAGCGTGGCTGCTTCTGTTGACTGGTTTAATGCTAAAATTCGGAATGTTATGCTAATTTTATGTTTCTTTTTAACAGGTTTTGGAATATAATTTTTATATAGCGCATAATCCGGATATTTATTCTGCTGGATATTCCTTCTGGCGTTGCGCTAATTCTATCAATTAAGTTTTGTTTTCGGTATCAGTTTCCGGAGAAAGTGTGACGGGATATATGCTGGATCATCTTGACGTCAAAATTTTACAGATTTTGCAGAAGGACTGCACTGTGCCGGTTGCTGAGATTGGCAGGAAAGTCGGGCTTTCGACGACTCCTTGTTGGCGGCGGATTCAGAAAATGGAAGAATTAGGGGTTATTCGCGCCCGGGTGGCTTTACTTGCGCCGCCAAAAGTGAACACGCCGGTTACCGTTTTTGTGTTTGTGACTACGAACCAGCATAATCAGGACTGGATTGTTCAATTTCATAAAGCGATTGAATCTTTCCCGGAAGTGGTTGAGTTTTATCGCATGAGCGGGCAGGTGGATTATCTGCTTCGGGTTGTTGTGCCGGATATTGCGAGTTATGACGCATTTTATAAGCGGCTCATTGCTGAAGTGAGTATTGCTGATGTTTCGTCTTCATTTGCTATGGAGCAAATCAAATATACAACTGAACTGCCCCTTTCCTATGCGAGCGAAGTGAAGACGGAACTTGCTTCTTAACGCTGATATGCCATCAAAACGGATTACAGCCAGCTAAACCTGATCCGGTGTGATTTTTTGGGGGCAGCAGGTATGTTCAAACATCATTTTCTTATCAGGGCTTTGGGCCTGATTATTGCCATAATTCAAGTGGTTTAGAGCTAAGTGTTGAAGCTTATTTCAACTGTGACTTAGTCACTGTTCCTCGTTGACAGCAGGCTGATTCCTCTTCTACCTCTAAGGGGGGAATTGTCAGGTTTTTCCCTTCAGATCTGGTAGGGCCTATTTGTTGTTTCATTGTCTTTTCATGGGCAATGACCTCCTGGTTGAATTCCTCCATATCTGATCGCTCAAGCTGGTTTAACTTAATCCTTTAGAGGTGCGCCTTTTATGGCTCATATTGTTATTACAGGTCATGGATATACAGCGGTGACGGCTGCCTTGCAGCTGAAGCAACTGATTTCTGATGAAGACTGGATAACGGTGATTTCAAGCGAGCGGTTTGGGGTTGCGAAATCAGTTTTGCCTTATGTCGGGATGGGTTTGCGGCCGATCAATGAAGTGCGGGTTGAGCTCAAATCCCTTTTCCGAAAATTTGACCTTAAATATATATTTGCCAATATTGCCGAGTTGCATCCTAAGCGCCGGGTGGTGGTAACTGAAACCGGCCAGAGGGTGCCATTTGATTATCTTGTGATTGCGGATGGTATGGAGCCGGCGTGGGATCATATTCCCGGTCTTAATCGATCGCATGGGATGGTTCATTCGACAATGGATGAAGATGAGGCGATGCGGACTGATCTGGAGTTTAGAGATTTTCTGCTCTCTCCTGGTCCGCTGACAGTGGCCTGTGCGCCTGGTTCAAATGATTTTCAAAGTGCTTATCAATATGTGCTGAGTGTTGACTATCTACTGAGGCGTTATCGATTGCGTGATAAAGTCCCGATCAGGTTTGTGACTGCTGAGCCTTTTCTGGGGCATCTTGGGATTGGGGGCATTGGGGAATCCAACCGATTGTTTGAGGGCGTGTTTCGCTCACGGCAAATTCACTGGATCTGTAATGCGGCTATCGACCGGGTTGATGAAAAGGCGTTTCATATTGTTTATTTTGATGAAGACGGGGTGCAGCGTGGGCGCAAGGAGGTGGAGACACGATTTGGCGTAATCTGGCCGGCGATGCGCGCTTCTTCTTACCTGACGAAAGTTGAGGGGTTAACGGATCAGTCTGGTCTTATTAAAACGAATAAATTTTTACAATCAACGCTTTATCGGAATATTTTTGCGATTGGTGAAGTGGTAGCGCAGGACCGGCTTGAGCTGATGCCACTTCATGAAACACCAATGGAAACCGGGCAGCCTTGCTCTGACTTTTTAAGAGAAAGCATGACCAGCACGGTTGCCGGTAATCTGGCTGAGATTTTGTGCCAGCGATACCCTTGCTATGAACCAACTGGCAATGGGTTTTTCATGATTGATTTTGGCGATCGCGGCGCTGCGTTTCTGGCTGTTCCGCAACGCCCGCCACGGAATATTGATCGCATTATCAGTGGGCGATTTGTGCATGTGATGCAACGCCGGATGGAGCGTTACCACTTAAAGAAATTAAGGGCCGGTGTGACAGAGCCGATGCTGGAGCGGCTGATATTCAGATTAATGAAAATGCCACGGATCAAGCAAAAGGCAGCCTGAGTATTTTGGGGTGTTCTGAGTGAGGGGTGTTTTGATTTTGCTTAACAGATGAAATTTGATAAAAAAAGCGCTCTTAAATCTTTAAGAGCGCTTTTTTTATTTGTGTCTCTCTCGTGTTCGTGGATTAGAGACCACGGACAAGGTTGCCAATCGCGAGGATGACATAAGCTGAAATGGCCAGCCAGAAATCCTGGGCTGTCATTATTGATGGAATTTCAATCATACCCTGATGACCGGCAATCGCTGCCACGGCCAGAATGAGTGAGATAAGAAAGATAAAAATGGTTGGTGGATTTAGTCGCATGTTGCGCCCCTCTCAAGAAATAACGATGTTTAAAGATTGTTGTTCACTTTTATCAGTTGGTCATAACATTGTTTCTGCACAGAATTATTGCAATGCGGTTAGATCAACGGCCCGTCATAGTTAACATATTGCCTAATTTTATAACAGATGAAAGCGAGGATATGTGGTTCAGCCGGTGGGGTTTGTTCACTGGAAAATGATGAAATTTAAGCGATTTACCTGTTTTTACTGGCATTTTAACTGTGCTTTATGTATTTATCAGGCCGCAATAAGGTGGGGGAAAACACCAGGCCGAAGCTTAAATTTCAAGAAAAATGGCCTTTCTCTCATTGGAATTTTGAATGAGCAAAGTCGCAAATAAGAATTTTCACTTTCTGTCGGCGTTTTATAATTCAGATCAAGTGGTGATCTTTGCGGACGCGAATTGGTGGGTCTTATTAAAAGGTGCCTTTTTGATGGTGAGGATTGGGTAGATTATGGTTGAAGAGACATATCGTTATTTAAGTGCTCTGATTGCGCCTCATGACCAGATCGCACTGTTTCTTACCTTAATTGCTATTTTGATTGTTGGCGGCTGGGTTGTGGCACAGCTGACGGTTGCTCAGCATAGCAATTATCTGCGCGGGGCGAGTTCAGATTTTGAAACTGACGACATGCATGAAGCTCGTCATGGTTTTCACAATGCCAGTGCTTACAATTCCGGTGTTCACCGTTCCCTTGAGAAAAAAAAGAATAGTAAAGTGCGCCGCCTGAAAAACAAAACGAGTGCCTTTGAAGGGCGACATATGGGTCGCTCGTCCTTTTCGGAAATTGATGTTGATCGCCAGCTGGTGCTTGATTCATTTTTGGGGGATCTCTATGGCCGGGTTGGTGAGCAGGTTCTCGGCCTGATGAAATCCGGTTTTAAAGGCCAAAGGGCTTTGCAGATATTTACAGGTTTAAATGCGCATGACAGGGTTGCTGAAAGAGCACGTGAGAAGGCCTTTCATGCCGGAAAAGAGCCACAGTCAGTTAAGGTTCACAAACACAAAAAAGTGCAAAAATGCAAAACCAGTTACACGGTAACGATTGAGGGTGAGGTTACTGGGTGTGGTGTGCAGCTGAAGTTCTTTCCTCAAGGGCCTTTATATCTGAATGACACAGATGATGATGCGGAAGATGAGCGCTCAGATCATTTTGTGCGTTCGGGAAATGGTCATTCTTCGAGGTACAGCCCTGAAGATGGCAAACGTCGTTCTCAGGCGCTTTCCTATGAATGCTGTGATTTTCCTTTATTTGAACTGAAGGGGCTTACATCTGGTTTTCAGGGTGAGCAGAGGACATTACTGCTTGCTGCAATGGCGGGGTTGATGAGCCGGGGCTGTGGTATTTCCGGTCAGTTTGTCAATGCCGGTCAGTTGTTGAAATGGGGTAAAAGGCTGGATCAGGCGCTTCATGGTATCAGGCTGACACAGAAAGAACTGCACGCTGAAATGCTGGTTGTTGCAGCATGGTGTTATTTTGTTGCCGGTGTGCTGAAACTTGATGCTGAGCCGTTAAAACGAGCACTCGCATTATTTAAGCAGATTGATGATGAATTCTGGCACCAGCGTGAGTTGACTGAATGGGCTGGCATTAAATCGAATGAATCAATGGCAGCAATTACACTTGCATTGATTGAAGAAGATAAGCCGGGGGGAGAGCCTTCCGCCTATTACCGTCATGTGCAGAAGACCGCTTATGAAGCAATGAGAAGTTTCAGGCGGGATAATTTTCCGCATAACTGGGGTAAGTTGATGTGTAAACTTGCTTTGGCTTATGGTTCTTTAGATGGCGCGCATGAAGAAGGGCCGTTTGCTGAAGGGCTTTTAAAGGGCAAAGGGCTTACCGTTTCTGGCAGGGTGATTGCTGATGGGGTTATTCAGGAACGGGCCCTTGATGGCGGTGCGGTTATTCCTAAAGATTACCGGGCGATTGAGGAAGGACTTGATCAGGCGATCGATTACTGGCGGGCGCGGGGGCAGGATGATGCGATTTGTGAAGCCTATTATGCCAAGGGCAAGCTGGCGCAAAACACGGCAAAACGGCATATGGGTGTGCAGGACTGGGAGCGGGCGGAGAACGCGCTTTTAGCTGCTCTTGCCTTAAGCACAGAAGATATGTTTGGCGTTGTTCATCGGCGGCCGGTCATACGGTTTGAACTGGGCCGGCTTTATCTTGGCTGGGGAACGAGATTTGGTGAAGCTGAACTGCTTGAAAAGGCAATCCATCAATTTACCGTATTGCTGGACCGGCATTCACTGGTCAGCCATAATATCTATGCTGAAGCTGAACGGGCTCTGGCGCAGTGTTATCTTAATTTTGGTGGGATCACCAATAAAACCGAGCATTTAAAGCGGGCGATTGGGGCATATCAGTATCTCCTCAGTAAGCGCACAACAGACATACGGCGTGTGGAATTTGAGCGGGCGCTTTGTGTTGCCAATGCCAGGCTGGCTTTGAAGAAGAGAAACCGGGCGGCGATCAAGCGGGCGATTACCGGCATCAGTGCAGTCATTGGTCAGAAAAATCAGCTCTGGCCTTCGCGTGATGTATTGCTGCGTTTAAGGGCGAGATTGCGGGAATTGTTATTTACCCTTGAGGGGGATGATATTGCGCTGGACCGGGCGATTAAAGATCGACGTGAGTTGATGGCAGCCGCTTCTGAAGGCTTGAAAGATTTGCGCTGGGCTGTTGAAGTGGGGGACCTTGTCGGGTTGTTATCCCGTCGGCAATATAAGCTTGATGGGCAGATGCAGGATTTTAATGAAGCGCATTATCTGCTTGAGAAAGCAATTGCGATTTGTGAAAATAATCCGACTGATCAGGAAGTACGCTATCAAAATCTGGATATACCCCATATCAAGGCGTCGTTGCATTTGAAGCTCGCGAAATTGTTGGCCACTTTTGCCCGGGTTCAATTTGATGAACCGGCCCTTCAAGAAGCGGTTGGTTCATACGAGCAGTTTTTAGAACTGACACCGCGCAGTGTTAATCCGCTTGAGCGAGCGCATGTGCTTAATGATGTTGGCCAGATCATGATGGATCTTAGTGAGCATTATGGTCATCATGAAGGGCTGCACCGGGCGGTGAAATGTTTTGCTGAAGCGCATGACATTTATCTTGAAGCTGAATATATCGATTTGTCGAACAGGATGAGGCGTTTTCTCGAAAATGCACAGGCTGCAATTCTGGCTTATGATGTCCCTTTTGAAGAGCCGCCCCATTCTGATATTCCGATAAAGCTTTCTCTCCACAGGATCTGAGTTTTCTTGTTAGAGTTACTAAATTTATCTGATGATATTTGCGACAATTATGCGCTTGATTTGCCGATGCGCAGTTTGTAGTGTCAGCCCTGTTTGCGCGGATTTGTAAGTCAGGCTCCTCTTTTTGACGGGCTTTGATTGATCGCGCCGCTTCAATCTGATTATCTCCAGTATTTGTGAGCGGAATTTTTGCAGCAGACAATTAATATAGAAGAAAATATTTGAAAGGCCGTATCCATGGGGATCTTAGCTGATAGTCTCAAACGTGTTAAACCTTCACCCACCATTGCTGTTTCTACCAAGGCACAGGAATTAAAGGCTCAGGGTAAGGATGTGATTGGCCTTGGGGCTGGTGAACCTGATTTTGATACGCCGGATAATATCAAGCAGGCCGGTATTGATGCGATCAATAAGGGGGCGACGAAATATACGGCTGTTGACGGGATTGTAGAACTGAAGCAGGCCATTGTTGATAAATTCGCCAGAGAAAATGGCATTGAGTATAAAAAAGAGGAAATCTCGGTTGCCTCTGGTGGCAAGCATATCATTTACAATGCGATTATGGCGACGATTAACCCGGGTGATGAGGTGCTTATTCCGGCACCCTACTGGGTGAGCTATCCTGATATCACTTTGCTTGCTGGCGGTGTGCCGGTTTCTATTGAAGCGGGGGCTGATGCGAATTTCAAGCTGACACCAGAGCAGCTTGAGGCGGCGATTACGGACAAAACCAAATGGTTGATTTTTAACTCTCCTTCAAATCCGACAGGGGCTGCATATACAGCTGATGAGATCAAAGGCCTGACAGATGTGTTGTTAAGGCATCCGCAGGTTTGGGTTTTGTCAGATGATATTTATGAGCATCTGACTTATGGTGATTTTGAGTTTAAATCGATCGTTGCTGTTGAACCTCAGTTAAAATCAAGAACGCTGACTATGAACGGTGTAGCGAAAGCTTATGCGATGACTGGCTGGCGGATTGGTTATGCGGGCGGGCCGGTTGAACTGATTGGTGCGATGCGGAAGGTGCAGTCTCAATCAACGTCCAACCCATGCTCTATATCTCAGTGGGCGTCAGTGGAAGCGCTGAACGGGCCACAGGAATTTATCAAAGAGCGCCGTGAGGTGTTTGAACAGCGCCGTGATCTGGTGGTTTCAATGTTGAATGAAGCCAAGGGCATTTTCTGCCCGGTGCCTGAAGGGGCGTTTTATGTCTACCCCTCTATTGAAGGCTGCATTGGTAAGACAACGCCATCTGGCACAGGGATTAACACTGACGAAGATTTTGTGACAGCTTTGCTGGAACAAGAAGGGGTTGCGGCCGTTCATGGGGAAGCGTTTGGCTTATCACCTTATTTCAGGGCGTCTTATGCAACTTCGACTGAAGCACTTGAAGAAGCCTGCAAGCGGATTATCCGTTTTTGCGATAGCCTGACTTGATCAGTGGTCAGCTTCGATTAAAAAAAATAACCGGCCTCTCATTGGGGGGTGAGAGACCGGTTTAGTACTTGATCCGGTATTTGGTCGGGGTATGGGGGATGAGATTACCGGATCAAATCCCTTAAAATTCGTTTGTGCTTATCTTTGAGAAGATGAACGGATTGTTTCATTCTCTCTTGGATAAAGTGAAACCCAGTTTTTCGGGTGTCTGTCAGATTGCCGTTTTACGAAACGGTACGGCACTTTGTTCCATGATGTGACTTCGTCTCTTTTATTATCAAGAAGGAAATCACCTTGTTTGGTTCTGACTGTCAGGATTGCATGGCCTGCGCCTTCTTCATCACGCACAACTGTTATGAGCAATGAATTTTCAGGCCAGCCATTTTCTGCAAGCAGGCGTCGTTTTAACAGAACATAGTCTTCGCAATCACCGCTTTTTGATGGATAGTCCCAATATTCGATCACGCCATGATGGTCCTGATCTGTGATTGGTTTGATGGCTCTGTTGACAGCGCGGTTGATTGTAACCAGCTGGCGCCAGCGTTTTTTATCCAGCTTGATGCCGCTATTTATGTGGCGATATTGTTCGCAGTCACGTGGGTAGCGCTGACAAAATCTGACATGGCCGATTGGAGGTTTAGATGAACCATACACACGCATGTGTGGTGAAGCTAAATTCTGTCCATCGACCCAAACAGAAAATTCTGCTGCTGCCACAGTCGGATGGCTAAGAATTAAAACAAATAAAAACGCAATACTATTTAATACTCGATACATTGGTAGTCCCCTACACTTGATTACTAATGGGGAGCATGACACAAAAACTTTTCTATGCAGCAAATACGCGCGGCACAAATTGAGTTACTTTTAAATCAGCTTCAAATAAAATTAGATTAAAATTTTAAC
>JAJFHX010000026.1 GCA_021775425.1 Hyphomicrobiales bacterium
AAACTGCCAGGATTTATAAAAGCAATAGTCTGAGTAAAAAGGCTCCATTGATTAAAGTAAATATTGATGAATACGGAACTGGAAAATACCACCTCAGGGAACCGATTGAAGTCGTCCCCACATTTATCGTCATGAATAATGGCAAAGAGGTTGCCCGTCTGAAAGGCCTGGTCGATAAATTCTTGTTTCTGAGTTTTATAAGAGATGCGGTTTTAAATGAAAAACAAGTCTCAAGCCGTCATAAATAAAATTTGGCTCATAACTGAGAGTTGGCTAAACTGGCGCAAGTAATCTATATTATCCATTTGTTATAAAACAAAATTGTAGAGCAGGATCGCTTCTTCACAGCGGTAAAAATTGATTGCAGAGTTTGCGTAAAAGGTGTCAGTAAATTGCACAAGCTGGTTCAGCGTATAGTCAAAAGAATTGACCATCTCAACAAGACCATTGGTGAAGCATTCATCTGGCTCATACCAGTGCTGATTGTTCTGCAATTTATTTTTTTCCTGGCTGAAAAAATTTATCAATTTCCCTTCATCGAAATGCACCAGACTATGATCTTCCTGAATGGTGGAATGTTAATGATGGCGGTTGGCTATGCCGCCTTAACAAATCATCACCTGAGATTTTCAAGAGCAGAAAAATTTTTTAATAAAAAAACAAAAGCCATAATCAATCTGCTAATCAGTTTCACCATCATGTTGCCATTGGCATTTGCTGTTTTTGGATATTCATCCACTTATCTCATCAATGGATGGCAGCAGCAAAATTCTTATTTTTTAGAACCGGTTTATAAAGCCATCATCCTTGTCTATGCCTACCTCATTGCATTAACAGCTCTCTCTGTCGCAGGTTCGGCAATCTTGTCACTGACGAAGCTCGAAGAAAGCGAACCGGATGATATGTCCGATCAAAATGGTGACCAGACGAAAGATATAGTCAGCCAGGGGAACAGCACAGAATAATGGCTATCATTTCTGAATTACTGAACCCGCAGTCCTTGTGCCTTCTGATGGTGCTGACAATTTATTGTCTATATCTAACGGGCTTTCCAGCCGCATTTTGCATAGCCGGAACAGCCTTCGTTTTTGCGATTATCAGCATGCTGGCAGGCTTCATTGAACCAGATTTGCTTCACGCCATTCCGGAACAGTTTTACAGCATCATGACCAACAAAACGATGTTGGCAATTCCACCTCTCATATTCATGTGCCTGCTGCTGGAAAAAGTCCAATACAGTGAAACCCTGATCTCAGATTTGCAGACTATAAAATCTTTTCAGAAAAACAGAGCCGCCCGGCAAACCTTTATGCCGCTGATAGCATTTCTGACAGCATCTTCAGCAGGTGTCGCTACAGGAGTGCTGGCCGGTGGTCTGGTGATTGCCCTGTCATCATGGACAAAACAAATCAATCAAACAAATGAAAATATGTCAGGATCTAACGACAAAACAACCGATAGCTTAACCGAGCATCAAAACAGTGAGCTTGCAGCACAATGGAGTAATCAGAATGCATCAGCTGCCTTGTCTTATCTCATCGCACCCTCACTCATCCTCATTCTGGTAGCTGATCAGATCAATGCCGGATTGGCCAATTCAACAGCAGGGCAGGTCACTGATCTTAAAATGACTGACCTGTTCCTCGGCGCTTTTGTGCTGGCAATTTTTGTCCTGGCTTTCTACCTGGCCTACCATCTATTAAAGAACTCAATGTCTGAAAGAAATTCAGCTGGATTAAACAATAAACCATCTGGCAAAGGTGAGAAAGAAGAGGGTAAGCCCGACGACTTACACCTAGAAGCTGAAGAACAAGTCGCAGCCCCCATAAACAAGCAAACTGTCAGTGAACTAAAAAATTTAGTAATAGAAATCCTCTCCATTCTGGCCGCGCCTTTGTTGTTTTCAATCACACTCATTGGCCTGCTCGGTTCAGGGTTCGCAGATATATCTGAAGTAGCGACCATTGGCGCACTCGCTGCCCTGATGCTAACGGCAACCTGGCTAAACCCTGCACTACGCAAGCTCGCATTTGCAGTCATCATCAGTTTTTATCTATTAATCCTGTTAAAATCATTTTTTGAACTAAAGATAACCACCCTTCAGACCAACCTGTTTGAAGCTGCAGCCCTGTTTCTTTCATTTGCCCTCATTGCAATTCTGGGCTTAGGCTTGTGGGAATTTTTTAAAACATGTTTCACGTATAAACGAGATGATGACACGTCCCCGATGAAAGAAGTGCTACAGCAAACATTGCTTCAGTCTTCAATGATCTTTGCCTTATTACTCTTGAGCTCAGTCTTCCTGTTGTTGATAAAGGGGCTGGAAACGGGACCGCTCATTCAGTCATGGTTGCTGAATATGCCCGGCGGAACACCCGTTGCAATTTTAGCGGCACTTATATCAATGCTATTTTTGGCGATGCTGTTACCACATCTGTTGGCCGTAATTCTGTTTGTTCCCATCATCACACCACAATTGACTGAGTTAACATTCAGCAATGGTAATCTTGTGAACCCGTTATGGCTTGCCTTGTTGGTGGTCATGACACTGCAATTAGCCTATCTGCTCAGAAATAATAAAGCTCATCCCAGCCAAATTCCTCAAACCCAATCTGAGGAAGGCCCTGCTCTTACGAATGAGCCAAAAGTCACTTATCTGGCAAAACTTAAATGTCTGAGCCCTTATCTGTTCATCCATATGATCGTGATGACCATCCTCTGGTTTTCACCAGAGCTACTTCAATTTATCGGGTTATAAAATGAATTTGTTATTTAAATAACCTCCCGGAATCCACCAATTCATCCGAATGTACAATTTACCGCAACGAAGCCTGTGCCTGGGAATAGCTGAGCAATATGCAATATATGCCGCCTATAATTCATTGGATTGCCGTCATAATATAGAAAACAGGCAAATTAGGCTTGCAAACCCTCACTTAATGCTTGGGTTTTAATCCATCCTTCGTTAGTTTTAGGGCAAATTGATTTCACCAGCAAAAGAACGGGTTCACCCCGAAATGGAGACGCTTTGTGCGGCATCGTCGATCTTCTCAAAATCAGAATAAAACAAATCACCCGGTCGGGCGAGATCCCATGGCAAATGCACCAGAAGACCACCCTGAGATAAAGCCCAGAAAAGTCGGTGTCTTGCTGATTAATCTCGGCACACCCGACGCGACTGACTATTGGTCAATGCGTCGTTATTTGAAAGAGTTTCTGTCAGACAAGCGAGTGATAGAGGCCAACAGAATTATCTGGTGGTTTATCCTTAATGTGATCATTCTCACCAAACGCCCCTTTTCATCAGGTGAAGCGTATAAATCAATCTGGAACAATGAAAAAAAAGAAAGCCCGTTAAAAACCATCAGTCGCAGTCAGTGTGAAAAAATCACCAGCGATCTGAGCAAACATCCGGACGTCGTCGTTGACTGGGCCATGCGTTACGGCAACCCTTCAACCCGGGCAGGAATTGAAAATCTGAAACAGCAGGGCTGTGACAGGATCTTATTGTTCCCGCTCTATCCGCAATATGCAGCAGCAACAACGGCCACGGCCTGCGACAAAGCTTTTGATGAGCTAAAGGAAATGCGCTGGCAACCAACCATTCGCGTCGTTCCCCCTTATTATGACGATAAAGATTATATCGAAGCACTGGCCGATTCCATTCAGGATCATATCGCCGAACTCGAATGGATTCCTGAAGTGGTGATCACCTCTTACCATGGCTTGCCACAAAGATATTTTGATGCCGGTGACCCATATCATTGTCACTGCTATAAAACCACAAGATTGCTGCGCGAGCGCATCGGTTGGAGCGAAGAGAAACTTCGTCTCACTTTTCAATCTAGGTTTGGCAAAGAAGAATGGCTCCAGCCCTACACGGACAAAACCATCGAACAGCTGGCTAAAGATGGTGTGAAAAACATCGCCGTTGTCTGTCCCGGCTTTTCCTCTGATTGTGTTGAAACACTCGAGGAAATCGCCATTGAAGCGGGCGAAATATTTAAAGAGCACGGCGGCAAAAATTTCACGCTCATTCCCTGCCTGAATGATACACCAGACAGCATCAGAGTGCTTTCAGGGTTGATAAAAAATGAATTGCGCGGCTGGGTCACAGATTAACCAATAAAACACAATAAAAACAACGAACTAAAATTACAAACTTTTAATCAATTCATGAATTACTATATGTTATACAGGGTTTAATCGTTCTTAAAGAGCGCTTCTAGCATAAGGATAGGTTGTTATGGGAATTGATGTATTTTTGATTGTGATGGTGCTGTTCGTACTCGCCGTCATCTATTCAGGTGTTGTAGTTGTTCCTCAGGGCTATAATTACACAGTCGAACGTTTTGGCCGCTATACCAAATCTTTAAAACCGGGCCTTTCTCTCATCTTACCGTTTATCGATCAGATCGGTCATAAAGTGAATATGATGGAACAGGTCCTTGATGTCCCAAGCCAGGAAATCATCACCAAAGATAACGCCATGGTCCGTGTGGACGGGGTCAATTTCTTCCAGGTGCTCGATGCTGCACAGTCGTCCTATGAAGTAAACTATCTTGAAAATGCAATTCTTAATCTGACCATGACCAACATCAGAACAGTGATGGGGTCGATGGATCTCGATCAATTGCTCTCTAACCGCGATGAAATTAACGCCCGTCTGTTGCACATTGTAGATGAGGCAACAAATCCATGGGGCGTGAAAGTCACCAGAATAGAGATCAAAGACATCGAGCCACCGACAGACCTTGTTGATGCCATGGCCCGCCAGATGAAAGCTGAACGTTTAAAACGTGCTGCCATTCTGGAATCAGAAGGACTGCGCCAGTCTGAAATTCTGAAAGCCGAAGGTGAAAAACAGGCAATGGTCCTCGAAGCCGAAGGCAGAAAAGAAGCCGCATTCAGAGATGCCGAAGCCAGAGAGCGGGCCGCTGAAGCTGAAGCAAAAGCTACACAAATGGTCTCTGTCGCCATTGCTGAGGGCGATGTGCAAGCCATCAACTACTTCGTCGCGACTAAATATGTTGAAGCACTGAAAGATATTGCCACTTCACCGAACCAGAAAGTCCTGATGATGCCGCTTGAAGCCTCATCTGTCATCGGCTCAGTTGCCGGCATTGCAGAGCTTGCCAAAGAAGCATTTAGTGATAATAAACGAGGCAAAGGAACAGGCAGCGTCCCAAAAACTTAAAAGAAAGTCCAGTCCGGTTTAATTAAATCGCATGTTTACTCTATGTATTGTCAATTATGATGAAGGCAAACTATGGAATATATTTTAGCATATATGATGAGCATTGGCCCCTGGAGCTGGCTGATTGTGGGCCTTGTTTTCCTTGGGCTTGAAGTCCTGCTGCCTGGTACATTCATCCTGTTGTGGATTGGCGTGGCCGCAATTATCACGGGTCTGCTATCCTTTATTCTGCCCATTGGAATACAGTCGCAATTGGTCATATTTGCAATTGGCTCAGTGATCGCTGTGTTTTTGGGTCGAAAATATTTCACAGCAAACTTCCACCCGTCAGATCGTCCCTTACTCAACCAGCGTGCTGCCCAGCTCATCGGCCAGACCTACAAAGTCAGCGAACCGATCGTTAACGGCAAAGGCAAAGTGAAAATAGGAGACAGCCAGTGGATGGTGACCGGCCCAGATGCAGACCTGGGGGTAAATGTTACAGTAACATCGGTTAAAGGAAACCGGCTTATCGTCGAGTTAGCTGAATAGCTGGTACCTGATACAAAAAAGAAAAACCCCGCTAATACTGTTAGCGGGGTTTTATTTGTTAAAGCTAGTCTATCAATTTATGAAACCGCTTTACCCCGTCGCAACAGGCAATTGCGTATTCACACCCCATTCAGCCCATGAGCCATCATAAAGCCTGTGGTTATCATGACCAATCTGAGATAGTGCCAGAAGTGGCACAGCTGCCGTGATACCAGAGCCACAAGTGGTGATAACTGGTTTATCAAGATCGATGCCGGCATCAAGGAACACTTCACGAATGTCGTCATTATTTTTAAAGCTGCCATCCTGATAAAGAAAATCAGTCCGTGGGATATTGATGGAATTCGGGATATGCCCACGCCGTACACCCGGGCGCGGTTCTTCCTCTAATCCTTTAAAACGATTAGACGGCCGTGCATCAATAATCTGTGGCACACCATTTTTATAGGCCAGCAGAACATCATCAACCGAAGCAATAAGGTCTTCATTGATACGAGCGGTAAAATGTTGTTCAAGACGAGGGCGATGCGGGTAGTCATCAATCGGTCGGTTCTCGTCAGTCCATTTACGCATCCCGCCATTCAGTACATAAACCTTGCTGACGCCCATCGCTCTAAACATCCACCACGCTCTGGCCGCACTGAAAAGATCAAGATGATCATAAACAACAATCGTCATATCATCGCCAATACCAAGCCGGCGCATACGCGAAGAAAATTTAATAGGATTTGGCAACATATGTGGGATCGTCGTCGTCAGATCACTGATGTCATCAATATCAAAAAATAACGCGTTAGGAATATGCTCTTCAAGATATTGTTGACGGGCATCTGTAAGTGTTGTCGGTAAATACCATGTCGCATCAAACACAACGACTTTCGGGTCTCCCAACCGATCATTTAACCAGTCGGTCTCAACTAGCCAAGAATTTTGTTCTGGTTCCATTACTCTGTTGCATCTCCAGTGCCACAATAAATCTAAACTCATAGAGCAACGTGAATTTAGGTGAAGGTCAAGACATGATTGAATAAAATAAGCAATTTGCCCGCATTTTTATAGAACTCATCCAGAATTCGTCCTGATTAATTGTTTAATCAATAAAAACTGAAGGAATATCAGAACCCATACCTGTTGAGCCATCTGCGTTTTCACCAGCCATTCCACCCGCCATCCAGGGGGGTGAAGGCAGTTGCTTTTCAGCTAAAAATTGAGGGTTAAAAATCTTGCTGGCATATCTGTTACCATAGTCGCAAAGCACTGTGACAATCGTATGGCCTGGTCCCATCTCTTTCGCCATTTCAATCGCGCCGCCAATATTAATTCCGGTAGACCCGCCAAGGCAGAGCCCTTCTTCCTGAGTTAAATCAAAAATAATCTTAAGCGCATCCCTGTCATGAATTTGATACCCCTGATCCACAACAATATCTTTCAGGTTTTCAGTGACACGGCCTTGCCCAATCCCCTCGGTGATAGAATCCCCTGAAGATTTCAGCTCTCCGTTCATAAAGTAATTAAAGATTGCAGAACCAAATGGGTCCGCTACACCAATCTGCACATCTTGTCTGCGCTCCTTAAGAGCAATGGACATACCGCCCAAAGTGCCACCCGTCCCAACAGCACAAATAAATCCGTCAAGCTTACCCTCGGTTTGTTCCCAGACTTCAGGGGCCGTCGTTTCAATATGGGCAAGCCGGTTATCCGTATTATCAAATTGATTGGCCCAAAGCGCACCGTTCGGTAAAGAACCGGCAAGTGTTTCGGCCAGCCGGCCAGAATATTTAATATAGTTATTCGGATTCTTATAAGGGACAGCCGGCACTTCTATGAGTTCAGCCCCAAGCATACGAATGGCAGATTTTTTCTCTTCTGATTGCGTTTCAGGAATAACGATCACCGATTTGTACCCAAGTGCCTGTCCGACAACCGTCAGGCCAATACCGGTATTCCCGGCCGTCCCTTCAACAATTGTTCCACCCGGACGCAAAATTCCGGATTTTTCAGCACCCCTGATAATAGAAAGCGCCGCTCTGTCCTTAACAGACTGACCTGGGTTTAAAAATTCAGCCTTTCCCAAAATGGTACAACCGGTCAGTTCTGAAGCTTTTCTTAGCTTGATCAGCGGTGTATTTCCAACCGCATCAGCGGCATTCATTTTAAAATTCATCATTCAACAGGCATCCAAAGGCTTCTAAATTAACAGGGAAACTAAGCTATAACTTACTTAAACCGGGTAAAAAACCCTATATCAATCAAATACAATTCTCAACGACTTATCGCAACAAATCATTCACATCTCTAAATGAACTAAGCAGAAGAGCTGCTGGCATGCCCATTGCTTCGTAGAAGATAGATTTTAAATAAGTGTAACAAATTGAGAATTACAATGTTGAGCCTGATTAAATTTATCATACTAGCTGGTGTCATGTGGTTTATGGCAGCCCTTTGGATAGATAGTGGTGGGGACTCAAAGTACATCTGGATGACACTGATCCCGGTCATCTACCTGCTATGTCTTAACATGCTCAAGGATTAATCTAGACGATAGCTCTCAAAGAGCAGATCATTGACACGTGATCAATGCAACGATGATAAAAGCCAAACTTAAAACGACACATTATTTGTGTCGTTTTTTTTACAATTAAAGCTTGTCTTCTTTTTAAAAAATGTGCAAAAAGACTTTTGCATAATGAGGAATCAGTTTTCTGGTGAATGAATAAAACCAAAAAACGCAGAAAACCTCACGAAAGCATGCATTACTTCTCTGTTTAGCTCTTGCCAGAACGGTGCCTCATCGTTATAAGGCTGGCTTCGAGTTATTTTATACGTTCTATCTTTTGACGAATTTGAAAATATAGAACATATGCGGGTGTGGTGAAATTGGCAGACACGCCAGATTTAGGTTCTGGTGCCGCGAGGCGTGGGGGTTCAAGTCCCTCCACCCGCACCATTCATTGTTAAGCGCTTTTTTCAGAAGCGCCTTTTCAATTTAAAGACGCCGTAAAAACAACGAAAAAGTTGTCTTTGTACTTTTAAGAGGCCCCGTTATAATGGCGCATGGGGTAACAGAAAATGGGTTGATGCAGCATGCAAGTTACTGAAACAACAAATAGCGGATTAAAGCGAGAGCTAAAAGTTGTAATCGGCGCAGATGAACTGGATGGCAAGCTGGAAGCGCGCCTCGTTGATCTGAAAGACAAAGTCCAGATAAAAGGCTTTCGCCCTGGTAAAGTACCAGTTACCCATTTAAGAAAAATGTACGGTCGCTCAGTGATGGCTGAAGTGCTGCAGGAAACGGTAAATGAAACCAGCCGTGCCGCATTGACAGAGCGTGAAGAACGCCCCGCATTCGAGCCTGAAATTGCCCTGACTGAAGATAAAGACGAAATTGACCAGATCATGGATGGCAAAGCAGATCTGGCCTACACCATGTCTTTCGAAATCCTGCCAGAAATTAAAATCGACAATATGAGCGAATATAAGTTTGAAAAACTTGTCGCCGTTGTTGACGAAGAAGAACATCAAAAAGGAATTGATCAGGTTCTTGAAGGCCGTCAGGATTATGCTGAAGTTAAGCGTGAAGCAAAAGATCAGGACCGTGTGACAATTGACTTCATCGGCAGAATAGATGGCGAAGCCTTTGATGGCGGCGCTGCTGAAGATACACCGGTTATCCTTGGTCAAGGCCAGTTTATCCCGGGCTTTGAAGAAGGCCTCATCGGCACAAAAAAAGGTGATAAAAAAGACATCACAGCCAATTTCCCTGAAGAATACCAGGTTGACACACTAGCCGGTAAGGAAGCCGTTTTTGAAGTGACAGTCAAAGAAATTGCTGAACCAAAAACCCCAGAGCTGACAGATGAATTCGCAGAAAGCATGGGCCTTGAAAATGTCGAAAAATTCAAAGAAGCCGTCAAAGAAAAACTCCAGGAAGAACTGGATACAGTTTCTCGCAATCGTTTAAAGAGAGCTCTTCTTGATAAACTGGAAGAAAGCCACAAATTCGAATTACCCGAAAAATTGGTGACCAGTGAATTTGACTCAATCTGGGGCCAGCTCACATCTGAAATGGCACAGAAAAATGTCACCTTTGAAGATGACAATACAACGGAAGAAGCCGAACGTAAAAAATACCAGGACATCGCAGAGCGCCGTGTTCGTCTGGGGCTGGTCGTTTCAGAAATTGGCAACAAAAACGAGCTGAAAATTTCTGATGAAGAAGTTCAGCAAGCACTCATCAACAGAGCCAGCCAGTTTCCAGGTCAGGAACGTCAGGTGCTGAATTATTACCAGCAAAACCCTCAGGCACTGGCAGAGTTAAGAGCGCCGCTCTATGAAGAAAAAGTGGTTGATTATATTCTTGAACTGGCAAGCGTTGAAGAAAAAACCGTGAGCATCGAAGAATTGACAAAAATGGATTCAGAAGATGAAGCTGAACAATCAGCCGAAGAAAAAACTGAAGCCAAAAGCGAATAATCATAAATCTAACGGGATAAGACACAGATTTTGTCTTATCCCGAACCCATTAGACGATAATTAACTTCATTTCTATATAGCCTCTTTAGTATATTGAACAGACGGCTTTGGCGTCTTATCTTTTAAGTTCAATCCGTGCATCTGGAAAAGTCTATTCAGGTTTTCCACCCCGCGCACAATGCAGCAATACAGATTTAATCAGGGAGCCATCAATGGGTCAGGACATTTTAACCGAAATGAGCACACTTGTGCCAATGGTTGTTGAGCAAACAAACAGAGGTGAACGCTCATATGATATTTACTCACGCCTGTTAAAAGAAAGAATTATCTTTGTCACAGGTCAGGTTGAAGACTATATGGCTTCACTGATTACAGCCCAGCTTTTATTCCTTGAATCTGAAAATCCTAAAAAAGAAATCTCCATGTACATAAACTCGCCCGGCGGCGTAGTGACATCAGGCATGGCGATTTATGATACTATGCAATTTATCCGCCCACCAGTTGCAACACTTTGCATTGGTCAGGCCGCCAGCATGGGCTCTCTTCTTCTGGCAGCAGGTGAGCCAGGCATGCGCTACGCCCTGCCAAATGCCCGCATCATGGTTCACCAGCCATCAGGCGGTGTGCAGGGGCAGGCCAGTGATATTGAGCGCCATGCCAAGGAAATCCTTGATCTGAGAGATCGTTTGAACAAAATTTATGTCAAGCACACAGGCCAGAAACTGGAAAAGATTCAGGATGCGCTGGAACGTGACACCTTCCTGACCTCAGATCAGGCAAAAGAATTTGGTCTCATTGATGAAGTGATCGACAAACGCTCCATCGCTGAAGATGACAGCAAACCGACTGAAGAAAAAGAATAGCCATCAATCACGGCTCATTGCTTTTGTGAGCAATGGGGAATTGGTGAAGAGATAAATGCGCCTCTCAGACAAAATGAGGGGCGCATTTTTGCTGATCAACATTGCTAGCAATTCCATTAGGACAATTGATGCTATTAAGTAATGCTATCAAGTGATGTTTTTAAGTCACCTCAATTAGCCCAAATCAATCCTATGGGTCAATATTGCCCCAATTTTAAACAATTGTAGAAAATCATCAGCTCATTCAGAAAAATTCAGTCACCAGACATCTGTCATTGCCAACCTTTAAGACAATTAAATAGAGGGCGCATACATATAATGTGCAAGTCTCACACTATAAGCTCAGAATTCCATTATAAGAAATATTGCTGTTAGTTGATCAGATTCGGACATAAAAACATGAATATAATCAGCAATGTAAGCGGAATACATGTGAAGCAGGGACTGAACGATAGTGATGAAATAACAAACCGCAGGGGAACATACATAAGAGAACATCAGTTCACTGGGTAGCGTTAATCAATTATTGTTTAATTGGATGATACTTTGATATTTAAATAGGTAAACTAGCACATATATTGCACAATACCTCAATAGTAATGAAGACATTTGAGTTGATGAATGTCGAATTGTTGACCAATACAACTTTTGTCATTGATGAAAGTTAGGGAGATGATTAAATTGGATAGAGACATGAAATTTATCCAACGCCTTTAAAGGGCCAAAATTTAAAGATGAGTTCGTAAGAACAATAAAAATATTAGTTTAAGGCTTTGGAGAGACTTTGAAATTATAGTCAAACCGGTAAGTCGAATAAGAAATGGGTTAAAGCATGAGCGGAAGCGAATCGAAAAACACTCTCTATTGTTCATTTTGTGGCAAAAGCCAACATGAAGTCCGCAAGCTTATAGCAGGCCCGACAGTGTTTATTTGTGACGAATGCGTCGAGTTATGTATGGACATCATCAGAGAGGAAAACAAAACCTCACTGGTCAAATCAAATGATGGTGTGCCAACACCTCAGGAAATCTGCAACGTTCTGGATGATTATGTCATCGGCCAGCCACATGCCAAACGGGTTCTATCAGTGGCGGTTCACAACCACTACAAGCGCCTAAATCACGGGCAAAAGAACGCAGACGTCGAACTGGCTAAATCGAATATCCTGCTCATCGGTCCAACCGGTTGCGGTAAAACGCTGCTGGCACAAACTCTGGCACGTATTCTTGATGTACCGTTTACAATGGCAGATGCCACCACATTGACCGAAGCCGGCTATGTTGGTGAGGATGTTGAAAATATCATCCTGAAACTGCTACAATCCGCAGATTATAATGTTGAACGCGCACAGCGCGGCATCGTCTATATCGATGAAGTCGACAAAATCAGCCGCAAAGCAGACAATCCATCCATCACCCGCGACGTATCAGGTGAAGGTGTTCAACAAGCACTTCTAAAAATAATGGAAGGCACCGTTGCAAGTGTTCCTCCACAAGGTGGGCGCAAACATCCTCAGCAGGAATTCCTGCAGGTTGATACAACAAACATTCTGTTTATCTGTGGCGGTGCGTTTGCAGGCCTTGAAAAAATCATTTCAGATCGTGGGCGCACAACTTCAATCGGCTTTGGTGCTGATGTTGAAGCTGACGATGAGCGGCAAACGGGTGAACTGCTGAAATCAGTTGAACCTGAAGATCTGCTGCGCTTCGGACTTATCCCTGAATTTATCGGCCGGGTACCGGTTCTTGCAACCCTTGAAGATCTGGATGAGCCAGCACTGGTTAAAATTCTGACAGAACCGAAAAACGCTCTTGTCAAACAATATCAGCGTTTGTTCGAGATGGAAGATCTGCAATTGACCTTCTCAGAAGAAGCATTGCACGGCATTGCCCGCCGCGCCATTGAACGCAAAACCGGGGCAAGAGGCTTGCGCTCCATTATGGAAGGCATTCTTCTTGAAACCATGTTTGAACTTCCTGAACTTGATGGTGTTGAAGAAATCGTTATCAGCCCTGAAGTTGTTGAAGGTCAGGCCAAGCCACTGAAAATTTATTCAGAAAGAGCCGCTGACGAAGCACCAACAAGTGCTTAACTAAAACAAAATTTCTGACCTGCTATTTGTAAAGTACAGGAAAAACAGTAATTAAGGGCAGGGCTATGAAAATGGCCTTGCCCGTTTTGTTTTTTTTAACTCATTCTTTCGACCAGTGGACGCGAAAAGTTCCGATCAGTTGAGATATTCGTGGATACTTCCCACAAATATGCCGAAAACTTGTAAATTGACTGAGTTAGCCCATTTAACAACACATATAAGTGTATGAATCATATAGTCTGAATGAAGCAGATAAAATATAAATCAAAAATAAGATTTGCCTTAAATGTGATGATGAAAAGTGACCTGTCAGCATTGTAAATTACATTATAAGGCCGCATAGTTTGTTAAAACATAACATATAAACAAACCTACATACGGGTTGATAATAAAATACCGCCAACCATATATACAAAAAGGTTGGGAAACTTTATAAACGACGACTGTTGCCCCGCTGAGGGGTATTGGAAAGGCCTGGATTTATCATGACAGATGAAACTGAAAACACACAAGAAGAGCAGCAAGACGGTATCTATCCGGTTTTGCCACTTCGTGACATCGTTGTCTTTCCCTATATGATCGTGCCGCTTTTTGTTGGCCGGGAAAAGTCGATTAATGCACTAGAAGAAGTGATGCGCACAGATAAGCAAATTCTGTTAGCCGCACAAAAAAACGCAACAGATGATGACCCTGAACCGGATCAGATTTACACAACCGGTACTCTTGCCACTGTCCTGCAGTTGTTGAAACTGCCAGACGGCACTGTAAAAGTGCTGGTTGAAGGCAGTAGCCGTGCTGTTGTGAAAGACTATGTCGAAAATGAAAACTATTTCGAAGCTGAAGTAGAAGTCATTGATGAAGGTGAAAACGAATCCGATGAAATTGAAGCGCTAGCCCGCTCAGCCATCACTCAGTTTGAAAGCTACGTCAAACTGAACAAGAAAATTTCACCTGAAGTCATCGGCTCAGTTAACCAGATAGATGATTATTCAAAACTGGCAGATACCATTGCCTCTCATCTGGCCGTGAAAATTTCTGAAAAACAGGAAATCCTTGAAGTCATTTCCGTTTCTGAAAGACTGGAACGTGTCTTTACATTCATGGAAAGTGAAATCTCCGTTCTTCAGGTCGAGAAGAAAATTCGCTCTCGCGTCAAACGTCAGATGGAAAAAACTCAGCGCGAATATTATCTGAATGAGCAGATGAAAGCCATTCAGAAAGAGCTGGGTGATTCTGATGAGCGCGATGACATCAGTGAATTTGAAGAAAAAATTGAAGAAACCAAGCTTTCAAAAGAAGCACGTGAAAAAGCTTTGGCAGAAATCAAAAAACTCCGTCAGATGAGCCCAATGTCAGCGGAAGCAACCGTTGTGCGCAACTATCTTGAATGGTTG
Organism: Hyphomicrobiales bacterium; assembly: GCA_021775425.1. Classification (GTDB taxonomy): domain Bacteria; phylum Pseudomonadota; class Alphaproteobacteria; order Rhizobiales; family HXMU1428-3; genus HXMU1428-3. The sequence goes on from JAJFHX010000026.1 coordinate 14,551, forward strand.
CTCTCCATTCCGTGGGGCTCAAAGGGGCGTATTAAGCGTGATCTTGATGAAGCTGAAAATGTTCTTGATGAAGAGCATTACGGTCTTGAAAAAGTCAAGGAACGCATCCTTGAATATCTTGCCGTTCAGCAACGCACCAACAAATTAAAAGGCCCGATCCTTTGCCTTGTTGGCCCTCCCGGTGTTGGTAAAACATCGCTTGGCAAATCTATCGCCAAAGCAACCGGGCGTGAATTTGTTCGGATGTCTTTAGGCGGCGTTCGTGATGAAGCAGAAATTCGTGGTCACAGAAGAACTTATATCGGCTCAATGCCCGGTAAAGTCATTCAATCCATGAAAAAAGCCAAAAAAACCAACCCATTATTCCTTCTCGATGAGATTGACAAAATGGGTCAGGATTTCAGAGGCGACCCGGCTTCTGCCTTGCTTGAAGTATTGGATCCGGAGCAAAACAGCTCATTTGCAGATCATTACCTCGAAGTCGATTATGACCTTTCAAACGTAATGTTCGTGACAACGGCAAACTCACTGAATATTCCGGCAGCCCTGATGGACCGTATGGAAATCATCCGTCTTGCTGGCTATACAGAAGATGAAAAAGTTGAAATTGCCAGACGGCACTTGATTCCAGCCCAGATGCTTGCGCATGGACTTGAAGAAAGCGAATGGCAAATCAACGATGAAGCCCTTCAGCTTCTGATCCGCAGTTATACCCGCGAAGCCGGTGTGCGTAATCTTGAAAGAGAAATCGCTAACCTTGCCCGTAAAGCTGTCAAAGAAATCATGACTGAAGATGATGTCACCAGTGTTGCTGTCACCAAAGACAATCTGGGCGATTATCTTGGCGTCACCAAATATCGCTTTGGTGAAACCGAAGGCAGAGACATGGTCGGTGTTGTAACCGGTCTGGCATGGACAGAGGTTGGCGGTGAATTGCTGACCGTTGAAGGTGTCATGATGCCGGGTAAAGGCAAAATGTCCGTTACCGGCAACCTCAAGGATGTGATGAAAGAATCCATTCAGGCAGCGTCTGCCTATGTGCGTTCTCGCTCGGTCGATTTTGGCATCGAACCACCAATGTTCGAGAGAAAAGACATTCACGTTCACGTACCTGAAGGGGCAACACCTAAAGACGGCCCATCAGCCGGCGTCGCTATGATAACCTCTATCATATCAGTGATGACTGGCATTCCGATCAGGAAAGATGTGGCCATGACAGGTGAAATCACCTTGCGCGGTCGTGTCTTGCCAATTGGCGGCTTGAAAGAGAAATTGCTCGCAGCCCTGCGCGGTGGCATCAAGAAAGTGATCATTCCGGAAGAGAATGCCAAAGATCTGGCTGACATCCCGGATAATGTGAAAAACGGACTTGAAATTATCCCGGTTTCTCAAATGGATGAAGTGGTGAAGATTGCTTTGGTTGAACCACTAAAACCAATCGTCTGGGATGAAGAAGCTGAAAATGCAGCTGCTGTGAAAAAAGAAGAAGGGTCTTCAACCACTTTAACAGCCCACTAAATTGTTGAAATGATCCTTTTTATCAGTCAATCTGAAAAAAAGGGTCATTTCTTCTGTTTCTTGAAATTGTGTGCTTGATTTTAGCGCAAAGCTCTTTTACAAGTTTCACTTCGAAACGTGCCAGATGAAGGTGTCTCTAACATCACTGGCACCAGACCTCTGAATAGCTTTGAAAAAGAAGTGAAAAGAGCCAGAGTTTCGGGCGATTAGCTCAGTTGGGAGAGCATCTCGTTTACACCGAGAGGGTCGGCAGTTCGAGCCTGTCATCGCCCACCATTTTAAATGGTATATAAAACAGCCTGTTACAAAAATGTAGCAGGCTTTTTTATTGCTAAAATAATCATCTGGAAAAGTCTCCCTTAAACCTTCTCATCCCCATCAGACTTTTTAAACAACTTGCCAATCAGTAATTTCCCAAAATACCAGACACCATAAGCAATTGCGAACACGCCGAATAAATACAGCAGTGCCTCAGTAAAAACAGCAAAAGCAAATAACAACTGGTATAACCACTCCATAAATCATCTCCTGAATGAGTGTCGCTCCTGAAATCAGCTAGTGACGAGCTTAAATCAAAAGAAGAGCAGAAACATAACAACAATCACAATATCTTAAAACTTATCCCCGCACCAAATCACCGGCCTATAGTTCCTGAATGAGAAAATGTTCAGCCAGCAGGTCGTGAAATGAGTGAAACAACACCAAAACTAAACCTACCCTACATCCTGGGCGCACAGGCCCAAAAGCATGTAACTCATAACGAAGCCATCAGAAGCCTTGATGCCATCACCCAGCTAAGTGTTGAAGATATTGACCTTACTACCCCGCCTGTCACACCTGAAGAAGGGGCCTGCTACATTGTTGCCGCTGCGGCCACAGATGACTGGGCCGGTAAAGAAAATCAGATAGCCGCTTTTCAGGATGGAGCCTGGATGTTTTATCAGCCACGAGAAGGCTGGCTTGCCTGGGTCCGGGATGATGAAAATCAGATGGTTTTTGATGGCAGCACCTGGCTTGTTCTCTCAGGCGGCGGAGCAGGACTAGCCTCGGTAAACCCGATTTCTCTCGTTGGCGTAAATGCAACAGCAGACACAACAAACAGATTGAATGTCAGCTCACCCGCGACCCTGTTTGATCATGAAGGTGATGATCATCAGCTTAAAATTAACAAAGCTCTTGCCGGAGATAATGCAAGCGTCCTGTTTTAAACGGGATATTCAGGCCGTGCTGAATTCGGCCTGACGGGTGATGATGATTTCCACATGAAAGTCAGTCCTGATGGTACAACTTTTTATGATGGCATCGTGATTGATAAAGACACAGGCACTGTCACCTTCCCCAACACGACTTTTTCTGGCGGTTCGGTGAGCTCTGTCTTTGGCCGTGCGGGTGCCGTTACCGCCACAACAGGTGATTATGAGATTACTCACATCACCGGCATGCCAACCTCCCACATCGCCGGTCGTAATTCCGCCAGCACAGGCGCTGTTGAAGCTCTGACAGCGAGCCAGACACGTGCGCTGATCAATGTTGAAGACGGGGCTACTGCTGATCAGTCAGACACTGAAATAGAAACAGCCTATAATAACCGGGTAGCACAAGTTTCTGGCGGGGAAATAACAGCAGGCACAGAAACCGCGATCAGGCGCTTTTCACCAGCCGATGTTGTGGCCGCTATTGCTGCCCATGAAACTGGTGGCGGTGGTGGAACAGGCGATGAATGGGGCGATGTTGTAGACGCAGACATAATCCCAGATAGCAACAGTACAAGAGACCTTGGAACTGATACCTTGCGTTTTGCCAATAGCTATACCGATGATTTATATGTCACAGATAATATAACAGTAGGCGGTTTGGTTGATGGTCGGGATATTCAGGCAGATGGAACAAAACTTGATGGTATAACTGCCCTTGCAGATGTGACGAATGAGGCAAATGTACTAACGGCGCTTCATGGCGCAACTATCACCTCAGCCAGCATATCAACCAGTGATAAAGTCCTGGTGCAGGATGTCGATGATAGTGACAACCTTAAAACCGTAACAGCGCAATCTATAGCTGACCTTGCAACAACCACTGCGACCGATCTCAATTTTGGCTCAGACGCACAAGGCGACATCACCTATTTTAATGGCACGAATTACGCAAGGTTAGCAGCAGGAACTTCAGGACAGTTTTTAAAAACGCAAGGCGGTGGTGCAGATCCCGTCTGGGAAACCATTCCCGGCGGCGGTGATCTGTTATCTTCCAACAACCTCTCTGACCTCACAAACCCGGCAACGGCCAGAGCAAATCTTGGAATTTCAGCGTCAACAGATCTCTTCGCTCTGGCGCTTCGGGTGGCTGATCTTGAAGGAGATGCGCTTGGTTTGAAAGATGGCATCGCCGACCCTTTTGACGACGAAACGGATGTAGACACGGCAACATCAACAAATGAAGATTATGATGCGGTTAATCATCTATACAAACCAGCACTGTCAGATGATACCATCACAGGTGGAACCAATATTGGCGACATGTTAAACGGCGGTGGGTTAGCTGGTGCCTTTAATGGTAACACCGATCAGGTTTCAAACACGGCAGCATATAAAAGCACAGGTGACCTGACCTTCGCCTATATAGGTAAGGATTTTAGCGCAAGCCCGACAACAATTGGCTATGTCAATATTTATGGCTCGAACAATAACGGCTATATCAATTCCGTAAATCCGACAATAACCGTGACTTTATACGGCAAAAACGGATCAGCGCCTTCAAGCTATAACGACGGTACCAGCCTTGGCGCAATCACCTTTGCGGACACAACAGATGAAACAATACCAAGACAGATCATGTCAAGTGATATGGCAACCAGCTATGACTTCATATGGATCGCTGTGACAGGCGGCACCGGGTCGAATGGTATCAACATCACAGAGCTTGAATTTAGTAACGCTCAGTTCAATAACATGGCCCTACAGTCCGAAAACTTTACAGCTGATAGCACACCTGCAACAGCACGGCTCTGTCTGCTGGCAAAACCAAATGAAACAATCACTCTAAATACCAACCTCAAAGGTGCCGTCAGCCGTGATGGTGGAACAACTTTCACCGATGCCGTTCTTGTGCCCCAGATAAATTATTCTGATGGCTCAATTCTTTATGAAGACCCTGATATCAACATCTCAGGCCAGCCATCAGGCACATCCATGAGATGGAAAGTCACAACAACGGACAATAAAAACATAGAACTGACCGGTGTCGTTCTGCAATGGAGTTAAACTAATGGCAGCAATCAGACGGAAAAAAGCCAATAAAAACGAATATTATGAAATATCAAAAGTGACGATATTGAAAAGGCTACAGACTGCAAATCTCTATGAAGCGGCGAGAACGGAACTTGATCAACAGGAACAGTTTCTGTCGGATTTATGGACCGCAGCACAGGTGATAAGGTCAAACGATACAATCGTCAGAGCCCTGCTGAATAAAATAGGAGCAGATGCGGATGCAATTTTAGCTAGAGAATAATACGAAAATGAAATCACCCCTGATATTACAGTAGCACTAAGGTCGTAACAGACAAGGGCCGATAAATAGGCAATAAACAAATCACGTCATCTGAGCAACTAAATTGAACTAAAAAAAACATGAAAACAGAATAAGTTACTGTGAGCGGATGTTCATATCGTCCGTCTAAATCTGGCGTTCATCCAGTCAATTAGCCCCAACAAACCGATTAGCAAAAACCAAACTCAATACCTTCAACAGAAAACAACATATTTGTAAAAATTCACATCAAATATGCTTGACGAAATTAGGTGAGAAGGGTACAAACGGCTCTTCTTTAGATAAATTCATTCATGAGATAGCTAAAGACTTTTACCGAAAATATCGGTTTGCGGGGGTGTAGCTCAGTTGGTTAGAGCGCTGGCCTGTCACGCCAGAGGCCGCGGGTTCGAGTCCCGTCACTCCCGCCACTTTTCCCCAACCTCAATAAAATCCATATCCATCATTTTAACTGATTTGACACGCTCAGCACCAGCACCCCATCCTGTGATTGTATATGGACATTTCAAAGCGTCATTCAATCATTCATGACTGGCAGGGCAAGCATGCTGAAAATCAAGATGGTCTGTTACCCCTATATTGGATGCCGATTAAAAAGACAGTTGATAATTTTTTGGCAAATATTGTTATTCATATTCATCGCACCTTTATTTGGGGTTCAGGCATCGGATGTAAATATCATCAAACCGGATTTCCAGTTTAATACTATGAATACAAAGCATAAAACCGGCATGCAAAAACCGGAATATAACCCCGAAGACCACCCTTCAAAACATTGCGTCAGCAAAATCAGCATTAAAACGCAAAACATTTATCTGTTTGAAAACTGGTATGATCAGGCCAAAACAAAATCAAAACAGAACTGGCAGGAAACAGTCAAAAAACGATACGGCAGTGTCTATAGTAATTGGCCGGTCTCAATAAATAAAAAAGACAGATGCACCCGCATCGGCATCGCCAGCAATGAAGAAGGGAAGGTTGGTGTATATGTGCTTTGCTCTGTTTCAGCTGTGCCTTGCACCAGATTATCAAACTAAGATATTTTTCCGTCAAATTTGGGGAATACAATAATACACATCAAGATTAGATAAATCAGATATACGTGCAACTGACTATTTCATGAGCAATAAAACGCCGATAGCTGGCAATATAAACAAAACAAAAGGCTCATAAAAATCATCAACAGTATTATTTATAAAAATCTTACAGTAGCACTTGAATCAATAATAAAAATCTGCACATATGGCGCGAGTCAGATAAACACAACATGGTTGTCTGGCCTGTTAGTAAAACAAACAACAATCAAAACAACATATTCAATACGTATGCAGCAGTTTCAAAAATAGCAAATTCATGGTGGCAGTAAACATCGGTTAATCAGGAAACATTCGGTTTGAAAAATGCGCGCTTCGAAATCAGCGAAGCAGACAAACCAGATTCAATTCTGTTTTATGCCAGTAATAAAGTGGACCACTTAAGACGAAAGCATGAAGAGCGGTAATAAAATCAATCTTCAGCCAGGTTTATTCAACAGCGGATAAAGCTTCGAACAATTCAAATGTCTAAATTTGTTAGCAGATAGAGATCAGACACGTTTAAAGGTGCAGAACCTGCAAATTTGTTTATTATTCACAGGTATCCAGTCATTTATACCGCACCTGATTTAACTTCAGGTAATTTAAATGAGGAGGCAATAAAATGGAAAATGTGGCAGCACAATATTTGCCAATAGCGATCTTCATCGCCATAGCCGGCGTCATAGCTCTCGCCCTGATGGCAGCGCCATTCATCCTTGCCTACAAACAGCCAGACAAAGAAAAACTCTCACCATATGAGTGTGGTTTTGAACCATTTGATGATGCCCGTATGAAATTTGATGTGCGCTTTTATCTGGTCGCCATGCTGTTTATCATTTTCGATCTTGAAGCCGTCTTTTTGTTCCCCTGGGCATTAACATTCAATGAAGTCGGTGATCTTGGCTATTGGGCAATGATGATATTTCTGGCTGAACTTACAATCGGGCTGATTTATGCCTGGAAAAAGGGAGCCCTTGAATGGGATTGATGTCATGTCAATATTATTAAAACCACCCTTTAATAATGAGCCTAACTGGGCACCGGACCAGACACCGGGCCAGTTATCGGGCAAGATACCGGCAATGACCAACGGTAAACCGGTTTCTACAGGCAAAGGCCAGCCATTGCTGCGTCCGGATGGCCAGCCAATGCGGGCTGATGATCCGTTTTTCAATGAACTCTCCGGGAATCTGACAGACAAGGGTTTTGTCGTTGCCGCCTACGATGACCTGATCCAGTGGGCCAGAACAGGCTCACTGATGTGGATGACATTCGGTCTTGCTTGCTGCGCGGTTGAAATGATGCAGGCTTCTATGCCCCGCTATGATGTAGAACGCTTCGGTTTTGCCCCAAGGGCGAGCCCGCGCCAGTCTGATGTGATCATCGTTGCCGGCACTCTGACCAACAAAATGGCCCCCGCCATTCGCAAGGTTTACGATCAGATGCCTGAGCCCCGCTATGTCATTTCAATGGGCAGCTGCGCCAATGGTGGTGGATATTATCACTATTCCTATTCAGTTGTGCGTGGTTGTGACAGAGTATTACCTGTTGATGTTTATGTCCCCGGCTGCCCACCGACAGCAGAAGCCTTATTATACGGCATCTTATTGTTACAAAAGAAAATTCGCCGCACAGGCACCATTGAGCGTTAAGTATCTGAACGATTAAGTATCAAACGTTTAAGCCAGTATAACTGGAAACAGTCAGTTTTAGTCTCGTGGGTTTTATACCTGCCGGGAAATTTAAGGGAGAAAGTTTTGCAAAGCGGATTGCAGGATATCGGAGAGTTTATCAGCTCAAAACTTCCGACCAGCGTCAACAGCTCATCTGTTGAGCGCGACGAACTGACAATACAAGTCAAAAGAGAAGATATTTTAACGGTATTAAAATTCCTTCGGGATGACCCTCAGTGCAAATTCACCTGCATCATCGACATCTGCGGTGTTGATCATCCGGGGAAACCAAATCGTTTTGAAGTTGTCTACCATCTCCTTAGCCTCAAGCATAACACCCGCATCCGCGTTAAACTGGAAACGGATGAGCAAACACCAGTGCCAAGTTCAGTCTCCATTTTTCCAGGCGCCCTCTGGCATGAAAGAGAAGCCTACGACATGTTCGGCATTGCCTTTGAAGGCCACCCGGATTTGCGACGCTTATTGACAGATTATGGCTTTCAGGGCTATCCGCTTCGCAAAGACTTTCCAACAACCGGCTACCTTGAAGTCAGGTATGACGAAACCCAGAAAAGGGTTGTTTACGAGCCCGTAAAACTTGCACAGGAATATCGGGATTTTGATTTTCAAAGCCCATGGGAAGGAACAGATTATGTTCTCCCCGGTGATGAAAAAGCCGAAAAAGATGCAGGAAAGGGCGAAGGATAATCCAGATGGCGGAAACAAGTCTAAGAAATTTCAGCATCAATTTTGGCCCGCAGCATCCGGCGGCTCATGGTGTTTTGCGTCTGGTTCTCGAGCTTGATGGTGAAATCGTAGAGCGCGTCGATCCGCATATTGGCCTGCTTCATCGCGGCACTGAAAAACTGATTGAATCAAAAACATACGCTCAGGCCGTTCCCTATTTTGACCGCCTTGATTATGTCGCGCCGATGAATCAGGAGCATGCCTTCTGCATGGCTGCTGAAAAATTACTGGATCTGCAAATCCCTCGACGTGGTCAGATCATTAGGGTGCTCTATTCTGAAATCGGCCGCTTGCTGTCCCATTTGCTGAATGTCACCACACAGGCCATGGACGTCGGTGCCTTAACGCCGCCGCTTTGGGGCTTCGAAGAACGTGAAAAACTGATGATATTTTATGAGCGTGCCTCAGGTTCTAGAATGCACGCCGCATATTTCCGCATCGGCGGTGTCCATCAGGATTTACCAGAAGAACTCGTTCAGGACATTTATGATTTCTGCGATCCGTTCCTCAAAGTCTGCGATGATATCGAAACATTACTGACAGAAAACCGCATTTTCAAACAACGCAACGTTGACATCGGCGTTGTCAAACTTGAAGACGCCCTGGCCTGGGGTTTTTCTGGTGTAATGGTCCGCGGTTCTGGTGCGGCATGGGACCTGCGCAAGTCTCAACCATATGAAATTTATGAAGAATTAGAGTTCGACATCCCCATTGGTAAAAATGGTGATTGTTATGACAGATATCTGATCCGCATGGAGGAAATGCGCCAGTCAACTTCACTGATGAAACAGTGCTGTGAACTTCTGGGCGCAGAACATGGGCCCGTTATCATTGACGATAACAAATACGCACCACCCCGCCGCGGTGAAATGAAGCAATCAATGGAAGCTCTGATCCATCACTTTAAGCTTTATACCGAAGGGGTTAAAATCCCGGCCGGTGAAGCCTATGCCGCCGTTGAAGCACCGAAAGGTGAGTTTGGCGTTTATCTCATCGCAGATGGGTCAAACAAACCCTATCGCTGCAAGATCAGAGCCCCCGGCTTTGCCCACCTTTCAGCCATGGATTTTTTAAACAGAGGCCACATGTTAGCGGACGTCTCCGCCATCATTGGTTCACTAGACATCGTATTCGGGGAGGTTGACCGATGAGTGTCAGACGCGTTGCCCAACAACAACCTGAGAGTTTTGAATTTAATTCAGAAAATCTGAGCTGGGCTGAACAACTGATTAAAAAATACCCGCCCGGAAAAGAGCGTTCCGCTGTGATCCCTCTGCTCTGGCGGGCGCAGGAACAGAATGACGGCTGGACATCAGAACCCGCTATGCGCCGTGTGGCTGACCTTCTCGACATGCCATACATTCGCGTCTATGAAGTGGCGACTTTTTACACAATGTTTCAATTGTCACCGGTTGGTAAAAAAGCCCATGTGCAGGTTTGCGGCACCACACCCTGCATGTTGCGCGGCTCAAAGCAATTGATAGAAATCTGCAAAAAACGCATCGCGAAAGATCCGCACACTTTGTCTGAAGATGGCGATTTTTCCTGGGAAGAAGTTGAATGTCTGGGTGCCTGCGTCAATGCACCAATGGTACAGATATTCAAGGATACCTATGAAGACCTTGATGAACAGTCACTTGAAGCTTTATTAGACGCATTTGCCAATGGGGAAACACCAACACCCGGCCCACAAATAGAACGCACTTTATCCTGCCCGGAAAGTGGCTTAACAACACTGACTAATGTGCCGGAATATGTCCCGCTTAATCTCTCAATTGAAAACGAGCCAAAAGAGCCTGTAAAGAACGATGAGCCTGTAGCCGATACAAAAGCTGAAAATGCTGCCACGCTTCTGAAAGAAAAACCAGCCGCTATAAAGCAACCAGAAAAATCAGCGACTGAAACAAAGCCAGCCGAAAAAACTGAAAAACCAGAAACTGCAAAAGCAGAAGAGGGCGGACAAAAACCAGAAACGCTTGATGGTCCAAGAAACGGCGAAGCCGATGATTTAAAAATGATCAAAGGTGTTGGCCCTAAACTGGAGCTGACCCTCAATGCGTTAGGGTTCTATCATTTCGATCAGATCGTCAACTGGACACCGGAAAACATCGCCTGGGTTGATAGCAGCCTCTCTTTTAAAGGCCGCATCGAACGTGAAGACTGGCAGGCACAGGCAAAATTACTGTCAGCGGGTGAAGAAACTGAATTTTCCAAACGGGCAAATTATGGTGATAAATCCGCTTCAAAAACTGATAAGCCGGAAGGAGATAAATAATGCTCCAGGATAAAGATCGCATCTTCACCAATATCTATGGCATGAGAGACGTTGGCCTTGAAGGCGCACGCAAACGCGGCAGCTGGGATAGCACCAAATATTTCATTGATAAAGGCCGTGACTGGGTCATTGATGAAGTTAAATCCTCGGGCCTTCGTGGGCGTGGCGGCGCTGGCTTTCCAACCGGGCTGAAATGGTCATTCATGCCAAAAGAATCTGATGGCCGCCCGCATTACCTCGTCATCAATGCCGATGAATCAGAACCCGGCACCTGTAAAGACCGGGACATTTTACGCAACGACCCACACCATCTGGTAGAAGGGGCGCTGCTTGCTTCTTTCGCTATGGCCGCCCACACCTGCTACATCTATGTGCGCGGTGAATTTATACGTGAACGTGAAGCACTCCAGCGCGCCATTGATGAAGCTTATGATGCCCGCCTGATTGGTAAAAACAACATTCATGGCTGGGATTTTGATTGCTATGTCCATCATGGTGCTGGAGCTTATATCTGCGGTGAAGAAACGGCTTTGCTTGAAAGTTTAGAAGGTAAAAAAGGCCAGCCACGCCTTAAACCGCCATTCCCCGCCAACGTCGGTTTATATGGCGCACCAACAACAGTGAATAATGTAGAATCTATCGCTGTGACACCAACCATCCTTCGTCGTGGTGGTTCCTGGTTTAGTGGCCTTGGCAAACCAAATAACACCGGCACCAAACTGTTCTGCGTTTCAGGCCATATCAACACCCCCTGCACCGTCGAAGAAGAAATGGGTATTCCCTTTAAAGAACTGATCGACAAGCATTGCGGTGGCATCAGAGGCGGTTGGGATAATCTGCTGGCTGTTATTCCGGGCGGTTCATCCGTCCCTTGTGTTCCAGCAGATCAGATGATGGACGCCACTATGGATTTTGATTGCCTGAGTGGTCTGAAATCCGGCCTCGGCACAGCTGCCGTAATTGTCATGGATAAATCAACCGACATGATCGCCGCCATTGCCCGCCTCGCATATTTTTACAAACATGAAAGCTGCGGTCAGTGTACACCTTGCCGCGAGGGCACCGGCTGGATGTGGCGTGTGCTTGAGCGCATGGTCAAAGGTGAAGCTACCAAAAAAGAAATCGACATGCTGTTTGAAGTTTCAAAACAGGTTGAAGGGCATACAATTTGCGCCCTTGGTGATGCTGCGGCCTGGCCTGTGCAGGGGCTGATACGCCATTTCCGTCACACAATCGAAGAGAGAATTGACCAGTATGCAGCCAATCCGAAAGAGGATGGCATCGTCGACGAACCTGTCGCAGCGGAATAAGACGTCGAACCCGTCGCAGCTAAATAAGCAGAAATATCTGCGGCAGGGATAAAATATTTTGAGAAGCGCAGCGCTCAGTCGGCAAAACCGATCAGGCGGTGTTAAGAACATAAAGTAGTTGGAGAAAAGGCAAAACAACATGCCAAAGCTCAATATCAATGGCACAGAAATCGAAGTCGAGAACGGCACCACAGTTCTTCAGGCTTGTGAACAGGCGGGATATGAAATCCCCCGTTTCTGCTATCATGAAAGACTATCCATTGCCGGCAATTGCCGTATGTGTCTGGTTGATGTGAAAGGCATGCCAAAGCCAATTGCTTCCTGCGCCATGAGTGTCAATGATCTGCGCCCCGGCCCAGAAGGCGAGCCACCTGAAATCAACACCATCACCGCTCCGGTGAAAAAAGCACGTGAAGGCGTGATGGAATTTCTCCTCATCAATCACCCGCTTGATTGCCCGATCTGCGATCAGGGCGGCGAATGCGATTTGCAGGATCAGGCCATGGCCTATGGTGACAATTCCAGCCGCTATGACGAAAACAAACGCGCTGTTGAAGATAAAAACATCGGCCCGCTTATCAAAACTCACATGACCCGCTGCATTCATTGCACAAGATGCGTCCGCTTCATGACTGAAATCGCCGGAGTTGAAGAACTGGGTCTGATTGGCCGCGGCGAAGATGCGGAAATCACCACTTATCTTGAAAAAGGCATCACCTCAGAACTGTCCGGCAATGTGATTGATCTCTGCCCCGTTGGCGCACTGACATCAAAACCCTTTGCTTTCACAGCCAGACCCTGGGAACTGAATAAAACGGAAAGCGTAGATGTAATGGACGCCGTTGGCTCCAACATCCGTGTTGACAGCCGCTCAGGCGAAGTGTTGCGCATCATGCCGCGTAATAACGATTCCATCAATGAAGAATGGATATCCGATAAAACCCGTTTCATCTGGGATGGCCTTCGCACAAAACGTCTGGATCGACCATATATCAGAGAAGATGAAGACCTGCGCGAAGCAAGCTGGGATGAAGCCCTCGCGCTGGTCGCAAGCAAGATGACAGAAGCGCTGCCACGCAAATCAGCCATGATCGTCGGCGATATGGCAACAGTTGAAGAGATTTATGCTCTAAAACTGATCGCTGACAGTCTTGATTGGAAAAATATTGATTGCCGCCAGGATGGCACCATTGTCAACCCAAACCTGGGCCGGGCAACAACGCTGTTTAACAGCACCATTGAAGGCATTGATCAGGCGGACGCAATATTATTATTTGGCGCTAATCCTCGCTACGACGCGCCGGTTCTCAATGCCCGCATCAGAGGTCGCTGGGCCGCAGGCAAAGTAAAAGTCGGCATCATCGGCGCAAATGAAGACCTCACCTATGAAGCAGAGCATATCGGCACATCACCAGCAGACCTTTCAAAACTGGATCATGGCTCATCAGGCTTTGCTGAAGTCATGCGCAATGCTGAATTCCCGATGATCATCATTGGCTCAGCCGCCTTAAAAGGTGAGGGCGCGATCAATAATCTGATTGCAGCCGCAAAATTGGCTAAAGGCTACGGCGCGCTGAAACAGGGCTGGAATGGTTTTAATATCATGCATCAGTCTGCAAGCCGTGTCGCCGGGCTGGAAATTGGTTTTGTACCGGGAGACGGCGGCCAGAGCACAACTGAAATTATGCACAACGCCAAAAACGACCAATTAGAGTTTCTTTATCTGCTGGGGGCAGATGAAATGATCACAGGCGATCTTGGCAACACCTTTGTTGTCTATCAGGGCAGCCATGGTGACAAAGGCGCCGCTATAGCAGATGTGATTTTACCCGGCAGCGCCTATACTGAGAAAAACGGCACCTTCATGAACCTTGAAGGCCGGCCTCAGCATATCAACCGGGCAATTTTCCCGCCAAACGAAGCCAAAGAAGACTGGGCAATTTTAAGGGCTCTTTCAGCAGCACTTGAAAACCCATTAAGCTTTAATAATCTGGCTCAGTTACGCGTGGAACTATATAAATCCAACCCACGGTTCGCGGCCCTCAATCAAATTGAACCTGCTGACCAGCAGGAGATCATCCGCCTGGCTTCAAGAGAAATAAACAATCTCAGTGAAATACCGCTTGAACCATCCATGAGTGATTTCTATTCCACCAACCCGATCGCCCGGGCTTCAAAAGTGATGGCAGAAATGAGTGCAATGAAAACCCCTTTAACAGAAAAGGCAACAGGCACCCATGATTGAACCATTAACCGGAACAATGACAGAGTTCATGACAACTTATGGCTGGCCCTTTTTCTGGATCGCCCTGCACAGCATTGCGCTGATGGTCGGACTATTGCTGATCATTGCTTATATCCTTTACGCAGACAGAAAAATCTGGGCTGCCGTGCAGTTGCGCAAAGGTCCAAATGTTGTTGGCGCTTTTGGCCTGCTGCAATCATTTGCTGACATGCTTAAATTTGTGCTGAAAGAACCGGTGATCCCATCCAAATCAGATAAATTTGTCTTTCTCCTGGCCCCAATTGTCACCACCATTCTCGCCCTTGCAGCCTGGGCAGTTATCCCGCTTGATGAAGGCTGGGTCATAGCTGATATCAATGTCGGCATTTTATACATCCTTGCCATGTCATCACTTGGGGTTTATGGCATCATTATGGGTGGCTGGGCTTCAAACTCAAAATATCCATTCCTTGGCGCCCTGCGCTCAGCCGCGCAGATGGTTTCATATGAAGTCTCAATCGGTTTCGTCATCGTCACGGTATTGCTGGTGGTTGGGTCCCTGAACCTGACTGACATAGTCAACGCCCAGAAAGGTGATTATGGCTTATTGAACTGGCACTGGTTGCCTTTGTTCCCGATGTTCATAGTTTTCTTTATCTCAGCACTGGCTGAAACCAACCGCCCGCCGTTTGATTTGCCAGAAGCTGAATCAGAACTGGTCGCCGGCTTCATGGTTGAATATTCTTCAACACCTTATATGCTGTTTATGCTTGGCGAGTATGTGTCAATCACCATGATGTGCGCATTGACAACCATTCTCTTTTTAGGTGGTTGGCTGCCACCAGTTGATATTGCCCCGTTTAACTGGGTTCCGGGCATCTTCTGGTTCATCATAAAAACTCTTGGCGTGTTTTTTATGTTCGCCATGGTCAAGGCTATGGTACCCCGCTATCGCTATGATCAGCTGATGCGTCTTGGATGGAAAGTGTTCCTGCCTCTCTCATTGTTCATGGTTGTTGTGGTCTCTAGCGTTCTTCATTTTACCAAACTGGGGGGTGCTTAAGATATGGAAATGACACCATCAATCATGGGGCTGGGTTTAGGACTGGCTGTCGGCCTGCTTGATTATATCGTGCTGACATTCATGGGCAATAAAATGGTAGAAAAAGCCAAAGAACACGATGCCAGCCCTGATGAAACCCGCCAAGTGACCAGATTCATGAGAACACTGGCGCTGATCTCACTGGTGCTGTTTCCAATCGTTGGCTATTTTGCCGGGCCATATGTTTTTGGCTCAACACTGTAATAAATAGGTGGATACTTAAATGTTGCAATTTATCAAATCTTTGTTTTTGTGGGAGTTCATTCAGGCCTTTGTGCTTGCGATGAAGTATTTCTTCAAACCAAAGGCAACAATTAACTATCCGTTTGAAAAAGGCCCTATCAGCCCAAGGTTCAGAGGAGAGCACGCTCTGCGTCGTTATCCAAATGGCGAAGAACGCTGCATCGCCTGCAAACTTTGTGAAGCCATATGTCCGGCCGGCGCGATTACAATTGAAGCCGGGCCCAGCCGCAACGATGGCACACGGCGCACAACCAGATATGACATCGACATGGTCAAATGCATTTATTGCGGCTTTTGTCAGGAAGCCTGCCCGGTGGAAGCCATTGTCGAAGGGCCAAATTTCGAATTCGCCACAGAAACCCGTGAAGAACTTTATTATGACAAGGACCGCCTGCTCGCCAATGGAGACCGTTGGGAGCGCGAAATTGCCAATAACATTGTGAGTGACGAAAAATATCGTTAAGCACCACAAATGCAAGACGTTTGAATTTTAGAGAATGATCTTTAAAGGAATGAACCAGAAATGCTAACCGCTCTGTTCTTTTATCTGTTTGCCGGTCTGGCTGTAATCTCAGCCATTATGGTCATTGGTGCCAAAAACCCGGTCCATGCCGTGCTGTTCCTGATCCTCGCATTTTTCAATGTCGCCGGCTTATTTCTGTTGCTCGGCGCAGAATTCCTCGCTCTTGTGCTGCTGATTGTTTATGTCGGCGCGGTCGCCGTCTTGTTCCTCTTTGTTGTGATGATGCTTGATGTCGATTTCGCTGAGTTGAAATCAGGCTTTTTGAGCTATCTGCCAGTCGGGCTGATCGTTGGCGGTATTCTTCTTGCTGAAATTATCATGGCCGCAGGCGCCTGGGTGTTAAACCCGGCATTGTCAAAATTAGAAAAAAACACAGCGATTAATGCAAACATCACCAACACAGAAGCTTTTGGCCGCGTTCTGTATACAGACCATCTTTACTACTTTGAAGCAGCCGGTCTGTTGTTACTCGTCGCCATGATAGGGGCTATCATTCTCACTCTTCGTTCACGTGAAGGGGTCAAGAGGCAGGATATTGCAAAACAGGTTGGCCGCAGGCCTGCCGACTCAATTGAAGTGGTAAAAGTTGAAACAGGGCAGGGCATCTGAACAGTCTCATTGTTCAGAACCAGTCAACCGATGCCAGCGGCATCAGAAAATAAAAATTAAGGGGGACAACCCATGGAAATCGGACTGTCACATTATTTGTCAGTCGCGGCTATTTTATTCACGCTCGGGGTGATCGGCATTTTTCTAAATCGAAAAAATGTCATCATCATCCTGATGTCCATTGAGCTTATGCTGCTGGCTGTGAATATTAACCTCGTCGCTTTTTCAGCCTTTCTGGATAATCTTCAGGGGCAGATATTTGCTCTGATGATCCTCACCGTCGCCGCTGGCGAGGCTGCCATCGGCCTTGCAATCGTTGTCACATACTTCCGAAACCGCGGCTCTATCGCGGTGGAAGATATCAACATGATGAAAGGCTAGCCACATGCTTTATCAGGCCATTGTCTTTCTCCCCCTTCTTGGCGCGCTCATCGTCGGTCTTTTCGGCCGTATGATCGGCGACAAAATGAGTGAATACATCACTTGCGCCTTTATGGTTGTCGCAGCGATCCTTTCCTGGGTTGTGTTTTTTAAAGTCGGCATGGCTGGCGGCAAAGAGCAGGTTGAAATCCTGCCTTGGATCCAGTCCGGCACATTAGACATCAGCTGGTCACTACGGATAGATACATTAACCGCTGTCATGCTGGTTGTGGTCAACACAGTATCTTCATTGGTCCATATTTATTCAATCGGCTATATGCATCACGACCCGCATCGCCCACGCTTCTTTGCCTATCTCTCATTATTTACATTCGCCATGTTAATGCTGGTGACTTCAGACAACCTGCTGCAAATGTTCTTTGGCTGGGAAGGCGTTGGTCTCGCATCATATTTGTTAATCGGTTTCTGGTTCAAGAAACCATCAGCCAACGAAGCTGCGATGAAAGCCTTCATCGTCAACCGGGTTGGTGACTTTGGCTTTGCCCTTGGCATTTTCGCGATCTATATGGTGTTTGATACGATTAATCTGGATGAAATATTCGCCAGCGCACCGTCCAAGGTAGGCCAGACCTTCACTTTCTTAAGCTGGCAGGTTGATATTCTCACCACCATTTGTCTGTTGTTGTTCATGGGTGCCATGGGTAAATCAGCTCAGTTCCTGTTGCACACCTGGCTACCTGATGCGATGGAAGGCCCCACACCCGTTTCAGCGCTCATTCACGCAGCAACAATGGTGACAGCCGGCGTCTTTATGGTCGCTAGATTATCACCTCTGTTTGAAATCACACCCGACGCCTTAACGGTCGTCACCGCAATCGGTGCCATTACTGCGTTTTTCGCGGCAACTGTTGGCCTCGTTCAAAACGACATCAAACGCGTGATTGCCTATTCAACATGTAGCCAGCTCGGCTATATGTTTGTTGCCCTTGGTGTCGGCGCCTATGGGGCCGCTATTTTCCACCTCTTCACTCACGCCTTTTTCAAAGCTCTGTTGTTCTTAGGGGCAGGTTCCGTCATTCACGCCATGTCTGACGAGCAGGACATGCGCCACATGGGCGGGCTTTATAAAATGATCCCGCTTACTTACGCCATGATGCTGATCGGCACTCTGGCCCTCACAGGGTTCCCGGGCTTTGCCGGGTTTTTCTCGAAAGATGCGATCATTGAAAGCGCATTTGCTGCGCATAATCCGGTCAGCATGTACGCATTTTACATGTTGGTATTTGCCGCCTTCCTGACATCATTTTACTCATGGCGACTTGTCTTCATGACCTTCCATGGCCGCTCACGCGCCACTCCGGATGTACTTTCACATGTCCATGAAAGCCCGAATGTCATGCTGATCCCACTATATATTCTGGCAGCAGGTGCGGTTCTGGCTGGCTTTGTGTTTAAGGAATATTTCTTTGGCCACAATTATGCAGAGTTCTGGGCATCAAGCCTGTTCACAAGCCCGGGCAATAATCTGGTCCATGAATTCCATAACGTGCCGACCTGGGTCAAACTTTCCCCATTTATTGCCATGGTCCTCGGGCTAGGTCTGGCGTGGTTGTTCTACATTCAGAACACCAATCTGCCACGCATCATGGCCAAACTGTTTGAGCCGTTCTACAAATTCCTGTTGAACAAATGGTATTTCGATGAGCTATACGACATCCTCTTTGTCAAACCGGCTCAGTGGATTGCCAGAATACTCTGGAAAGTTGGCGATCAGAAAATTATTGATGGCTTCATCAATGGCATTGCAAACCGCTCTCTTGACGTAACAAGCAAAGTTAAAACCATGCAATCAGGTTACGTCTACCATTATGCCTTTGTCATGATGATCGGCCTTACAGCCATAATCACTTATTTCGTAGTAACAGGGAGAGTTGGACAATGATGACAGATTGGCCAATCTTGTCGGCGGTCACATTTCTACCGCTCATTGGTGCAGCATTTATCTTCCTCATCAGGGGTGAAGATGATGCAGCAAAACAAAACGCCCGTTACGTCGCCCTCTGGACCACAGCGATCACATTTCTGATTTCGCTGTTAATCTGGGTTGATTTTAACAACAGCACCGCTGATTTTCAGTTTGTTGAAAAACATGACTGGCTCGGCGGCAGCTTTAATTATTATATGGGTGTAGACGGCATATCGATGCTGTTCGTCATCCTCACTACATTCCTGATGCCGATCTGTATTCTCGCTAGCTGGGAAAGCATTACCAACCGCGTCCGCGAATATATGATCGCCTTTCTCATTTTGGAAACTCTGGTCATTGGTGTATTCTGCGCGCTGGATCTGGTCCTGTTTTACGTCTTCTTTGAAGGCGGCCTCATCCCGATGTTCCTGATCATTGGTGTCTGGGGCGGTAAACGCCGGGTTTACGCCAGCTTTAAATTCTTTCTCTACACCTTAGCCGGATCAGTACTGATGCTGATTGCCATCATGGCCATGTACTGGCAAGCGGAAACAACTGAAATCCCATTACTGCTAGCTCATGATTTCCCGGCCGAAATGCAGACCTGGCTCTGGCTGGCATTTTTCGCCTCCTTTGCTGTCAAAATGCCCATGTGGCCGGTTCACACCTGGCTTCCGGATGCACACGTTGAAGCCCCAACCGCAGGCTCGGTTATTCTGGCCGGTATTTTATTGAAGCTGGGTGGCTATGGCTTCCTGCGCTTTTCATTGCCGATGTTCCCGTTAGCCAGCATTGAATTTGCCCCGCTGGTTTTCTGGTTAAGCGCCATCGCCATTGTCTACACCTCTCTGGTCGCCCTCGCACAAGAGGATATAAAGAAACTGATTGCATATTCATCTGTCGCGCATATGGGCTTTGTAACAATGGGGCTGTTTACCGGCACAATGCAGGGCATTGAAGGCGGCATTTTCCAGATGCTCTCACACGGCCTTGTATCAGCCGCGCTCTTTTTGTGTGTTGGTGTTGTTTATGATCGCATGCACACCAGAGAAATCACCGCCTATGGCGGGCTGGTGAACCGCATGCCGATATTTGCTGTCACTTTCATGGTTTTCACCATGGCCAATGTCGGCCTGCCGGGCACCTCCGGTTTTATCGGCGAATTCCTGACACTGATCGGCACTTATAAAGTCAACACCTGGGTCGCTTTTGTGGCGACCTCCGGCGTGATCCTCTCGGCAGCTTACGCCCTCTGGCTGTATCGCCGCGTGGTATTTGGTGAACTTGAAAAACCAAACCTGAAATCAATAATGGATATGAACAAAAGAGAAATGAGTTATCTCATCCCGCTGGTCATCCTGACCATTTTGTTCGGTATCTATCCAAAACCAATATTAGATGTCATGGCAGTCTCGGTTGATAAATTAATCGTAGACTATTCTCAGGCGATGATCATGCTTGATCAGACCAAACTCGCCCTCAAGCCATAAATGATTGCAAAAAGGAAATTAAACAGATGAGCGCATTGGTTGAATACCTGCCAATTTTACCAGAATTGATCGTTGCCATCGGCGCGCTCATTTTGTTGATGGTTGGCGTGTTCCAGAAAGATGAAGACGCCAATCTAGTCTGGTTTCTCTCAATGCTGGTCATGGCCGGTGCCGCCTTTTTCCTCATTAAAGACTGGGGCATAAACGCCACCCTGTTTAATGAAAGTTTTGTCGTTAATGATTTCACCCGCCTTCTCAAAGTCATGGTGCTGATTGGCGGCATTTTCACCATTTACATGTCAATTTCTTTTCTCATCGACGCAGGCATATTCAAATCTGAATATATGGTGCTGATGTTGTTTGCCCTGCTTGGCATGATGATGATGATTTCCGCAAATGATCTCATCGCCATGTATCTGGGCCTTGAAATTCAAAGTCTTGCATTATACGTCATGGCAGCCTTCCGGCGTGATAATGTCCGCTCAAGCGAGTCAGGCATGAAATATTTCGTCCTCGGCGCCTTGTCATCAGGCATGCTGCTATATGGCAGCTCAATGGTTTACGGATTTTCCGGCTCAATCTATTTCAGCGAAATCGCCAAAACCGCCTTGGGTGATGGCACCGCAAGCATCGGCATGGTCATAGGTCTTGTCTTTGTGCTGGCCGGTCTTGCCTTTAAAATATCAGCCGTTCCCTTCCATATGTGGACACCAGATGTTTATGAAGGCGCACCAACTCCCGTCACTGCCTTTTTCGCGATCTGCCCGAAGGTCGCAGCAATGGCCATCCTGCTGCGTATCATCTACAACGCCTTTCCAGATCTTACCACTCAGTGGAACCAGATCATTGTCTTTATCTCCATCGCCAGCATGATCCTCGGTGCTTTTGGTGCCATCGGTCAGAAGAACATCAAAAGACTGCTGGCTTATTCGTCAATTGGTAATATGGGCTTTGCTCTGGTGGGCCTCGCGGCTGGCAACAGAGAAGGTGTGGAAGGCGTCATCATCTATCTGATGATTTACATGGTCATGACAGCTGGTGTTTTTGCCCTGGTCCTTTCCATGCGCCGCAATGAAGAAATGGTTGAAAATATAGATGATTTACGCGGCCTCTCGCAAACCAATCTATCGGCCGCATTCTTATTGGCATTGCTGATGTTTTCATTGGCGGGCATCCCGCCACTTGCCGGCTTCTTTGCCAAATTCTACGTCTTTATGGCAGCCGTTAAAGCAGATATGTTCATTCTCGCCATCGTTGGCGTGCTCGCAAGTGTGGTCGGTGCGTTCTATTATCTGCGCATAATCAAAATCATGTTCTTTGATGAAGCAAAAGACAGCTTTAATGAAATGCCATCGCAATTAAAAGTCGTGCTTGGTCTTTCAGGCTTATTCGTCCTTTTCTACATTGTTTATCCTAACCCGCTGATTGAAGGGGCGAGACTGGCCGCCAAAGCTCTGTTACCAACAGCCTGAATCGCACCGACATAAATATCGACCAAAGTACTGGCGATATTTAGTGATTAATGAGAGTGGTTGTAAACAACACCAGTTCAGGCTAGATAAATGCATGAAACAACAATCATGTCAGTCATCATCATTGAAAATCCAACACTTTACCAGCCTTGGTTCAACCAATGAATGCGCCAGACAAAAACTAAAAGAAGGCATCAAACCGCCATTCTGGATCGTGACTGATGAACAAACAGGCGGCCGTGGCAGGCATGGCCGTGAATGGGTTTCAATAAAAGGCAATCTCTTTACCAGTATCGCGCTTAATATAAAAGCAAATGGCACCAGTCTCTCGGCGATGTCACTCGTCACTGCACTCGCCCTTTATGATGCCGTAAAAGAAACCGCACCAGATCAGTGGACATCTCAAGGTTCAGTTCAGAGCCCTGCAGTTGTGCCGCATTTATCCCTCAAATGGCCAAATGACATTGAACTAAATAACGCGAAACTCGGCGGCATCCTCATTGAAAACCTCTCAGATCCGAAAGCTGACATTTCCACATTGATCATAGGCTTCGGAGTGAATATTCTGGCAAGTCCGGTCATAGAAGGCCGCGATACCACCTGCCTCAGAGATCATAATCACCTGGCTGGCAGAGACAAAATTTTGAATGCATTGATTGAAGCACTCGAAATCTGGGTTGAGAGTTATGATAACGGCCGCAATCTTGAATTCATAAAATCAAGCTGGCTCAAAAGAGCCGCACCATTGGGCACGAAAATGACTGTTAAAATAGGCGAAAAACGCGTCTCCGGCAGTTTTGAGGGGCTCAATGAATATGGTGCCTTAAAGTTAAAACAACCAGATAACCAAATCCATGTCATCACTGGTGGCGAAGTGATCTGAACCGCTGCGAAAGGCGACAAACTCATATGAATAAAAATATTAACAGCCCAAAAGCAGAAATGGTCATGGTCCCCCTTGGTGGTGTCGGTGAAATCGGCATGAACTGCATGATGTATGGTTACGGCCTGAAAGGGGATTACAAATGGATCATGGTTGACCTCGGCCTGACCTTCGCTGGCCCAAGAGAACCTGGTGTCGAAATCATTGTTCCCGATATCAGTTTTGCCGAACAGCACCGTGATAAAATCGAAGCCATTATTCTAACGCACGCCCATGAAGACCACTATGGCGCTATCCCAGATTTATGGGAAGGACTGCAAGTCCCCATTTACGCAACCCCCTTCACCGCCGCCATGCTAAGAGCAAAACTTGCCCGTGAAGGCATGGAAGATATGGTCCCCATCAAAGAAGTTCCAAGGAGAGCTAAATTTGACCTCGGCCCCTTTCAGATAGAAATGGTCGACATGGCTCACTCTATTCCTGAACCCCTTGGTCTCCATATTAAAACAGATGTCGGCAGTGTCTTTCATACCGGCGACTGGAAATTAGACCCTGACCCGATCGTCGGCCCACCAACTGATGAGCCAAGATTAAAAGAACTTGGGCAGCAAGGCATTGATGTTCTGGTTTGCGATTCAACCAACGCCACTAGAGACGGCACATCAATTTCAGAAATTGATGTCGCTAAAACGATGAAAGAGCTGATCAAAGCAGCAGAAAGGCGTGTCATTGTCACAACCTTCGCCTCAAATGTCGCCCGCATAAAATCAGTTGCCGAAGCCGCTTATGAAGCAGGGCGCTATGTCATCCTTGCAGGTAGGGCATTAGAGCGCGTCGTCAATATCGCTAAAGAAACCGGCTATATCCCTGAAGATTATTCATTCCTATCGGATGAGGACTTCCAGCATCTGCCAGCGGCTGAATGCGTTGTTCTCGCAACCGGCAGCCAGGGCGAAGGCCGCGCCGCAATGGCAAGAATAGCCGAAGGCAGCCACCCAAAAATCAAACCAAAACCAAATGATACGGTTATCTTTTCATCCCGCACAATTCCGGGCAATGAAAGATCCGTGAGTTACATCATCAATCTTTTGTCATCTATGGATTTAAATATCATCACGGAAAGTGACGCCCCCGTCCATGTAACCGGCCACCCAAGACGCGGTGAGCTAGAGCAGCTCTATAGTTGGGTGAAACCGGATGTCATCGTCCCCGTACATGGTGAAGAACAGCATTTAAGAGCCCAGCAAACCTTTTCAAAATCACAAGGGATCGAAACAGTTCAGATTGTAAGAAACGGACAACTGGCATCCATTCTCCCCGCCGCTCCAAGGATAATAGATGAAGTGCCAAATGGCCGGCTATATAGAGATGGTCATTTTATTCTGGAAGACGATGAAGCCATCAGGGTCAGACGCAAAATATCAACGGTTGGCGCCGTGACAGTTTCAGTCATTGTTGACCAAAAAGGTGACCTGGTCGGTCTCCCTTGCTGGACAGAACTTGGCCTACCAAATGATGCTGAAACAGGTGAAGTAGATGACATCATCATCAAAGCCATCAATGGAACATTTAAGAGTGTCCCCCAAAAAAGACGCAAAGATCAGAATATGCTGAAAGAGGCCATCCGCCGTTCCGTCCGCTCAGCCATCAATGAATATTGGGGTAAGAAAACAGTCGTAACCATAATGTTGCACCAGATTTAATAAGACCAAAACTCTGGACATAAATCACGACTATGCCTTAAAACGGTTGAAAAAAGCCCCATTGAATAGGGCCGCTGGTTAAATCAAAATACTGGAACTATCACAATAAAGGACACCAAATAAATGATCGGACGTTTAAACCATGTCGCCATCGCCGTGAAAGATATCGACGCCGCTGCAGCAACCTATCAGAACAGCCTTGGTGCCAGCATTTCTGAAAAAGTTGAACAATCAGAACATGGTGTATCAACAATCTTCATCGAACTGCCAAACACAAAAATAGAATTGCTTGAGCCACTTGGTGAAGATAGCCCGATTAATAAATTTCTGGAACGCAACCCGGATGGCGGCATACACCACATCTGCTATGAAGTTGATGACATCCTCAAAGCACGCGATCAGTTGTTAAAAGAAGGCGCACGCGTGCTCGGCAGTGGTGAACCTAAAATTGGTGCTCATGGCAAACCAGTCCTGTTTCTGCATCCAAAAGACTTCTGTGGCACTTTAACCGAATTAGAGGAAGCTTAAATGTCTCTCACTCTTTCCATAGCGACATATTTCATCTGCTGGTGGATGGCACTTTTTATGGTGCTTCCCTTTGGAGTCAGAACACAGCAGGAAGAGGGCGAAGTGGTCCCCGGTTCCGTTGAAAGCGCACCAAAAACCCCGCATATCCTGAAAAAATTCTTCTATACCAGCCTGCTGGGTTTCGTATTCTTCTGCATTGCATACTCACTATACACCTATGATATTGTAAACATTGACGATATCCCGTTATTGCCAACTTTTAAAAACCTTGATTAGAAATAACGATTTGGCTCATCTAGTCATTTGAAATAAAAAAAGTTCAGCCCTGCTCAATCAATAAACAGCTTAAAACACGAAAACTTTAAGCCTTACCCATTGCCCCGAAATGGCTAAACTTATAAAGCTTAACTTCAACAAAAAGAACAAACCGGGAGCGATCAAATGCGCTTAAGCCAATATTTTCTGCCTGTGCTGAAAGAAGTGCCAGCAAATGCTGAAATTGTTTCACACCAACTGATGCTCCGTGCCGGGCTGATCCGTCAGTCAGCTGCTGGCATTTATTCATGGTTGCCGCTTGGTTTGCGCGTTCTAAAAAAAATTGAAAACATCGTCCGTGAAGAGCAGGACAGAGCCGGCGCAGTTGAATTGCTGATGCCAACCATCCAGCAGGCAGATATCTGGCGTGAAAGTGGCCGCTATGATGATTATGGCAAGGAAATGCTCCGCATCACCGACAGACACGACCGCGAATTGCTCTACGGGCCAACAAACGAAGAACTGATCACACAGATCTTTCGCGATGGTGTTAAATCATATAAAGACTGCCCCCGCATTCTTTATCACATTCAATGGAAATTCAGAGACGAAATCAGACCCCGCTTTGGTGTGATGCGTGGCCGTGAATTTTCGATGAAAGACGCCTACTCATTCGATCTGACAGAAGAAGGCGCTCGCAAATCATATCAGAAAATGTTCATCTCTTACCTCAGAACATTCGAACGTCTGGGTGTGAAGGCAATACCTATGAAAGCGGATACCGGCCCGATCGGCGGTGATCTGAGCCATGAATTCATTCTGCTGGCGGATACCGGTGAAAGTGAAGTCTATTGCGACAAAGCGCTGATAGATATGGAAGTTCCCGGCGTTGACATTGATTATGAAAGCGACCTGGAGCCTATTTTACAACAATGGACAAGTCACTATGCTGCCACAGAAGAAATGCATGATGCTGACAAATTCAGCAAAGAGGTGCCTGATGAAAAACAACGCATCAGCGCACGCGGTATTGAGGTCGGGCACATCTTTTATTTCGGCACAAAATATTCAGAACCAATGAAGTGTGAAGTCCAGGGCCCGGATGGTAAGCTAATCCCGCTTGAAATGGGCTCTTACGGTATTGGTGTTTCAAGGCTGATGGGCGCCATTATTGAAGCAAGCAATGATGAAAACGGCATCATCTGGCCTAAATCCGTCGCACCTTTTGATGTCGGCATCATCAACCTGAAACCGGGTGATGAACAAACCGACACAATGGTTGAAAAACTCTATTCTGAGCTCGGTAACCTCGGCATAGACTGCCTGATGGACGATACAAACGAACGCGCCGGCGGCAAATTTAAAATAATGGACTTAATCGGCCTGCCTGTACAAATGATCATCGGCCCGAAAGGCGCTAAAAATGGAATGGTGGAAGTGAAAGACAGAAAAACCGGAGAGCGTAGTGATATGAGTATTGAACAGGCCACTGCACTGTTCAAATAAAGAAGTACAAGCCACCGTTCTGTAGAAATAACAGAATAAAGGCCACCAAATTGTTCAGATAACTGAGTACAGGTTACTATACTGATCCGTGAATACAGAAGCTGCATCGTAATTTACAAAGAGAACAATCTAGATGAATGAAGCCATAGTCAACAACCAGACTAGGAAAACCGGGTCAACGCTGCCCTTTATGGGGTTTGAACGCCTGATTTCTTTTCGTTATCTGCGCCCGCCCAAAGGCGAAGGCTTCATTTCAGTGATTGCGATCCTCACACTGATGGGCATCGCGCTGGGCGTCACAGCTCTCATCGTTGTGTTGAGTGTCATGAACGGCTTTCGCGATACGTTATATAAAAACATCCTCGATATGAACGGCCATGTCATCGTTCAGCAATTTGGCAAACCCTTCACTGGATTTGACGATGTTGCCAAAAATATTGTTGAAGTGCCGGGCGTTAAAGCCGTCATCCCGGTGATAGACGGCCAGGTGATGGTCACCTCAAAATATCAGGAATATTTCGGCAATGTCCGTGGCATCCGGGCCGGAGATATCAATAAACTGGCAACCATCTCCAGTAAAATCGTCCAGGGTAGTCTTGAAAACTTTACAGATCAAAACGGCATCGTCCTTGGTAGCAGGCTTGCAAATGTGCTTGGTGTGCGCGTCGGAGATCAGATCAACATCGTGACATTAAGGGGGGCAAAAACACCGTTTGGTACAACACCGCGCGTTAAGGCATACCGTGTCTCAGCTGTGTTTGAAGTTGGCATTTACGAGTATGATCTGAAAGTCCTCTTCATGCCATTGAATCAGGCACAAAAATTCTTTTCAAAAAAAGATCAGGTCTCGGCATTAGAAGTCATGGTCACAAATCCTGACGAAATCGAAAAGTTTGAACCTGAAATCGCTGCCGCAGCCGGTGCCGGCACCAACCTGACCTCCTGGAAGCAGCGTAACGCCAAGCTGTTCAGCGTGCTGGCGATCGAGCGCAATATGATGTTCATCATCGTCAGTCTGGTTGTCTTTGTGGCAGCCCTTAATATCATTTCAAGCATGGTCATGCTGGTCAAAGTCAAAACCAAAGACATTGCCGTACTGCGCACTATGGGCGCATCCAGAGGCTCCATCATGCGTATTTTCATGACAACAGGCTCCTTCATCGGCGTTTGTGGCACCATACTAGGATTTCTGCTTGGCATTACCATCTGCCTGAATATTGAATCCATCCAGACCTTCATAAGCTGGGCCACAGGTGTCCAGCTTGATCCGGAAATTCAGATCCTGTCTAAATTACCAGCCAAAATAGATGCGATTGAAACATCAGTGATTGTCATTGTTGCACTGATACTGTCATTTCTGGCAACGCTATATCCGGCATGGCGCGCCGCCAGCCTCGACCCTGTGGAGGCACTACGCTATGAGTGATCAGTATTACCAGCAACCACAACAACCCATTACCCAGCCAACACCAGAGCGCCGCCCGATCCTCGCAATCAGAGGCATCAATAAAATTTACCATCAGGGAGAGCGCGAGATTCACGTCCTCAAAGGCATATCGGCTGATATTTTTAAAGGTGAAGCCATTGCTCTTGTCGGCCCATCTGGCTCGGGCAAATCTTCACTGCTGCACATTCTCGGCCTGCTGGACAAAGCTGACGAAGGCAAAGTCTATTTAAACGGGCACGATTGCACTGATTTCAATGATCAGGAACGCACAAAAATGCGCCGCAGTGATATTGGCTTTGTCTATCAGTTTCACCAGCTATTGCCGGAATTCAGCGCCCTCGAAAATGTCGTCATACCGCAATTGATCAATGGTCACAGTCGCAAAGACGCCGTGAGCCGTGCCAAAGTCATCCTTGAATTTCTGGGCCTCTCAGACAGAATTAAACACCGACCCAATGCCATGTCAGGTGGTGAGCAACAACGTGTTGCAATTGCCCGGGCCATAGCCAATGAACCAACGCTGCTTTTAGCTGATGAACCAACTGGTAATCTTGATCCGAATACCGCAGAGCGGGTGTTTCAATCATTAATGGGCCTAATCAGGCAAACCGGATTGGCGGCAATAATCGCAACTCACAATATGGAACTGGCCAGCAGAATGGACCGGGTCCTCCAATTGCAGGATGGCCAGCTCTATTCCCACACCCCTCAGCACAAAATGCAGGAACAGCAGTAAAATCACTCAAAACTGAGCTACCAAGCTATATAACAGGGATAAACTGCTTGAAAGTCCAATAAGGCATTGTGATTTTAGTCAGAGTCAGTTTTGCTGTTCACGAAGGCAATTTCAAACCTGAGTTATTCAGTTTACATGGCAAGCAGATCAGATAAAAAACCGGAATTTATCCATTTAAGAGTTCATTCAGCTTATAGTTTGCTGGAAGGGGCTTTGCCAATTGAGCGGCTGGTATCTTTTGCCGTTGATCAAAAAATGCCGGCCCTTGGTTTGTCAGATACAAACAATCTGTTTGGCGCACTCGAATTTTCTGAAAAATGTGTCGGCAAAGGCATTCAACCCATTATCGGTTGTACCCTTGCCATTAAAATGCCGGAAGATCCGTCAAAAGAAAAAAACAAAACATTTCAACAATCCCCATCCGGCCCGGTTGCAGATGGAGAAATCGCCCTCATTGCCCAGAACGAACAGGGCTATAAAAACCTGATGGCTCTGTCATCAGCCGCCTTCCTGGATACAGCAGGTGAAACAATCCCCTTCATCACCTTTGAAAACCTTTCTGCCCATCATGAAGGAGTGATTTGTCTTTCAGGTGGTGAAGACGGCCCGCTGGATAATGCCATTAAAAACAGCAACTCTGAAAAGGCTGGAAAATGGGCGGCACAGTTTAAATACATATTCGGCGATAGATTCTATATAGAACTTCAGCGACATGGCCGACCAAGCGAAACAAAACGCGAAGCAGACCTCCTCACTCTGGCCTATGATTTAGATATTCCTATAGTTGCTACCAATGAAGCCTATTTTGACAAACAGGAAGATTATGAAGCGCATGATGCTCTCATCTGCGTTGCTGATGGGGCCTATGTGTCAGAAGATGACAGAAGACGCCTCACCCCAAATCACTATCTGAAAAAAGCCAGCGTGATGGCGGCCTTGTTTAAAGATTTACCCGAAGCCATAGAAAACACCGCTGAAATTGCGCGCCGTTGTTCATTTAGGCCAACGACCCACGCACCCATCCTGCCAAATTTTCTTGGCAGTGAAGGGAATATGGATAATGAACAAAAACTGCAAGCCGAAGCAGATGCCCTAAGAAAGCTTGCTGAGGAAGGCTTAGAAAACAGACTTAAAAAAATAACCCTCGCTGAAGGCAAAACCAGAGAAGATTATTTCGAGCGCCTGAATTATGAGCTTGATATCATCATCTCCATGAAATTCCCCGGCTACTTTCTCATTGTAGCTGATTTTATCCAGTGGGCCAAAACCAACAGCATCGCCGTCGGCCCCGGCCGGGGCTCTGGCGCGGGTTCCGTTGTCGCCTGGGTATTGACAATTACCGATCTGGACCCATTGCGGTTCGGCTTGCTTTTTGAGCGGTTTCTCAACCCTGAGCGAATATCAATGCCGGATTTTGACATCGACTTCTGCCAGACAAGACGCGATGAAGTCATCCGTTACGTTCAGCAAAAATATGGCGATGACAAAGTCGCCCAGATCATCACTTTTGGTAAATTGCAGGCCAGAGCCGTATTAAGAGACGTCGGCCGCGTACTTTCAATGCCATATGGTCAGGTCGATCGTCTTTGTAAAATGGTTCCCAATAACCCGGCCAATCCCTGCACACTAAGTGAAGCCCTTGTCGAAGAACCTAAACTCGCCGAAGCAAGAAAGGCTGAAAAAGTCGTTGATGAACTCCTCACCATCGCCCTTAAACTTGAAGGCCTATACAGGCACGCTTCCACCCACGCCGCTGGCGTCGTAATAGGGGACAGACCCTTAACCGAACTTGTCCCCCTTTACAGAGACCCGCGATCGGACCTTCCCGTCACGCAGTTTAATATGAAATGGGTAGAACCGGCCGGGCTCGTCAAATTTGATTTTCTTGGCCTCAAAACGCTTACGGTGATTGAAAAGGCGCGCGAATTCATTGAGTTAAACGGCACTAAACTCGACATAGAAAATCTGCCCCTTGATGATAAAGCAAGTTTTGACATTCTCGCCAAAGGGGAAACCGTCGGTGTATTCCAGTTGGAAAGCACCGGCATGCGTGACAGCCTTAAAAAACTGAAACCCGACCGCTTTGAAGACATCATCGCCATGGTCGCCCTTTATCGACCCGGCCCGATGGATAATATCCCGACCTACATCGCCAGAAAACAAGGCGATGAAAAGCCGGATTACTATCATGAGATGCTGAAACCCATTCTTGAGGAAACCTATGGCGTGATGATCTATCAGGAACAGGTCATGCAGATCGCGCAGGTCCTTGCCGGTTATTCTCTTGGCGAAGCTGATATGTTGCGCCGGGCAATGGGTAAAAAAATCAAAGAGGAAATGGCCCAGCAAAAGGCCCGTTTTGTTGACGGCGCCGTGAAAAACAATGTCGATAAAAAACAGTCTGAATTTATATTCGAGCAGGTCGATAAATTCGCGGGCTATGGCTTTAACAAATCCCACGCCGCCGCTTATGCATTACTAGCCTACCAAACGGCATATTTGCGAGCCAACCACCCCGTTGAATTCCTCGCCGCATCAATGACATTGGACCTCGGTAATACAGATAAACTTAGCCTCTTTGCCAGCGAAGCAAGACGCATCGGCATTGAAACTTTGCCGCCGGATATCAACGCATCAGCCATTGATTTCTTACCCAGAGACAATACAATTCTCTATTCCCTCGCCGCTCTGAAAAACATCGGCACCGGCGCCGTTGCCAGCATTGTCGAACAAAGAGAAGAGAACGGCCCTTTTAAATCACTGGTTGATTTTGCCAATCGCTTTGACCCGAAATCAATCAACAAACGCGGGCTGGAAACCCTCTCATGCGCTGGCGCATTTGATAAGCTCGAACCTGACCGCGCCAAAGTACACGCCAACGCTGAGCGCATAATGGCCGTCGCCAGCAAACTCCATAATGACCGAAAATCCGGTCAGTCAGATTTGTTTGGCAGTGATGATGGCGCTGGCGGTCCTGAATTGGAGTTAGTCGAAGTCACCCGCTGGCGAGAGATGGAAAAACTAACCAGAGAATATGATGCCGTCGGCTTTTATCTCTCCGGTCATCCGCTTGATGAATATCAGAATGTCTTAGAGCGCTTAAACGTCGACCATTGGATTGATTATGAAGCCAAAGCCAAAGAAAACAATGGCGGCCTCGGTATTCTGGCCGCAACCGTTTCTGCGGTCAGAGAGCGACGCTCAAAATCAGGTAACCTTTACGCATTCATAGAATTTTCAGATCAGACCGGCCAGTTTGAAGCCATCGCGTTTTCAGACACATTGAATGCCTGCCGCGATATTCTTGAAAGTGGCCAGCCCTTATTGTTAAAGGTTGATGCAGATGTCGAAGAAGACACAGTCCGTTTAAGGCTGCAAAAAGCAGAAAGTCTCGAATTTGCCGCACAAAACATGGTTCGGGGCTTAAAGCTCACCGTCGCAAAAAATATTGATATGGAAAAACTGAAACAGGCTCTTGGTACCCATGAGGGGCGGGGAAAAATTCAGATCGGCATCCATCTGGATGATTTCCAGAAAGAAGTGGAGCTTGTCCTGCCCGGCAAATACAGCGTCTCATTAGAACGAGCCAGTGATTTACGAACAATTGAAGGCGTAATGGCTGTCACAGAGATATAAATCAGCTAAAAAACGCCTAAATGCATGCACGTGCATCAAATAACGACAAAAAGCTTGTCAAACCACCGAATACAAACTATAAACCCACCCATTCCACACGCGGGGGTGCGGTGGGCGTATGTGATATATGCCATCCCGACCGCTCCGGTGCATGTCGATAATCTTAAAATTCAGTCACTCTGACCAGAGGCCACGCTTCAGGAATAGAATTTGTTTTTTAAGGTCAAAGGCATACATGTCCCCGCGGAGGTTAAACCGGAAAACTGAAGGATTATAACACCATGGCAGTGCCATCTTTTGACATGCGTCAGCTCCTGGAAGCTGGCGTTCACTTTGGACACCAATCTCACCGCTGGAACCCGAAAATGGGTCAGTATATCTTTGGTGCCCGCAATAACATTCATATTATCGATCTGGCACAAACAGTGCCTATGCTGCATCAGGCTTTAACAGCCGTGAGTGATACAGTCGCCAGAGGCGGCCGTGTGCTGTTTGTCGGCACCAAACGCCAGGCATCTGATGCCATTTCAGAAAGTGCAAACCGCTGCGCTCAATATTACATTAATCACCGCTGGCTCGGTGGCACATTGACCAACTGGAAAACCATCACTCAGTCTATTAAGAGACTGAAAAAACTGGACGAAGTTCTGGCCGGTGAAGCGCAAGGCCTTACAAAAAAAGAACGTCTGCAAATGACACGTGAAAGAGATCGTCTTAATCAGGCCATCGGCGGCGTAAAGGATATGGGCGGTATTCCTGATATCCTGTTTGTAATTGACACAAACAAAGAAGCCATTGCCATTGCAGAAGCCAATAAACTGAACATCCCTGTGATTGCTGTTGTCGATAGCAACTCAAACCCGAACGGCATTACATATCCCATCCCGGGAAATGATGATGCTGGCCGCGCCATTGCTCTTTA
The DNA here is from genome assembly GCA_021775425.1 of Hyphomicrobiales bacterium. GTDB lineage: Bacteria > Pseudomonadota > Alphaproteobacteria > Rhizobiales > HXMU1428-3 > HXMU1428-3. The sequence continues at coordinate 48,325 of JAJFHX010000026.1, forward strand.
TTGTGACCTGATTGTAAAATCAGTTCTTGATGGCATTGAGCGCAGTCAGGGTGCATCAGGTGTTGATGTCGGTGCTTCAGAAGAAGTGATGGAACAGGCATTAACCGAAGAAGAAGTTGCCAGCAAACCAGCTGAACAACCAAAAGAAGAAGTCGCAGCTAAAGAAGAAGCTCCAGCTGAAGAAAAGAAACCTGAAGCTGAAGCCAAAGAAGAAACAGCTGCACCAGTTGCTGGTTTTGTTGGTCTTGATGGACCAGACGGCGAAGCAGATGATCTGAAAAAAATTGATGGTGTTGGCCCGGTGATCGAGAAAAAACTAAACGATCTCGGCATTTACCATTTCAAACAGATTCTCGAACTTACTAAAGAACAATCAGACGCAATTGATGAGGCCATTTCATTCAAAGGCCGCATTGAACGTGATGATTGGCAGGGTCAAGCGAAAAAACTAATCGCTGAATAATGATCAGAAACCGGATGGCAATTGTTAATCAAACTGTCATCCGGTTTATTTAAAACCCAACGATCTAACTCGATAAACAAATTTTGAGGCAAATATTATGGCTGAAATTACAGCAAGCATGGTGAAAGAGCTGCGCGACACAACCGGCGCTGGCATGATGGATTGTAAAGCTGCGTTGAAAGAAACCAACGGCAACCTCGAGGAAGCGATTGACTGGCTGCGCACCAAAGGTCTCGCTAAAGCCGCGAAAAAAGCCGGCCGCGTTGCAGCTGAAGGCCTTGTCGGCATTGAAACATCCGGCACAGAGGGTGCTGTTGTTGAAATCAACTCTGAAACAGACTTTGTCGGCAGAAACGAACAATTCCAGGAAATGGTCCGCAAAATTGCAGGCTTAGCACTAGAAGACGGCACCGAAGATCTTGAGAAAAAGAAATATCCAGGCAAAGACCTCTCAATTGAAGATCACATCAAAGAAATGGTCGGCACAATTGGTGAGAACATGTCATATCGCCGTGGGGCCAAACTGACTGTAGAAAATGGTGCTGTTGCCGGTTACATCCACAACGCGACAGTTCCAGGCCTTGGCAAAATTGGTGTGCTGGTCGCATTGGAAACAACTGGTGACGCTGCAAAAGCTGAAGCCCTTGGCAAACAAATCGCCATGCATATCGCTGCCATCAACCCATTATCAGCAACGGTTGAAGATCTTGACCCGGCTGTTGTTGAGCGTGAAAAAGCCGTCCTGACAGAACAGGCTCGCGAATCAGGCAAGCCAGACAACATCATTGAAAAAATGATCGAAGGTCGCATTCGTAAATTCTACGAAGAAGTTGTTCTGCTCAAGCAAGTCTTTGTAATTGATGGTGAAAACACCGTCGAAAAAGCAATTAAAAACGCTGAATCAGATGTCGGCGCACCAATCACATTCAAAGGCTTCGTTCGTTATGAACTCGGTGAAGGGATTGAAAAAGAAGAAGGTGATTTCGCAGCTGAAGTCGCCGCCGCCGCCGGCGTTTAATCAAAACCAACAGATGAAACCGGCTCAAACTCAGTTTGAGCCGGTTTTTTTGTGCCCAATATATTGAACAAAAAAAGCTAATTAAATTGAGTAACAGCGCCAGTTCGTATAAACCTTTTCAGCAGCACAAATGTCATAGCGGGAGAAAATAAGTGTCTGGTGAGGCAAAATACAAACGCATCCTCCTCAAACTTTCAGGCGAAGCCCTGATGGGTGATGATGACTACGGTATCAACATGACAACAGCCCACCGCTTTGCGGATGATATAAAAGAAGCTGTAAGCTTAGGTGTCGAACTCGCCATAGTCGTTGGCGGTGGTAATATTTTCCGTGGCATGCAAGGCGCCGCCAAAGGAATGGACCGGGCCAATGCAGACTATATGGGCATGCTGGCAACGGTTATGAACGGCCTCGCATTAGCCGGTGTACTGAAACAGGCTGGTGTGGATACAGTTGTTATGTCAGCCATCCCCATGCCAACGGTCTGTGAAAGTTATGTCAGAAATCACGCCCTTGATCATCTTTCAAATGGCCGGGTTGTTATATTCACCGGCGGCACAGGCAATCCGTTTTTTACAACTGACACAGCGTCAACTCTTCGTGCCATTGAAATGAATTGCGATTGCCTTGCCAAAGGCACACAGGTTGATGGTGTTTATTCAGCAGATCCGAAAAACAATCCGGACGCAAAACGCTATGAAAATCTTGATTACGACACCATCCTGTCCGAAGATTTAAAAATAATGGATGGAGCAGCCATAGCATTGGCAAGAGATAACAACCTGCCACTGGTTATATTTTCAATTCATGAACCGGGAAATTTACAGAATATGGTCCGTGGCACAGTCCGCGCAACTTACGTAAAAGATAAACTTTGAGACTCAAAAGGGTCTCGATACGTGATAAAGACAAAAATAAGAGGTACGAAACATGTCTGATGGAACATTTGATATAGCCGATATTGAAAAGCGCATGAAAGGGGCCATCGCGTCACTTAAAAGTGATTTTTCCGGTCTGCGAACCGGCCGGGCCAGTGCCTCACTGCTTGATCCCATCAATGTGATGGCCTATGGCTCACCAATGCCTCTCAATCAGGTCGCAAACGTCACGGTACCAGAACCGCGCACCATCGCCGTTAATGTCTGGGACCAGTCTCAAGTCGCAGCTGTTGAAAAAGCAATCCGCGAATCTGATCTGGGCCTGAACCCGAATGTAGAAGGTTCCACCCTTCGCATTAACATTCCGGAACTTAACGAAGAACGCCGCACAGAATTAACAAAAGTCGCCGCCAAATATGCTGAGCAAGCCCGCATAGCCGTAAGGAATGTACGCCGGGATGGCATGGACACCCTGAAAAAAATGGAAAAAGATGGCGACATCGGTCAGGATGAACAACACAGTCTTGGTGCCAAAGTGCAGGAAATTACAGACAAACTGATCGGTGAAATCGATACAACCCTCACAGCAAAAGAAGCTGAAATCATGCAGGTATAATCCGGCATTCGGTTAAATCTAATTGATGAAACGTTATCCAATCCATTGAGTATAGTGACGAACAGTAAGATCCATGAGTGAAAATATGATAAATCAAAACGATAATATGATGCAGGAACTGCGTCACGTTGCGATTATCATGGACGGAAACGGACGCTGGGCCACAAAACTCGGATTACCAAGAACAGCAGGCCATAAACGCGGCGTAGAAACGGTAAAAGAAGTCGTGAAAAAAGCGGGCGAACTCGGCCTGCCTTTCCTTACCCTGTTTAGTTTTTCTTCAGAAAACTGGTCACGTCCAAAACAGGAAGTTGACGAGCTCATGCGGCTCATGAAATTCTTTCTGATACGTGAGCAGGACAATCTGGCAAAAGCCAATGTCCGCATCCGCATGATTGGGGCACCGCTTGAAGATAATTCTGAAATTTACCAGATGATCAAAAAGGCTGAACAAAAAACAGAAAATAACACCGGCTTACAACTGACCGTCGCTTTTAATTATGGCAGTCGCAACGAGATCACCAGAGCCGCCAGAAAACTGGCGGAAAAAGTCAAATCAGATCAGATATCGGTAGAAGATATTACCGAACAATCTTTTGAGAACTGCCTTGATACAAGCGATTTGCCAGACCCTGATTTATTAATAAGAACGAGCGGTGAATTTCGCATTAGCAATTTCTTGCTTTGGCAACTGGCCTATACTGAATTTGTTTTTATGGACTGCAACTGGCCGGACTTCACAACCGAAAAATTTGAAGAAGCCATCAGCCAGTATAACGCCCGAGAAAGAAGATATGGCGGGTTAGAGGCGAGGTCTTCTCTATGAACAAAAACCTCAAAGACCTGATCCCGCTAAGCGGTACCCCATCGGAAGAAGAAAAAGAAAACAAACGATCAGAGCACCCGATATTTAACCGGGAACTATTGGTACGTTCAATTTCCGCGTTCATATTGGCCATTCTGGTTATAGTCCTGGCAGAGCACAGCTTTGCAACTTTTCTTGGCCTAAGCCTGGTCATTATGTTGTTGATGTGTTGGGAATGGGCCCGCCTGACTAACAATGACACTATCCTGCAAATCTCGATCCAGATCATCACCATCGCAATCGCAATTTTTGCATTCCTGACCCATGAATGGCCATTACTCATTGTCAGCATGATCGCGGGCAGCATAATGGCACTCTGGTCAACGCACTATTGGTGGCGCTCAAAATGGGCTTTGATGGGCCTGTTTTATGTCGGCTTGCCAATTATCAGCCTGATTTATTTACGCAGTGATGAAGCATATGGATTTTACGCTGTTCTGTTTGTTTTCCTAATCGTCTGGAGCACAGATACCGCCGCCTATTTCACGGGGCGTCACTTTGGCGGTAAAAAACTGGCCCCCTCCATATCACCCGGCAAAACCTGGTCCGGCTTTACCGGCGGGTTGTTTGCCGGTTTGATTGTTGGCGCACTCTTTGCCTTTTCCCTCGATAAATCACCAATCCTTCCGGCATTAATCGGCCTGATCCTCTCTGCGATAGCACAAGCCGGTGATCTTGCCGAAAGTGCCGTAAAAAGACATTTTGGCGTTAAAGATTCCGGTCACATAATTCCCGGCCACGGTGGAATACTCGATCGATTTGATGGTGTGATTTTCGCGGCAACTGCAGCAGCTTTCATCGCAGCACTTCACAACGCAAAAATGCCGGGTCAGGGTTTATTGGTATGGTAACGAATGTCAAAGTGAAGCCAATCTGAAGCAGTTTATAAAGCCATTAAAGACAAAAATATTAAAATCATAAAAATCAAAAATTTAAAAGGGAGTAAGAATGGCGTCGACAACACCGATCAAACCAAAATACATCACCATTCTTGGCTCAACAGGCACCATTGGCCAGAACACCCTTGATCTGATTTCCAGAAATCGAGAAAAATTTTCTGTCATAGCCATGACCGGAAATCATAATATTGATCTGTTGGCAAAACAGGCGATTGAATTTAACGCAAAATTTGTAGCAACCGCAGCAACAGACCAATATCAGAATTTAAAAAACGCACTTTCAGGAACCGGGATTGAATGTGCCGCCGGCGAAGAAGCCATCCTTGAAGCCGCAACCCGACCTGTTGACCTCACTATGGCAGCAATTGTTGGTGTCGCTGGTCTGAAGCCGACATTAAAAGCTTTAGAAAGCTGTAAAACGCTTGCCCTGGCAAATAAAGAATGTCTGGTCTCTGCTGGTCAGATTTTTATGAAAAAAGCCAGAAAATTCGGCGTAAATCTTATCCCTGTAGATTCAGAACATTCAGCAGCATTCCAGTGCTTGAATGGGCAGGACCAGAACACTATATCAAAACTGACATTAACAGCTTCAGGTGGTCCGTTTAGAACATTGACGAGTGATCAGTTATCGACTGTAACAAGAGACCAGGCCCTGAAACATCCTAACTGGGAAATGGGCGCCAAAATATCAATCGATTCGGCAACCATGATGAACAAGGGGCTTGAATTGATAGAAGCCAGATATCTGTTCGACCTCAAGGCAGAGCAAATCGATATGGTAATTCATCCTCAATCTATCATTCACTGTCTGGTCAGTTTCATGGATGGATCAATGATCGCACAGTTGAGCGAACCGGATATGCGCATCCCGATCGCCTATAGCCTCTCATGGCCCGAAAGAATGGAAACGCCGATTGCAGCTGTAAATTTAGCAGACCTCGGTCAGATGACTTTTGAACCCGGCGATGAAACCCGGTTTCCCTGCCTCAGACTGGCAAGGGAAGTACTGGAAAATGATGATCAATCCGCACCTGTGCTCAACGCAGCCAACGAAATTGCCGTGGATGCATTTTTAAAGGATCGCTGTTCATTCAGAGATATCCCGCAATTGATAGAATCTGTGTTAGAAAAAATGAGACCGGGGCTGTCACGATCAGCCAACCCTGATCTTAACGATATCCTCGATATTGACGCCCAAACCAGACAAATTTCATTAGAGTATCTAAAACAGGCGGTATAAAGCGTTTTATAAAACGAAATACATCAACAAAATAAACATCAAGCGTCTGAATTTTGACAAATTAAACACTTCAATTGGCCAAACACCAAGGGGTATGCCGGAAATATGGAATTTTTAACGCAGTTTTCTTCATCAGTCACCACCATCTTCATGGGTTGGGTGTTGCCAATTCTCTTTGTTATGACACTCGTGGTGTTTTTTCACGAGCTCGGCCATTTTCTGGTTGCGCGCTGGTGCAAAGTGAATGTGGAAGCCTTCTCAATTGGGTTCGGTAAAGAATTATTTGGTTTCACAGACAAACAGAACACCCGCTGGAAATTCTGCTGGATCCCGCTTGGCGGTTATGTCAAATTTGCTGATGATGCCAACGCAGCCAGCGCGCCTGATCAGGAAGCACTGGAAAATTTAACCGAAGAACAAAAAGCCGGCAGTTTTCATCTCAAACCACTCTGGCAAAAAGCACTTGTTGTCGCAGCCGGCCCGTTAGCCAGTTTTCTACTTGGCATCATCATATTCACCGGCATTCACTATGCAAATGGCCAAACCGGCCCTTCAGGGTTGATTGAAATCGTCGTTGAAGGTGGTGCAGCAGAAAAGGCCGGCCTTCAAAAGGGTGATATCATCACTCATATTGATGGGTCAGAAACAAAATTCTTCAATGATATCTACAGGATAGTCTCATTCAGCCAGTTAGAAAAACTGGAATTTACTATAAATCGCGATGGTCAGAACATGATTGTACCCATCACACCAGAGCGAAAAATGGTCGATAATGGCTTTGGCAAAGAAGTCTCCATGGGCCGAATAGGTATTGGTCCATCCCGTGATCAGAGCAAATGGGTGGTCGAAAAATACACTCTGCCAGGCGCAACAGTTGCCGCTTACGAACAGACAGAGTTTATCATTACAAGCACGCTGGGCTATATTGGTAAATTATTCACAGGCCGTGAATCCTTCGATAAGTTAAATGGCCCGATCGGAATTGGTAAAGTCGTCAATCACTTTTCAGGATTTGGATTGGTTTCAACGCTTTATATTGCTGGCCTGCTATCAGTGAGCATCGGATTGTTTAATTTGTTCCCAATCCCCATGCTGGATGGCGGACACCTGCTATTTTATGCGATTGAAGCCATCAGAGGCAAACCCGCAAGTGAACAATTTATGGAATATAGCTTCAGGGCAGGGCTGGCTTTATTGCTGGGAATGATGCTGATTGCGTCTAAAAACGACATAAGCTGGTTCAACTGATGGGTAAATTCTTTAAATAAAGTTAAATGTTGCTTAAAAGGCTCTTTGCTTTCGTCAAATGAATCTGTAGAGTTATAAAAAATGAAGCACTTGGTGCGCCCGCTGACTAGGGAACTTTCTGGAATGTGGGGATGAAATTGGTTTCAAACAATTTTAGTCCTTCTTGAAAGAGTCTGTGGGCCACATGAGTTTGGGTGTGGATAATACTTCTAGTTAGACGTTTATCGTCTATCAAAGTGATCATAGTGCAGTATACATTACTGAGTGGAGTATACAGGGCGCACTTTTTAAGGGGCACGTAATTAGGATGGTTTTTGTAGGTAAGGCCAAAATGGTGAAATCAGTCTTAGGACAGACCATAAAGGCGTTTGCACTGTGTTTAGGAGCATTTAGTGCAACCTTGGCAACTGAGGTTGCGACTTCAGATGTGACAGTCGTTTATGCACAATCAGGATCTGTTCGTGCAATCACCGTGAAAGGCAACCGCCGCGTTGAGCCTGAAACAGTAAAATCCTATCTAAAATTCGGTGTTGGTGATCAGTATTCAGCTTATGCTGTTGATCAGTCCCTGCAATCACTCTTCGGCACTGGCCTTTTCAGCGATGTCGCCATCGACAAAAATGGCGGTACAGTGATCGTCTCTGTAGAAGAAAACCCCGTCATTAACCGCGTTGCGTTTGAAGGCAACAAAGAAGTTGATGATGCGTCAATTCAAGCTGAAGTTCAGTCAAAAACCAGAGCAATTTACACAAGAGCCCGCGTTCAGTCAGATATTCAGCGCATTCTTGACCTCTATCAGGTCCGCGGTATCTTTACAGCCAAAGTTGAAGCTAAAATTATCAAACTGCCTCATAACCGCGTGAACCTGGTTTATGAAATCGTTGAAGGTGACGCCACCAAGGTAAAATCGATCAACTTTATCGGCAACAATGCATTTTCAGACAGCCAGTTGAAAGACGTGATCACCACGGGTGAATCCGGCCTGTTGAGCTTCTTTAAGTCAAACGACATTTATGACCCGGATCGCCTCAACGTAGACCGCGAACTGGTGCGCAGATATTACCTGACCAATGGCTATGTAGACGCCCGCGTGCAAAGCGCAGTTGCTGATATTGATGCTGAAGGAGAAGCTTTCTTCATCACCTTCACAATCGACGAAGGCGAGCTCTATCGCATCGGTAATGTTGACATTGAAACAACCGTTGCTGCAATTGACGTGAACAACCTTGGTTCAGACGTTCTGACAAAACCAGGCGAAATTTATGACGCCACCAAAATTGACAAAACAATTGAAGCCTTAACACTGGCCGTGTCTGCTCAGGGCTATGCCTTTGCTCAGGTTCGCCCCAGAATTGACCGTGATCCGATTGGCCGTATCGTCAGCATTACATATGTCATTGAAGAAGGCCCACGAGTTTATATTGAGCGCATCAACGTCTATGGTAACACCCGCACCAAGGATTATGTCCTGCGCCGTGAATTCCGTCTCGTTGAAGGCGATGCTTACAATAGATTATTGGTTAAAAACGCCAAAAAACGTCTTCAGGCTCTGGGCTTCTTTGAAAAAGTCGACATTTCAAGAGAAGCAGGCTCCGCACAGGATCGCGTCGTTCTCAATGTTAATGTTGTTGAGAAAAACACAGGTGAACTCAGCTTTGGTGCCGGTTATTCAACCTCTGAAGGTGTCATTGGTGACATCTCAATCACTGAACGTAACCTGCTTGGCAATGGCCAGTATCTGCGCCTTGGTCTCTCAGGTAGTTTTGAACGTCAGCAAATTGACCTCAGCTTTACCGAACCTCGTTTCCTTGACATGAACCTGTCTGCCGGTTTTGACCTCTTCCACAAAGAGATTGACCGTACAGATGAAAGTCACTTTAAAAACCGTAAATCCGGTGGCGGCATTCGTCTCGGCTTCCCGATTACAGAAGATTTACGCGGTTCAATACGCTATACCTTCGTACGGGATGACATTTACGAAGTGGAAAGTGGCGCTTCAACTGTGATCCAGCTGCAGGAAGGCGTTGCCAATATTTCATCTGTTGGTTACTCACTGACATACGACACAAGAAACCACCACAGAAAGCCTAACCGTGGCCTCTATCTCAGCCTGACACAGGATTTTGCCGGTGTTGGTGGTGATGTGAATTATCTGCGTACCGTTGCCGAAGCCAGAGCATACTATCCATTATGGAATAAAGTCACTCTGGTTGGCCGTGTCATTGGTGGTTATATCACAGGCCTTGGCGGTGAGGATGTTCGTCTGAATGACAATTTCTATAAAGGTGGCGATCTGATCCGCGGCTTTGATTCTGGCGGCCTTGGCCCTCGCGAACTAAACGGCGATGCCCTTGGCGGTAAAGTCTTCTATGCCGGTACAATTGAAGCCCGCTTCCCGATCCCATACCTGACAGAAACAACAGGTATCTCAGCCGCCGTATTTGCTGATGCTGGCTCAGTACATGATATTGATATTCCAAATGGTATTTCTGCAAATTCCATCCAGGATGATGATAAAATCAGGGCATCAGCAGGTGCCAGTATCCTTTGGGATTCACCAGTTGGACCAATCCGCGCTGACTTCGCCTATGTCATTGAAAAAGCAGAATTTGATGATGAAGAAGTCTTCCGCTTTGGTGCCTCAACCAAGTTCTAGAATTTAAATATTCTGATAAAGAACAACCTCATGCCTGATCAAAAAGGCATGAGGCTCTTTCTATAAAAGGACCCGTTATGGAACATCCCGGATTTTTCCAAAAGGCCGGTCCATTTGAACTCAATCAGATCTGTGAAACATTAAAACTGGAAGTCCCGTCTTCCAGCGATGCATCACGCGAAAACTCGCAGATTTCAAATGTCGCCAGCCTCGCCACTGCCGGTCAAAACGACCTCAGCTTTTTTGAAGATAAAAAACTCCTCGATGTTTTTAAAACTTCAAAAGCCGGTTTCTGTCTGGTTCCAGAACAATTTGCTGATCAGGCACCAGATAGCATGGTTGCCATAATCACCAAAACACCTCACAAATCCTTTGTTGAGGCCATAGCTGTGATTTATCCCACTGCCACACGGCCAGAAAGAACCAGCAGCGGAAATCAACTGATAGATGAAACAGCCATGATAGAAGAGGGCGCTATCATAGAACCCGGCGCAATCATCGGTAAAGAAGCGCAAATTGGTGCCGGTACAATCATTTCCTCAGGCGCCGTGATCGGTTATCGCACATATATTGGCAGGAATTGCACAATCGGCCCAAATGCAGTAGTCAACCATAGCCTGATTGGTGACGAAGTTACAATTCATGCCAGTGCCGCAATTGGTCAGGATGGCTTTGGCTATATCATGGGTGCTGGTGGCCATAAAAAAGTCCCACAAATTGGCCGTGTCATCATCCAGGATAATGTTGAAATCGGCGCAAACACCACCATAGACAGAGGAGCGTTAACCGACACCATCATTGGTGAAGGCACAAAAATAGATAACCTTGTGCAAATAGGTCATAATGTGGTAATTGGCTGTCACGCTGTTATTGTCTCACAAACCGGCATTTCAGGAAGTGCAAAAATTGGCAATTACGTCGTTATGGGCGGGCAAACGGGTGCCGTTGGCCATATTGAAATTGGTGACGGCGCACAAATTGCAGCATCAAGCAATGTCCATAAAAGTGTACCGGCCAAAGCACGCTATGGCGGCACACCCGCAAAGCCAATGAAGCAGTGGTTTAAAGAAATTATCGCTGTCGAAAAACTGGTAGAAAACCGGGACGCTAAATTAAAGAAGTCAAAGTGATCAGATCTGAATATAATCTTCTCACGTTTTGAATAAATTCCATTCAAACCGTAAAGATTGAAGTATCAGACAGACATGAACTTGTGAGTAAAATTTTGAGGATTGAAACTATGGATGAAAGCGCAACAAAAGAGGAATTGGGGACAGCTGAAATCGGCGATATCATGAAATATCTGCCACACCGTTACCCGTTTCTGCTGATTGATCGCATCATCGACATGTACAAAGATGAAAGTGCCATTGGTATTAAAAACGTCACCTTTAATGAAAACTTTTTCCAGGGTCATTTCCCGGAACACCCGGTGTTCCCTGGCGTTTTACTAATTGAAGGCATGGCCCAGACTGCCGGCGCACTTTGCGTTGCCAATCTTGAAGAAAAAGCAACAGAACAACTGGTTTATTTCATGGCCATAGACAGGGCCAGATTCCGTAAACCAGTCGTACCGGGTGATCAGGTTTATTATCATGTCAATAAAATAAGAAGCCGCGGCAGAGTCTGGCGTTTTGCCGCTGTCGCAAAAGTCAATGATGAACGTGTAGCCGAAGCAGAAATCAGTGCCACAATCGTGGATGTATAAGGTCGAAATGTCAGATATGAAAATAAACGTCCTTTCCGAAATTTCCTCGGAAGCAAAAATAGGCGAAAATGTAGAAATCGGCCCCTTCTGTTTGATAGGTCCACATGTTGAAATCGGTAACAATGTAAAATTGCACTCCCATGTTGTTATTACAGGCCAGACCAAAATTGGTAATGATTGCGAAATTTATCCCTTCGCAGCATTAGGAAAAATTCCCCAGGTCGCCAATTTCACAGACCCTGAAATGAACAGCAAACTTATTGTCGGCGACAATAACCGCATCCGTGAGCATGTGACCATGCACTCAGGCACTGAACATGGTGGCTGGGTCACCAAAGTCGGTGACAACGGGCTTTATATGGCCGGTTCTCACATCGCTCATGATTGCATCCTTGGCGACAATGTCATCTTTGCCAATAACGCGACCTTAGGTGGTCACTGCACAATCGGTGATGGCGCAATTCTGGGCGGGCTGACTGCGGTCCATCAGTTTGTTCGTATCGGCCAGAAAGCATTCATCGGCGGTATGTCAGGTGTCGAACATGATGTCATTCCATATGGTATGGCCATTGGTCACAGAGCAGGCCTTGGCGGCCTGAATATCGTTGGGCTGAAAAGATCAGGTTTTTCCCGTCAGGATATTCACCAGTTGCGCAACGCTTATCAGGATATCTTTGCTGATAAAGGCACACTGAAAGAACGTGTTGATCAGGTCCAGAAAGATTACAGTGACAATGCCTGCGTTCAGGAAATGATTGAATTCATCAGGAATGAATCAAGCCGCGCCCTTTGTGTACCACGCGATTAATACCGCATCTGAAGACGCAGTTAGAGTATAAAGGCAATAAAAACAAATTCATTTCAGGTAGAAACCAATGCCGATACCTGCCACAGAACAAACACCCCTCGCCATTTTAGCTGGAGACGGCGTGCTGCCTTTATATCTCGCCAAACGTACCAGATCAGCAGGTAGAGAAGTCTTCATGCTTGGCATAGAAGGAACAACTTCAAAAGAAATCGAACAGCACCCGCATGTCTGGTTAAAATGGGGGGAGGTCGATAAACTGTTTGCCTCTCTCAAAAAAGCCGGTGTCAAGCAGATCGTCTTTATTGGCGGTGTGAAACGGCCAGAATTTAAAAACATTCATTTCGATTTTGGCATGATCAGAAATCTGCCCTTTGTTTTCAGTCTCACCATGGGCGGCGATGACACCATCCTTAAAAACATCGTCACATTCGTAGAGAACAAGGGCTATTCCATTGTTGGTGCCCATCAGGTGGCCCCTGAACTGACAGCTGAAGGCGGCATCCTTACAAAGAAAAAACCATCTAAAATAGATATGACCGACATCAACAAAGGCATAGAAACGGTCCTTCAGTTAGGCACGATGGATATCGGCCAGGGGGCAGTTGTCGCAAGAGACTATGTACTCTGCGTTGAAGCTGCTGAAGGAACTGATAATATGCTCAAACGCGCCAAAAATCTGCGCCAGTGGGGCAAAGGCTGGTTCAATCGCAGACACGGCGTTCTGGTCAAACTCCCAAAACCTAATCAGGAACTGCGAATAGACATGCCAACCATCGGCCCACGAACGATTGAACTCGTCGCAGAAGCTGGACTCAATGGTATCTGTATTGCAGAAGGAAAAGTCTTGATCAGCGATAAACAGCAAACCATTGAGCTTGCCAACAAACTTGGCGTCTTCATCCTGGGGCTGGATATAGATAGTCATTCTAGCTAAGCGATTGAAAAAATTACAATAAGCAGTGATCCAAATTCAGAAGGTCAGAATAATGAACAACAACCAACCAAAGACCTTCTATATAATTGCAGGCGAACACTCTGGCGATGCTTTGGGCGGCAAGTTAATGCAGGCTTTAAAAGAACTGTGCGGTGAAAATAGTATCACCTTCAAAGGACTTGGCGCAGACGCAATGACAAAACAAGGCCTCACCTCCCTGTTCCCGATGGAAGAAGTCGCCATCATGGGGCCGTTTGCGATACTAAAGAGATTACCAAACCTCATCAAGCGGGTGCACCAATGTGTTGATGATGTAATTGAAAACAATCCAGAAGTCTTAATCATCATAGACAGTCCAGAGTTCACACACCCAATCGCCAAACGAGTACGCAAGAAAAATCCAGACATCCCGATTGTGAATTATGTCAGCCCGACCATCTGGGCCTGGCGGCCGGGTCGAGCCCGAAAAATGAAACCCTATGTCGATGAAGTGCTGGCTTTGCTGCCCTTCGAGCCAGCCAAACACAAAGAACTCGGCGGCCCCTCCTGTCATTATGTTGGCCATCCGCTAATAGAACAGAAACAATGGATTGATCAGCTTGATCCCGCCCCCTTGTTAGAAAAACTGAGCATAGATAAACAATCAAAAATCCTGACCATACTCCCCGGAAGCAGACCAAATGAAATCAATCATCTGATGCAACCATTTGGTGAGGTCGTAGCGGAACTAAACCAGCAGGTTGGCCCGATTGAAGTTTTATTGCCAACCGTCAACTCAGTGAAATCATCCGTAGAAGTTGCCATAAAATCCTGGCCCGTAAAACCACACATTATCCTTGGCGAAGAAGATAAATTCAGGGCTTTTAAATGCGCAACAGCAGCCCTCGCAGCCTCTGGCACAGTCACACTAGAGCTGGCTATCACAGGCACACCATTGGTCGTTGCTTATAAATATGATAAGTTATTGCACCTGCTTCGGCCATTGATCAAAGCTGACATGTTTGCCCTCGCAAACCACATTCTCGGCAAAAGGGCGTTTCCTGAATTTATTCAATATGATTGCACTTGTGAAAAAATAAGCAATGCACTGCTCCCGCTTTTCGACGAAAATTCAAGAGAGCGCAAAAAGCAGCTGAATGATCTCAGCCAGATTGATCAGAAAATGTTTGAAGCTGGCCTTCGTCCCTCTATCGCCGCAGCGAAACAGACATTGGCAACAATTGAAATTTTAAAGTCGAAATAAAACAAATTTCATCAGCCGTAAGACATAAAAAAACGCCTCGAATTAATCGAGGCGTTCTTATTTATTCTGTCATAAGAATAATTACCGTTGATCAACCGGAATAAAATCACGCGATGTCGGTCCGGTATAAAGCTGACGAGGCCGACCAATACGTTGAGACGGATCTTCAATCATCTCTCTCCACTGTGCAATCCATCCAACTGTCCGCGCCAGAGCAAACAGAACGGTGAACATCTCAGGCGGGAAGCCAAGCGCACGAAGTGTAATACCGGAATAAAAATCAATATTCGGATAAAGCTTCTTCTCGATGAAATATTCATCTTCTCTGGCAATACGTTCCAGCTCAATCGCAACCTGCAACAATGGTTCATCTTTCAGATCAAGCGCATCAAGCACCTCATGACAGGTCTTTTGCATCACTGTCGCCCGTGGGTCATAATTTTTATAAACCCGGTGGCCAAAACCCATCAGACGGAATGGATCGCTCTTGTCTTTAGAACGGCGAATATATTCAGGGATCTGGTCAACAGAGCCGATTTCCTCAAGCATCTGTAACGCCGCTTCATTCGCCCCGCCATGAGCAGGGCCCCAAAGGCAGGCAATACCAGCAGCAATACAGGCAAACGGATTTGCACCAGAAGATCCAGCAAGTCTTACAGTCGAAGTTGAAGCATTTTGCTCATGGTCCGCATGGAGAATAAAGATCCGGTCCATAGCCCGTGATAATACAGGGTTTGGTTTATAATCTTCAGCCGGCACACTAAAACACATATTGAGGAAATTAGCTGAATAATCGAGACTGTTCTGAGGAGAGACAAATGGCTGACCGATAGAATATTTATAAGCCATCGCCGCAATGGTCGGCATCTTTGCAATCATCCGCAGGCTGGCAATGTCTCTTTGCACCGGGTCATTAATGTCTGTTGAATCATGATAAAAGGCTGAAAGCGCCCCAACAACACCAACCATAATCGCCATCGGGTGCGCATCGCGGCGAAAACCTCTGTAAAAAGTGTGCATTTGTTCATGCAGCATAGTGTGATACGTGATGCGCTTTTCAAAATCATCCAGTTGCGATTTTTGCGGCAAATCGCCGTAAAGCAACAGATAACAGGTCTCAAGGAACGTTCCCTGATCAGCCAACTGGTCAATCGGGTAACCACGATGCAGCAACACCCCTTCATCGCCATCAATATATGTAATCTTACTTTCACATGACGCCGTAGACGTGAACCCGGGATCATAAGTAAATTTACCAGTTTGACCATAAAGCCGGCTGATATCTATGACTGAAGGCCCGATAGAGCCGCCATAAACCGGCATTTCATATGGTTTTCCTTCAATGATCAGAGTAGATTTATCACTGTCCTGATTGATCGTATCATTTGTAGAAGTTTCAGCAGTAGTCATCAACATACCCTTTTAAATTGCGCATCGAATACAATTCATAAAACGTCCCGAATACGGTGTGAATAAGCGAGTAGTATCATGTAATAGCTTATTATTATGCTAACATGTCGCAGGTGAGCTAACACCTATCATAAAGCCAATTAAAAAGCTATCCACCGGGAAAAAAATAAAGAAAAACAACAAAAACTTTTTGCATTAGATGCGAAATGAGTAAAAAAACAAAATATAGAAAAACAGCGAATAGACGAAATCTCAAAAGTATGAGAATAAAACCGGGTAGTACTCAAGTATTCAGCTCGTTTTAACGCGAAAGCTGATCTTGAATACGGGAAAGCGATTCATCCCGTCCTAAACTAAGCAATATATCATAAATTCCGGGTGAAACAGTACTACCCGTTAATGAACAACGTAATAATGGCGCAATCTTACCAAATTTCAGCTCTTTTTCCACTGAAAACGCCTTTAATCCTTGCTCAATGTTATCTTTCTCCCACTGGTCCAGACCAGAAAGCCGCTCAACTACTGCACCCAGTATTTCACCTGCACCATCACCGCTAAGGATAGTTTCAGCCTTTTCTGATAGCGCAACTGGGCGCTCGGCAAAAAGGTAGGCGGCTGTCTCAAGCAATTCAATCAGCGTCTTTGCCCGCTCTTTTAAAAACGGAAAGGAAGCTTGCAGTTTTTTATAATCAATCTGTTCCGCCTTAAACGGTAAATTGAGTTCATCTTCACACATCTCCAGCAGGCTTTTCACCTCAGAAATCACAACCGCCGGTTCACTTTCACGGATATAATGCCCGTTAACATGATCCAGTTTAGCCATATCAAACCGGGCAGGGGATTTATTAATGCCCTGAATGTCAAACCATTCAATGAGCTGTTCTGTTGAAATAATTTCCTCGTCACCATGGCTCCAACCAAGCCGCGCCAGGTAGTTTCGAAGCGCCTCAGTCAGATATCCCATCGCCTGATAAGCCTCAACACCAAGAGCCCCATGCCGTTTCGAAAGTTTGGCCCCATCTGCCCCATGAATAAGCGGAATATGCGCAAATACCGGCACATCCCACGAGAGCGCCTGATAAATCTGAATTTGTTTCGCCGCATTGGTCAAATGATCATCACCGCGAATAACATGTGTGATGCCCATATCATGGTCGTCAACCACAACCGCCAGCATATAAGTCGGCGTTCCGTCAGAACGAAGCAGAACAAGATCATCAAGCTGGTCATTTCTGATCGAAACCTGACCCTGTACTTCATCATCAATTACCGTTTCACCATCAATTGGTGCTTTAAAACGAACAACTGATTGCTCAATAAATTGTTCGGCAATCGGTTCATCCCGCCCAGGGTATCTGGCAGCGACACCATCTGCTCGTGCCTTTTGGCGAATGGCTTCAACTTCACTGTCATCAGCATAAGAGCGGTATGCGTGACCACTTGCTAATAGCTGCTCTGCAACTTCAACATGTCGCGCCTGTTGTTTGGATTGAAAGAGGGGGGCTTCATCTGGTTCAAGGCCAAGCCAGTTTAATCCGGATAGAATGGCATCAATCGCCCCCTGTGTTGATCGTTCCCTGTCAGTATCCTCTATGCGAAGTAGAAACTTGCCACCCTTGGCCCGGGCATACGCCCAGTTAAACAAAGCAGTTCTCGCACCACCAATATGCAGATAACCGGTAGGGCTTGGCGCAAAACGGGTGACAACAGATTTCGTCATAATGAATTCCTGAAAATTGAACGATTTTTGAAACTAAAGTGAAGTTTGAACTAGAATAAAGACTGGCATGAACAATAACACACACTGAGCAACTTCAATCCATACCTATAAGATTTGGCTCTATAATCCACGGCTGGAAACTGAAATCAACCAATAATCGAAGCACATAAAACTGACAGCCGCATAAAACTCGCCGGATCACTCCCAATCACATATACTGAACCTTGATAAAGTTTCATTCAGATAACTCTGGAGACGATCCAAAAAAGGGTTAAGCCATGTTGCAGTGGTTAAAAAAATCAAAAAACCACAGCTGGACAACTGAAACTCAGTCAATTGACCGTCATCCGCAAATCTTCAATCTGCTGGAACAAATTCCCTCAAACAATATTCCCTGGACAGTCATCCTGCTCTCCATCGGCATCGGTATCTATTTTTCTCTGCCCTTTGAAGGTGACTTAACAATCACCGCACTCTTACTGTTGGTCGTTCTGGTCATCTGGCTTGTGCCAAACAAGTCATCCTTGCAATTAAAAATAATTTCGTTGCTGCTAATCGTCTTGCTCGGATATGCTGCCGCTCTATTCAGAACGCACAGCGTAAAAACACCCTTATTATCCTCCAGCAGCAAATCTTATCACTACACAATGGCGGTCGATACAATTGAACCATTGCAAAAAAGCCGTATCAGATATAGCGGCACATTGCTCGCCCTTTCAAAAACAAAACAACAACAGCGCCCGATAAGACTGCGCATCAGAACAACAGACCAGGGACCAAGGTTTAAATTCGGTGATGTGGTTTGTGGCCGCACTATATTAAAAAGACCAAACGGACCTTTAATTCCAGGCGGCTATGATTTTGGCAAAGCCCTGTGGTTCAAACAAATTGGCGGCACCGGTTTTACCATCTCCCAAATGAAAATTTGTCGGAACACAAACACAGTAGCAAAAAACAACAACCCACTCTTCACCTTCATAGCCACACTCAGAAATGCCATCGCCACCCGAATAGATGCACATCTGAGCGAACCAAAAAGATCAATGGCCCGCGCCCTGATACTGGGTGACAGGGGAAGAATTAAAGAACAGGATCTGATAGCACTGCGAAATGCTGGCCTTGGTCACTTGCTAGCAATATCAGGCCTGCACATGGCCGTCTTTGCCGGAACAATATTCTTTCTGGCCAGAGCAGCCCTCGCATTGTTCCCCATCTACGCTCAGAAATACCCGATAAAGAAATGGGCGGCCATCATCGCACTATTTGGAGGCACAGTTTACTTTCTGATTTCAGGTCAGTCTATTCCAACGCAGCGGGCATTCCTGATGATCAACATCCTCTTTGCTGCCATCATTCTGGAGCGACCAGCCCTAACACTTCGAAACGTGGCACTTGCCGCACTGGTGATCCTGATCTTCCGCCCGGACAGCCTGTTAAGTGCCGGATTTCAGATGTCCTTTGCCGCCGTAACAGCACTGGTTGTTGCCTATCAGTTTAATCTAAAATATCAACCACTGACTTTTTTCGCGAAGCACAACTGGGCCAGACCATTTTACTATCTTTCAGGTATCTGGATGACAAGCCTGATCGCGACCCTGGCGACAGCACCCTTTGCAATTTATCATTTCAATCAGTTTTCATATATGGGCCCCGTCGGCAACATGCTCGCCATCCCGATATTCACATTACTATTAATGCCAGCTGCCGTTCTGTCTCTCGCTCTAATGCCTTTTGGAATTGAACAACTGGCCATGATCCCACTCGGCATCTCAATTGAGATGCTGTTATCAACGGCCCACTGGACATCATCTTTTGATCCGGCAATTTTATCAATTGGTAAAATAACACTCAGTTCCGTCATCATTTTTACCTTCGCGGCCCTGATCCTGTTTTTTACCAGAAGACCGTTTATTTACCTTGCCATACCGTTGATCATCATCGCTCTTGCAACCGCAAGGCCAGGAGAAAAACCGGCGCTATATGTCGGTTCAACCGGTGACATCATCGCGTTAAGAGGAAATGACGGTCAGCTCTATGCGCCGGATGGAAGAAAATCAAAATTTGTTCTGCAAAACTGGCTAAAAGCTGATGGTGATCCAAAAGACCAGTCAGAAATCAGAAACTCAGATAAACTGATATGTGATGAAAGCGCCTGTTCAGGTCAAACCGCCAATAAGACTGTAACTTTGTTGAAAAATATAGACGCCCTGGCTGAAGAATGTGAAAGAGCGGACATCCTGATCTATAAACATAGCATCACCCGCCCATGCCCTAATCCGGAATTGATACTGACAAAAACCGAATTGAGCAAATTAGGCCCACACACAATCTATATTAAAGACGGAAAAACGCGAGTTGAACGGGCAAATGATTTCAGAAACAATCGCATCTGGTCTGGCACAATCAAATAAGTAAAATCGATCAGATCCAGCTTAATGATATCGCCTCACAAGCCCTACAAGCTGCCCCTGCACCTCAACTTTATCAGATGTGAAAACACGCGGTTCATATGCTGGATTAGCAGCCACCAGCTCAATTGAATTACCGGATTTATAAATCTTTTTCAGTGTGGCTTCTTCTTCCTCAACAATAAACGCTACAACAATATCCCCGTTTTTAGCGCTTGATGTCTCTCTGATCAGAACCATGTCACCATCAAGTATGCCTTCATCAATCATCGAGTCACCGTGGACTTCAAGAGCATAATGATTGCCAGGGCCAATCATTTCGGGAGAAACCGTGATATCAGAACTATGGTCCTGAATAGCAGATATAGGCACACCGGCCGCGATCCGTCCCATCAAAGGTATCTGAATGGATTTATTCACTTCAACTGGTTGAGCTTCTCGAAATGGAATAACATTAGATTGACTGCGCCCGGAAAGACCGGGTGCTTCATGTTCACCCCCACGAACAGCACCCGAATGTCCACTGCCTGCTCCATCAGCTAACGAAACAACAGCATCCGGTAATTTTAAAATTTCAAGCGCTCTGGCTTTATGCGCCAGCCTTCGAATAAACCCGCGTTCTTCAAGCGCAGTAATCAGCCTGTGTATTCCTGATTTTGATTTTAAATCTAGCGCATCTTTCATTTCATCAAAAGAAGGGGAAACCCCCGTTTCCTGAACACGTCGATGAATAAAGATCAAAAGATCTTTTTGCTTTTTGGTCAGCATAGAAAGAGCCCTCCGGTAAGATTTAAGTCATCCGCTTCAAAACAAGTTGATAAACAGACTGATCCGTTTGCCATCAAAATAAGATAAATCTAATGATCTGTGTAACTGTCATCAGGCAAAAGGTACGAATCGAGAACATTATGCATGTTCTCATCTTGTTCCGCAAGAACTTTCAACAAGGACTTTCATCAAGCGCTATCTGGGGGAAGTCAAATTCATAATGAAATTGCGCATAAAAAAAAGACCGCAAATCAGAGATATGCGGTCTCTTTTGAAGTTATAATTTGTCAGATCTGAATTAAATTCAGTATCTGATCAGATGAATAAACCATATACCGCAATTGAATGCGGCTTTGGTTATTAACCTGTTGGTATTAGACCTTTTTCAGGCCTGATTTACCAGAAAACAGATCATGAATTTTCACACTGATCTGATCAAAAATACCATGCAGCTTTGTTGTAAACTGAGCAATATGCTCGCTCATTGTTTCACTGCGAATGGTTTTAGCGTGTAGAATATAATGATCAATTTCATCATGGCTCAACACTCTGACTTTAGTTTGATTTTCCATTTTCTTCTCCATAAGTAAAGTTACTTTGGTTAACGAGAAAACGATTCTCTTGAACTAAAGATAGGCCTCGAAACTATGATCAGCTAGGGGGTATTCTGCAACGCAGCAATGCCCTCAATGCAAGGCTCCTAGCACACTGATAATAAAGAATTATTTATCGAAAAATAAAATAACAACATAAAAATTGATCAAAAAAGACCAAAATTCAACGGTAAAATTTCAACCAGATCCCCCGAATTAGCCGCTTTGGCATGGGGATGTCGCACAATAAGGCCATTTGAATGAGCAAATTTAGCTTGTAATGAACTGTCCTGATCTTCAAGAGATCTGACCAGCACGGCACCATCTTCAGAACCACTTCCATCATGCTCGGCAAGCGCCCGCATATAATGCTGGCGAGGGCCATTCTCAGGCACATCATTGCTCAGTTTAGCAAAATATTGCCGCGCAAAAACCAGTTTTGCGTTCATCATCGATCGTATCAGCGGCACAACAAGCATCAATGTGCAAATAAGAGCTGAAACAGGATTGCCCGGCAACCCGACAACCTTTTGCAATCCACCATCAGCTTTTTCTAAACTGCCAACCATCAGTGGTTTGCCGGGCCGCATGGCAATTCGCCAGAAATCAAGTGTCATGCCTTTGTTTTTTAGCGCCTGTTGAACAAGGTCATGATCACCAACAGAAGCACCGCCGATTGTCACCAGTATATCATAATCCTCTGCCCGGCTGATGTGGTCATCAAGGGAAGCAAGGTTATCAAGAGCAATACCAATAAAATCAGCTTCGCCGCCAGCTTCCTGAATAAGGCGCTTCATCCCAAATGGGATTGAAGAAACAATTTGTCCCGCCTTAGGCTCACGACCTGGCAGACATAACTCATCACCTGTTGCAATGATACCAACACGCGGCTTTTCCCTCACCAGAACATCAGCCACATTCATAGATGCAAGCATCGTCATGTGCCGGTAGTTAATTTGCTCACCTTCATCAAGCAGCACATCACCCAGCGCAAAATCATATCCCTTTGGTCGAATGAATTTAGCTGGCGGGTTAGCTTCTCTGATTGTCACCTGATCTCCGGCACGCTCACAATCTTCCTGCAGCGCAATCACATCAGCCCCTGCCGGAACTTCAGCCCCGGTAAAAATCCGAACGGCTTCCCCTTGTCGAACTGACCCATCAAAAGGATGCCCGGCAGCACTCTCACCAATCACTTTCAGCGTAACGGGCAGGGAAGCAGTGTCATCCTGACAAAGCGCATACCCATCCATCGCAGACGCATCAAACGGTGGCTGGGTCATCTTAGCGGCTATATTTTCAGCGACAACCCGCTGATAACACTGTTCAAGCGGCACAGTCACAACAGGGCAAATCTCGCAATCAGCAATCAGTCTCTGCTGCGCTTCAGATACGGATAACATCCCCATAAAACCACTCCACTCGTCTTCTTAGAAACTTGTTTTTGAAAATAAAACAAAAGATTAATCAGCTTGTCTGAGCCATTCCATCTGTGCGGCGTTGAGGATGAGTAAGAGCAGAACCTTCGGCCCGATATGTGCCGGATTTACCGCCTGTTTTTTCAATCAGACGGATAGAGGAAAAACTCATCCCCTTATCAATCGCTTTGGCCATGTCATAAATCGTCAGGCATGAGACAGAAACAGCAGTAAGCGCCTCCATCTCAACACCTGTTTTACCATCTACCTTGACAGTCGCCCGCACCAGAATGCCGGTCACAGGGTTTGTCTGAGGTTTAAAATCAACCTCCACACCGGTCACCGGCAGAGGATGACAAAGCGGGATCAGGTCAGAAGTTTTCTTCGCCGCCATAATACCAGCCAGACGGGCTGCAGCCAGCACATCACCCTTTTTCATGGCGTTTTGCTGAATTTGTGCAAGTGTCTCCGCCTGCATGGCAACAAACCCTTCAGCAGTCGCCACACGGGATGTAACAGTCTTATCTGAAATGTCGACCATATGCGCCGCCCCAGCTTCATTCACATGAGAAAGCTTAGCCGGTGTGTCATTTTGTGTTTTCTGATCTGAAACAGGTTTCTCTGCGGGCTTGCTGATGCCATCACTTAAAATCTGGCTGCCAGCTGAAGCATCCGCGGCGCCCGTTTCAATCAGCGCCCCAAGTTCTTTGACTGCCGATTGAAAATCATCTTCAACCGCTTTAATAAACGGGGCTTTACCAGTTTCATCCATTGCCTGCTCAGAGGGCGGAGTATCTTCTTTAAGTAAATGCGAAGCAGCATCAGCCTGAGTATCGGGCATCATCGTGTCAGGCATCCCAGAAGTAACATCACTCTCCTGGCTTCGTTTCATAACCTTATCCAGAACCGGCACAGGCTTTCCCAGCAGCACCTTAGTTGCCCTCTCAACATCATCCTGACGCATCAGGCATTCACCCACCAGATAAGTATCAACTCCAAACCGTGAAAGCCGCTGTAGGTCCTCATGCTTGAAGATACCACTTTCACTCACAACGATCCGGTCTTTCGGAATAAGCGGCGCAAGCCCCTCTGTTGTTTCCAGTTTAATATCAAAAGTCTGCAAATTCCGGTTATTAATACCGATCAGCACCGCATTCAACTGAAGCGCCCGCTCAAGCTCCTGCCGGTTGTGAACCTCAACCAAAACATCCATACCAAGGCTTTTGGCAAGCAGGGTAAGCGTTTTGGCAGTGTTATCATCAAGCGCCGCCATAATCACCAGAATACAATCAGCCCCCCATGCCCGGGCTTCTAACACCTGATAAGGGTCAATCATAAAATCTTTTCGAAGCACCGGCAGGCTTGCAGCTGCATGCACCTGTTTTAAATAAATCGGATGCCCCTGAAAAAACGCAACATCCGTTAAAACCGAAATGCAGGCAGCCCCACCCGCTTCATAGGCCTTTGCCAGAACAACAGGATCAAAATCTTCCCTGATCAGCCCCTTAGACGGGCTTGCTTTTTTAATTTCTGCAATCAGCGCGGCTTCACCAGAGCCAATCTTTTCACGGATAGAGCGAATAAACCCACGCGGTTCAGGCGCATTCCCGGCCTGTTTTTCAAGCTCTGCAAGTGGCACGTTATTCTTAGCGTTCTCCACTTCCTTCACCTTGTGAGCGATAATCCGATCAAGCATGTTTTGCATGATTAAAAGTCCTGTATATTTAAAAATCTATCTTTATCAGATGATGTCGGTAATCAAAAGCTTCAAGCCGCTTCATTAGTAATGGCAACAAGTTTTTCAAGCGCAGCTAAAGCATGTCCCTGATCAATTGAAAGAGCCGCCATTTCAACACCGCTTTTCAAATCATCAACCTTGTCACCAACCAGAAGCGCTGCCCCGGCATTTAACAAGACTATATCGCGAAACGCACTCGCCTCACCAATTAAAACAGCTCTGATAGCCGCCGCATTTTCAACCCCATCACCACCTTTAAGCTGCGCCATTTCAGCAAGCGGCAAACCAGCGTCAGCTGGATAAACTGAAAAACGGGTAATAACACCGTCTTTTAGTTCAGCAACTTTGGTCTCACCTGTTGTAGACAATTCATCAAGCCCGTCAGCGCCATGCACAACCCATAATTTTTCAGCACCAAGATTGCGCAGCACTTCAGCAATTGGCCCGAGCCACTCTTCAGCATAAACACCAATGACCTGTCTCTTCGCACCAGCCGGGTTAGAAAGCGGGCCGAGAATATTAAAAATTGTCCGCACACCCAGCGAAACCCGCGCCGGCCCGACATGCTTCATGGCTGAATGATGTGCCGGCGCAAACATAAACCCGATACCCGCCTCGCGAATACAGCGCTCAACAACAGCCGGGCTGACATCAAGCTTCACCCCAAGCGCCGCAAGCACATCCGCTGAGCCAGATTTGGAAGAGATTGATTTATTACCATGCTTGGCAACAGGAATACCGGCGCCAGCCACAACAAAAGCACTGCAAGTTGATATATTATACGTACCATGCGCATCGCCGCCGGTCCCGCATGTGTCAACAGATCCTGGCGGTGCTTTCACCCCCGTTGCTTTGGCGCGCATAACTTCAGCCGCACCAGTGATTTCATCAACCGTTTCACCGCGCATTCTAAGGCCCATTAAAAAGCCGCCAATCTGCGCCGGTTCAGCCTGCCCCGTCATCAGCAAATCAAAAGCCGCAGCTGCATCAGCACGGCTTAACGTCTCACCATTTGAAATGACTTTGATATAATCCTGTATCGTCTTCATACCACTTCCCGAATTTATATTTCAGCCTGCAATGTGATCTGCATGAATCTGCCTGTTGAAAGAAAGCTTAAACAGTCGCAGTCATTTTAATTTTTTTCGCGTCAATAGATATTCCGGAAAGTTCAAGAAAATTGGCAAGTATCTTATGTCCAAAATCCGAGGCAATGCTTTCCGGATGGAACTGCACACCGTAAACAGGCAATTCCTTATGCGCTAACCCCATGATCAGGCCATCATCACTTGTCGCAGTAACTTCAAGACAGGAAGGAAGACTTTCCTGTTCAACAATAAGAGAATGATACCGGGTCGCGATAAAAGGGGAGGGCAGGCCCTTAAAAATGGAATGTTCCTGATGGAGAATGTGCGACGTTTTCCCGTGCATTAAAATCGGTGCACGAACCACCTTGCCACCAAACGCCTGACCAATAGACTGATGACCAAGACAAACGCCGAACAAAGGAATTTTCCCCGCGCATTTCTCAACCAGTTCAAGACAGATCCCGGCTTCATTCGGCGTGCAGGGTCCAGGTGATATGACAATCGCCTTTGGTGCCTGTTCAATCACTTCATCAACCGTAATCTTGTCATTACGGATCACATGGCTATCAACACCCAATTCACCAATATAATGAACCAGATTATAGGTAAAACTATCATAATTATCGATTAAGGTGATCATCGTCTTATACGGTCCTGTCCTGACTTTGCGCCTTAAGCAACTGCTTAGGCGTGACATAACGATATAAGGTTCCACTCCCCTCGGCAACAGCAGACCAGTCCTTCACCTGAAATTGAAAATGTGTAACAGCAGATGTCGGATATTTAACTTCAAACGGTGGCGCAGGCTGGCCATCTTTAAGCTTAATCAATGCATTGGCAAGAATATGCATACCCGGATTATGACCGATAATCATCAGCGACTTTAAAGTATCAGGCAGCGTTCGTATTAAAGATAATAAATCAACAGAAGACGCATGATACAAAACTTCATGATAGGAAATATCCGCAAACCGGATGCCTTCTTCTTTTAATAGTTTCAAAGTGGAAGTGCATCGTTTTGCCGTTGAACATAAAACAAGTTCAGGGCTAATGGCATGTTCAATCATCCACTGGCCAATCAACGGCACGGCCTGCCTCCCACGCTTATTAAGCGGGCGCTCAAAATCATCAAGAAAAGCATCATCCCAACTGGATTTGGCGTGCCTCATTAAAAAAAGATCAACCATGAATAACTCACTTTAAACAGCACAATGCCAAACCAGATAAAATCAAATCAGACATGTTAAAACCAGCAGCTTAAACTTAACGATTAGATTTCACACTTGCAAAACGAACCGCTTCAGCCCGGGCACTAAACAGAGCCTTAGCCTTGTTCACACACTCTTCATATTCAGATTGTGGTTGACTGTCTGCAACAATCCCCGCACCTGCCTGCACATGCATCTGGCCATCTTTAACAATCGCTGTCCTTAAAACAATACAGCTATCCATTTCACCATTGGCTGAAAAATAACCAACACAGCCGGCATAAATACCACGTTTATGAACTTCAAGCTCATCAATAATTTCCATCGCCCGAACTTTTGGCGCACCAGAAACTGTGCCCGCCGGAAATCCCGCCATGAGTGCATCAATCTCATCAAACTCAGATGAGAGCCGCCCCTCTACATTAGAAACAATATGCATCACATGACTATAACGTTCGAGAAAAAACTGATCTGTCACCTTAACACTGCCAAGTTCAGCCACTCGCCCCACATCATTCCGTCCAAGATCAAGCAGCATCAGATGTTCAGCACATTCCTTTGGGTCACTAAGAAGATCAGCCCCAAGCGTTTCGTCTTCTGAAGGTGTGGCACCGCGTGGCCGTGTCCCGGCAATCGGCCGGACAGTGACTTTATTTTCTCTCGCTCTGACAAGAATTTCAGGGCTGGAACCAATAATCGAAAACCCGGCAAAATTCAGATAATAGAGAAAAGGAGAGGGGTTTGTTCGCCTCAGCGCCCGATAAAGTGAAAACGGCGGCAAATCAAACGGCGCTGAAAATCTCTGGCTCAACACCACCTGGAAAATATCACCCGCTTTGATATAGTCCTGCGCCTTGCTGACCATCTCTATATACTGTTGATGTGTGGTGTTTGAACTTGGTTCTTCAAACACGTCTTCAACCGTCTCAATATGCGCCTGATGCGGCACAGGCGCATTCAGATCCAGAATGGCAGACTGAAGATTGTCGAGGGCATCCTGATATGCCTGTTCGCCTGAAACACCATCCTTAACATCAACCCGGTGCACCATGACCATTTCATCTTTCACGGCATCAAAAATCACCATAATGGTCGGGCGAATGAAGATTGTATCTGGAACATCAAGAACATCAGGGTTTTCTTCAGGTAAATGTTCCATCAACCGAACATTGTCATAACCCATATAGCCAAAAACCCCGGCAGCCATAGGCGGTAATTCAGGGGGAAGGTCAATCCGTGATCGCTCAAGCAATGTTCTGATGGCATGCAGGGTCGGTTCAGAAAGAGGTTTAAAATCATCACCACCAGTTAAACATTGCTCGTTAATTTCAGCATGTTCACCCTGGCTCCTGAAAATAACATCAGGCTTCAGGCCAATCACCGAGTAGCGCCCCCGTACCGCGCCCCCTTCAACACTTTCAAGCAAAAAATGATTGCCAGAAACTGAAGTGGACTGATCAGATCTGGCCGCTCCGTCATCTGATTGCGTTAATTTTAAAAAAGCGGAAACAGGCGTTTCAAGGTCGGCAACAAGACGGGTCCAGACAACTTGTGATTTGCCGTCTTCATAGCCGGATTGAAAAGAGGAAAATTCTGGAAAAAAACCGGTCTCACCAGCTACAATCTGCTTATTCATACCCAATTCGCCTTATCAGAAACTCAAAGCCACACCAATAATATGGGGCACTTTGGAGCCAGGCATATCTTCAGACATGCCTGACTAAAAAGCTTATTAAAGGGCATTCTTCAGTTGGTCAAATACCTGTTTGTTTTCAACAACACCAAATTGTGTTTTCGCACTTTGTAGATATTGCGCAACAAGGTCGCTGGTTAGCTCAGATTGCAACTCAGTTTCAATTTTTGTCTTATAAGCTTCATAGGCCGGGCCAGATGTTTTGGCCGCTTCATGTTTGTTGACCTTAACAATCACCCAGTTTTTATTATTTGCAGCAAGACCTGAACTGATACCGCCTTCTTTCACGCTGAATAGTCGATTAACGAAAACAACAGGAATATCATCATCAACCTTAGCGCCGCGTCCCAGCGCATCGGGTTTAACTACTTTTGCACTCAATCGACTGGCAACTGCCGCAAAGTCTTTCTTATCTTCAATCTCTTTGGTGATTGTTGAAGCAAACTCAGAAGCAAGTCTCTTATTCTCTTTATCTAGCCAGGCTGCTTTTAATTCGTCTTTAATTTCATCCTGTTTCTTAATCCGGCTTGGCATAATTTCAAGCACATCAAACCACACATAACCGCCATCACTATGCCTGACAGAAACCGTATCATCACCAACGGCAGAAGAGAAAATAGCACCGGTTAAACGTTGAGTTTTAGGCAGCTCAGCAACAGGCTTGCCATCAGTGCCAAGTCCTTTTGCGTCAATGGCTTTAATGTCAATGCCTGTGCCGTTCATTTCCTTGGCAACATTCAAAGCACCCATGCCACTCGCACGCAGGTCTTCAACTTTATCATAAAGTTTTTTAATTTCAGTACGCGCAAAGCGTTCTCTCAAAGTCTTTTCAATATCAGGCCTGACATCTTCCAGTGTTTTTTCAACAGCCGCGACAACCTTATCAACTTTGGCAATCGTAATGGCAAAACGCCCTTCAACAGGTGCGGTATACTCGCCTTCTTTCACACCAAACACAGCATCAGCAAGTTTCGCATCTGCCATACTGGCCTTTGTCACTGGGCCAACTGAATCAGCCTTGGTGCTTTTGCCAAATTCTTTTGCAACTTCATTAAAGTCTTTGCCAGCATTTAAAGCTTTATGTGCTTCTAAAGCTTTTTCCATTGTTTCAAAAACAATCTGGCTATAAGTCCGGTTCGCTGGCGTATTAAAAGATTTCTTACGCAGCTCATAAGTCGCCTTCACATCTTTTTCAGAAATTTCAGCCTTTTTCTTCAGTTCATCCATAGAGAGAACATAAAGAGCAACTTTTCTGTATTCAGGTGCTTTAAAGCTCGCTTTTGCAGTTTCATAAAAACTGTTCAGTTCAGCCTCAGTTGGTTCAGCCGCTTTTTTCACAGCACCTTCAGGAATGACAAAATATTCAACATTAATCTTGTCTTCCCGGTAATGATAAAGGCTGTCAATCATCACTTTAGGTATGACTTTCTTCTGAGTAAAAATGCTGGTGAGCTGTGTGCGTAGAGCAGACTCGCGCTGCGTCTGAAAATATTGTTGTTCAGTAATCCGCTCAGACCGCAAAATCTGCCTCAGCAACTCTTTGTTAAATGTCCCGGTCTGGTCTCTAAGCTGCGGGTCGTTCTTAATGGCTTCACCAATAGAAAAATCAGAAACACCAAGCTCAAGATTACTGACATGGCTGTCAACAGCTGCCTGATTGATCAGACGGTATTTAACCTGCGACGGTATATCAAACGCTCTTAGTTGTTCTCTGCTAAGTCGTTGCTTTAAGCGTGTGTTCCACTCATTCACCACAGTTGGGTACATGCGCTCATAATCTACCCGGCTGATTTCAACATCACCCACTTTGGCAAGCGGTACATTCGTATCCGAGAGAATGAGCCCTTCAACACCCCAGACAGCAAAACTCAAAATCAACAGACCAATAAAAATCTTGGCAATAACACCACCAACACTTTTCCGAAGCACACTTAACATATTCATTCCATCTTATGGTTCGTTTCGCCGCATTGATATAAAATCAAATTTAGGCGATTTTATTATAAAAATTACGTCTACCAACAACAGCGTTTACCATGCAAGACACTGAGAAAGGCAGACAAACAAACAAATGATCTTAAACTTTTATAGACATTCACATAGCATGTCACCTAAAAGTGGTTACTCGTTCGAGAGACAAACAGTTGCCAGACATTCCAGCGTAAATCTATGACACGCCAGAATAAAACTTAGATCATGTCATGCCAGTTCAGGTAAACTATGTCATGATCTAGGGGGGGAAGTCTAATATTGGCAAGCCATTTCTTATCTAAAATAGAAAAACACTTAATTTAAAGACATACATTAACAAAGGGCCACTACCAAAAATGATTAAACCAATAGTTGCCGGCAACTGGAAAATGAACGGCGTTTCTCAGTCAGTCACCGAAATTAACACATTAAAAGCCAATATCACTGAAAATGACCAGTCAAATAACTGTGAAATCCTGATATGCCCGCCAGCCACACTCATCACAGCCTTTGCGCATATTCTCTCAAATTCGCCAATCGAAATAGGCGGGCAAACCTGCCATCATGCTGAAAAAGGCGCCCATACCGGCGACATTTCAGCTGAGATGATTAAAGACTGCGGCGCAAAATACGTTATAACCGGCCATTCCGAACGCCGCATGGATCATGGTGAAATGGATCGTGACATCGCCCTGAAAACTGAAGCCGGCTGGCGCGCCGGTTTAAAAGTCATTCTTTGTGTTGGCGAACTGTTAGGCGAAAGAAAAGCCGACCTCACCCTGAAAGTCATTGAACGCCAGCTAAAAAATTCAATTCCAGATGGCGCCACAGCAGAAAACCTCATAATTGCCTATGAACCCGTCTGGGCCATTGGCACAGGTCTGACACCAACAACAGAAGACATCGCAAAAGTACATGACTTTATCCGCAAATTTTTGATCGAAAACATAAGCGCAGAAGAAGGCAAAAAGATACGCATTCTATATGGCGGCTCTGTCAAACCAGCAAACGCGAAAGAATTAATGGCCGTTTCAAATGTAAACGGGGCACTGGTGGGCGGCGCAAGTTTAAAAGCTGAAGATTTCACAGGAATTATTGCAGCTTATCAATAGCTGCGATATGGTGCGGGCCTGTGGCCATCCTGAAAAAAGAAAATAAAGGGGTGGCCCGGTCAGCAAATTAAATCGGGGCCTGTATCTACATGTTAGTGAAATCGTCTGCGTTGCATTCAATTAGCTTCTGCACTTTAAGTTTTTTTAAAACCACATGCCTGTTTTCATTCATAATCCTGGCAACACTGAGCATGTCTGCTACAGGATTAAACGCGGAGCCACTATCAAAACAAGCCTGCAAAAATTTAAATGAAAAACTTCAGAAACTATTACAGCTCCAGGCTGTCCAGGATATGGGCAAAGGTTTTGAATGGGTCAAAGCCAATTCCAAACCAGAAGAAATCCAATCAATAAAACTCTATATCGAAACTGAAGAGCAATTAAAATTCCGCTGCCCAAGACTGAAAAAGAACAAGAGCAAGAAAAAAATTGTCAAACCCAAAAGAAAACCGGCTGACTTAAAAAACAGACCTGCACCCAAACCAGCCATTGATACAACCAAAAAGAAAAAACTGAAACCAGACGATAAAACCAAAAAAACAACGAAGAAAACGCCTGTTAAAAAGAAAAACGCGCCTAAAAAGAAACCTCAAAAACCAAAATCAAAACCAAAGAAACAAACTGAAAAGCAACCAGAACCGACCCTGCTGGATGACCTGATTGCAACAATTCAGGACGCAGCCGCCCCCTTACCAGAAGAGAAAAAGCAATAAAGGCCTAAAAATCCCCGTTTTTTTAACCCAAACTCGGTTTTAACTTGAACCAGATCACCAGTTTGAGTATTGATTTCACTCAGTTCTGAAAAACTGCAGCCACAATTCGATTGATAGGGCGCATAACAAGCTGAAATAACCAAGTTACAGAACAGCGAAGTCTCAGAGCTCACCAAAGAGAGATTTAAAGGAAATAAAATGGCAAATGTATTGCTGGTCATTCATGTATTAATCGCGATCGCACTGGTTGCAACTGTGTTGTTGCAACGCTCTGAAGGTTGTGCCCTTGGCATTGGTGGCGGTGGCGGCATGAACTCCACCCGCGGCACTGGCAATCTGCTTTCCCGCTCAACAGCAATCCTTGCTGGCTGTTTTTTCCTCACCAGTATCGCCCTGACTGTGATCGCAAGAAACAACAGCACAGCAGAATCCAAAATTGATGCAATTAAAATTGATGGTCCGAAAGATGCCGGCAAAGTGCTGGATGGTCTTGCACCTGTCACACCGGCCCCGCCTAAGAAAACAGACACAAAACTGGACGGCCCAGTCGTTCCAAAACCGGATGCAGCAAAATAAACTTATTTGACAGCATCAAAATTGAAATAAACAAAAAAACGGGTCGTACTGTGATGAAAATATCATCACCGGCGACCTTTTTTTCATATTTCTGTTCGCAACCGAACTTTTCTATACGAATCAATCAATAAACATGCAACCTAGGGGCCCATGGCGCGATATATTTTCATCACTGGCGGCGTGGTATCTTCCCTTGGTAAAGGGTTAGCCTCAGCAGCACTCGGAGCGCTTTTGCAGGCAAGAGGCTATTCAGTCCGCCTTCAGAAGCTGGATCCGTATCTCAACGTAGACCCGGGCACTATGAGCCCTTATCAGCACGGTGAAGTTTTCGTGACTGACGACGGTGCCGAAACGGATCTTGATCTGGGCCACTATGAACGCTTCACAGGTGTTCCGTGCCGCCAGTCAGATAATGTCACAACCGGCAGGATTTATCAGGACATCCTGGCTAAAGAGCGCCGTGGCGATTTTCTAGGGGCCACAGTCCAGGTCATCCCCCATGTAACCGATGCCATCAAAAATTTCGTGGTCACAGGCAATGAAGATATTGATTTTGTGCTTTGCGAAATCGGCGGCACCGTCGGTGATATTGAAGGCCTGCCGTTTTTTGAAGCCATTCGCCAGTTGCGCAATGATTTACCGGTGAATGATTCAATCTACATTCACCTGACCCTCATTCCCTATATTCCAAGCGCTGGCGAATTAAAAACCAAACCAACCCAGCACTCGGTGAAAGAACTGCGCTCAATCGGCATCCAGCCGGATATTTTGCTCTGCCGCTGTGACAGAGAAGTACCGGCAGATGAACGCCGCAAAATTGGTCTCTTCTGTAATGTCCGTGAAGACGCCGTTATTCAGGCTCTTGATGTCGCCAGTATATATGATGTTCCAAAAGCCTATCACGAGCAGGGCCTCGATAGAGAAGTGCTGAAAGCCTTTGGCATTGAAGACCGAAAAAAACCAGTGCTTGACCGCTGGGAACAGATTTCAGATCGCGTTCACAACCCGGAAGGCGAAGTGACTATTGCCATTGTCGGCAAATATACTGGCCTGAAAGACGCATACAAATCCCTCAATGAAGCGCTCATTCATGGTGGCATCGCCAACAAATCAAAAGTCAACATTGAATGGATCGACGCTGAAATTTTCGAACGCGAAGACCCGGCCCCATATCTGGAAAATGTAGATGGCATTCTTGTTCCCGGCGGCTTTGGCGAGCGCGGTATTGAAGGCAAAATTGCCGCCGCAACGTTCGCCCGCACCAGAAAAGTACCATATCTTGGCATATGTCTTGGTATGCAAATGGCAGTTGTTGAATTTGCCCGCAACAAAGCCGGGTTGGCTGGTGCCGGCTCAAGCGAATTCGGCACGCCAGAAATCCCTCTGGTTGGTCTGATGACCGAATGGGTCAAAGATGGCAGCCTCGAAAAAAGAGAAGAATCAGATATTCTGGGCGGCACCATGCGCCTCGGCGCCTATGAAGCAAGGCTGATAGACAACAGTAAGGCGAGGGCTATTTATGGCGAAGAGACCATCCATGAACGCCACCGCCATCGCTATGAAGTCAACATGAGCTATAAAGATGATTTAGAAAAAGCCGGCATGAAATTCTCTGGCGTTTCACCGGATGGCCTGTTGCCGGAAATTGTAGAAATCGAAAACCACCCATGGTTCATCGGCGTTCAGTTCCACCCGGAGCTTAAATCCCGCCCCATTGAACCACACCCTCTGTTTGCTTCATTTGTTGCCGCAGCCATAGAACAAAGCCGTTTGGTATAATAAAGCAGAATTGTCGATTTCCGTTTTGATCAATTGGCTTTCCTTTAGAGAACAAGTGAGTTCCTCGAATAATCAGCCTGATTGCAAATGACTTCACAGCTCAGAGCATCCATGCCAAACTACTCCCCGTTCAACCGGACAAAAACAAATAATAACCATTTTGGGAGTTCTCTATGTCAGTTCAAAGTTCAGGCGTATTATCATCACTGACAAGGAGGCCGGAAATGATCGTAAAATTCACCGCAAAGCAGAAAAACACACTGCTAAAGATTGTCGCCGCTACAACTCTCATCTTTAGCAGCACCATCCATTCTTTATCTGCCGCCGAAACTGCCTATCAACGCTATAACATTGGCGGCAAAGCGGTCATGCTAGCAATTCCACCATCCTATTGCCTGATGGATAATAACAACCCGGCTGATAAAATGGCTCTGTCAGCACTTACAAAAAGTCTCGCTGGCAGAAATGAACTGATAGCTCAGTACACAAACTGCAAAGAGCTGACCAACTGGCGTGCAGGCACCCAGTCAGACCTCTCGCACAAAGGGGCCTATCAGGTCTCAACCAAATTAAAGGGCGTTGATTTAACCGGCAAAGAAGTCGCAACCGTTAACAATATCTGCAAGTTCATCTCCAGCAAAAGTCCTGATTTTGCTTCAGAGGCTGAGGCGTTAGAAACCAGCTTTGAACAGATCCCCTTAAATCAGGGCAAAAAACTTGGCATATCATTGAATGAAGATAATCTCTGCGTTGCAGCTTCAGTCCTCCGCCTTGAAGACAGCAAAAAGAACATCAACGGCCAGATCAGTCTATACGCCACCAGCGTCATAAATGGCCGCCTTCTCTATACCTATCTTTATGCGCCAGGCTACAAAATAAATGAAATCATGCAACTAACAGAAGAAATCAGGCAAATTCATCATCTGAATGTCAAAGCCAACAATTAAGCTAGCTCATCAGAAGGCAAGAAAAACAAATGCAACCAAACTCATCAGTCAACATTCATGGCTTAACCATCAGCAACAACAGCCCGTTTATGCTCTTTGCTGGCCCGTGCCAGTTGGAAAGCCGCGACCATGGTTTCATGATGGCTGAAGCCTTAAAAGAAATATGTGATGATCTGAATATCCCGCTGGTCTTCAAAGCATCATTTGATAAGGCCAACAGAACCAGTGCAAGCGGCAAAAGAGGCTTGGGGTTAGAAAATAGCCTTGAGATATTTGCTGAGATTAAACAACAGCTCAATCTTCCCATCCTCACGGACATTCACGAAGCAGGCCAGTGCGCCCCTGTTGCCGAAGTGGTCAATGTTTTGCAAATCCCGGCATTTCTCTGCCGTCAGACAGACCTGTTGATAGCAGCTGGTAAAACAGGCAAAACCATCAAAATCAAAAAAGGTCAGTTTCTCGCCCCCTGGGATATGAAAAACGTCGTCGATAAAGTCCTCTCAACCGGCAACCAGAACATCCTCTTAACAGAACGCGGCGCCAGCTTTGGTTACAACACATTAGTGACAGATTTCCGCGGGCTGCCCATCATGGCAGAAACGGGCTGCCCAGTTGTTTTTGACGCAACCCATTCCGTCCAGCAACCGGGCGGTAAAGGCACGTCAAGCGGCGGTCAGAGAGAATTTGTCCCCGTGCTTGCCAGAGCTGCCATCGCAGTTGGTGTCGCCGGCCTATTCATAGAAACTCATGACGACCCGGATAACGCCCCATCAGACGGACCAAATATGATGCCATTATCTGAGATGAAAACACTGCTACAAAAACTTCAGGAATTAGACCAGATCACAAAAAAATAATTCAATATCATTATCCAGAAAGGATTGAACAATGTTCGCTCTCAAAAACAAATGCCGTACTGACTTTAGCATTTTGACATTTATGTTTGTTAGCCTGTCTGTCTTGTTTCTGACGCTGACAACTGCGCCTCAGGCAGAAGCAAAAGAGCGTTCCCACAATTCTTTCGTCGTTGGTGGAACAACCCTCAATCTCGCTACTCCTGAGAATAATTGCTCCTTAAACCCACAAATTCCGGCAGATAATCATATGCTGAACGCTGTTAAAAACAGCATCAAAGGCAACACCGAACTGGTGTTACAATTTGCAGATTGTCAGGAATTAAAAAACTGGCGCACAAGAAAACAAAAATATCTGGACACCTTTGGCAGCTACCAGTCCTCATTAAAATTACAAAATCTGGATTTAACAGGCAAAGAAGCAGAATCAATCAAAAGCATTTGTGATGTCTATAAGAAGCAGGGCGGCACTATGTTAAAAAACATGGAAAAAGATATAAACAAGCGGGTCCAAGACAGTTTTAAAAATGTCAAAATGAATAAAATCCAGCTCCTTGGAGTTGTAAAAGAAAACGAAGAAATCTGTGCCGTTGCCACCTTTCAGAGATTAAAAACAGCTGACGGCTCAACAAAAGATCAGATCAATGTTTATTCAATCACAATCCTCAAGGGTAAACTGATTTTTTCCTACCTGTTTGCGCCCAATACAGTAGACGTAGTTGACCAATTAACCGACCAGATCGTCGCGCTCAATAAGTTCAATCAACAGCTGAACAAATAAAATTCCAGATAGAACACCTTATTGAGAGACCACATCACGGGCCAGTTGCAGGCGGGGAAGAAATTCAGCTTCACGCTTTATAAGAAGCTCAGTCTGGTCCTCAATATAGCTTCGTGTCAACGGCACCGCATCCCGGGTGCGGGCCAGTTGCATCTGAAACACATGTGATGCCCCATGCATAAACGCGCCTTCACATGCCGCGAGGTAAAATTCCCACATCCGGTAAAATCGTTCATCGTAAAGTGAGATGATCGCTTGCTTATTTTCCTCACAGCGCCGCCGCCATTCACGTAGTGTCCATCCATAATGCTTACGCCAGATCTCAATATCCAATGCCCACAAACCGCTATGCTCAACAGCTGTGATCGCTTCTGATAAAGAAGGGCTATACCCGCCCGGGAAAATATACTTGGCTAAAAACGGCCCGGTCACACCTGGCGGTGCCTTCGAGCTGATGGAATGAATAAGCGCCAGGCCATCTTCAGTCATCCGGTCCCGCACATTTAAAAAATATTCGTCAAGATAGCCAACGCCGACATGTTCCAGCATCCCAACAGATACAATCCGGTCAAACTTACCAGAAATTTCTCTGTAATCACAAAGCTTGAAATTCACTCGGTCACTAAGGGATGCAGCTGCCGCGCGCTCTCGTGCCACATCAATCTGCTCTCTGGAAAGTGTCACTCCGGTCACTTCAACATCAGCAACTTGTGAAAGATAAAGCGAAAGCCCACCCCAGCCACAGCCAATATCCAGCACCCTTTGACCATCCTGCAAATTGAGCTTAGCCGCAACATGCCGCTTCTTGGCTATTTGTGCCTCTTCAAGACTTTCATTTCCGTGCCTGAAATAAGCACAGGAATACTGCATGTCTTCATCAAGAAACAATTCGTAAAGTTCATTCCCAATATCGTAATGATGCTGAGCATTTGCCTTAGCACGCCAGATCGGATTGTGCTGTTTAAAGCGGCGCAATTTCCGGGCAATGCTTTTCCAGAAAATCTGACTTGCCGTCAGATCAAAATTTTTCTTATTGATAAAGAACAGCTCAAGAAAAGAATAAATATCCCCCTCTTCAATAATCAAAGCCCCGTTCATATAAGCCTCACCGGCATAAAGCTC
The DNA here is from genome assembly GCA_021775425.1 of Hyphomicrobiales bacterium. Classification (GTDB taxonomy): domain Bacteria; phylum Pseudomonadota; class Alphaproteobacteria; order Rhizobiales; family HXMU1428-3; genus HXMU1428-3. The sequence continues at coordinate 86,800 of JAJFHX010000026.1, forward strand.
AGGGTTAATAGCAATCTTCCAGTCATAAGAAGAATCCATGATATGGATACTGATTTCTGGCCCGTCTTCTTGCCCGCCAATCACTTCAACCTGTCCATCAGGTCCCTTTAATCGAAGTGTTCCCTTATGGATGGCTTTTTTTAATAATCTTGGCAGTAACCACATCAACAAATCTCTCAATTAAGAATTATAACAGTAGTTCTAACCGCGCCCCCGGTAATTGGGCACATTCTGCTCAGGTAACCAGACATTTTCTGGCACAGTCCCGGATTGATAAAACACATCAATCGGTATCCCCCCACGTGGAAACCAGTATCCCCCAATGCGTAAAAAACGAGGTTCAAGCAACTCGACCAGCCGTTTGCCAATCGCAACAGTACAATCCTCATGAAACGCGCCGTGGTTCCGGTAAGACCCAAGATAAAGCTTGAGAGATTTTGATTCAACCAGCCAGTCACCAGGTACATAATCAATCATCAGATGGGCAAAATCTGGTTGTCCTGTCACTGGGCAAAGAGATGTGAATTCGGGGCAGGTAAACCGGGCCACATAGCTCACATCCGCCTGTGGGTTGGGCACACGTTCAAGTTTCGCATCTTCAGGAGACGCCGCAATTTCATTCGACCCGCCAAGCTGCGTGATATGTTCTTCAATCTCGTTCATAAAATTCAGAACCAATTCAGATTACGTTTAGATTCTAATTAAGTTTAGCATACTGATAACTTAGCCTGCTTTATGTTGCGAACCTCGGTAAATGCAACCTTCACCGCAACTGTCTCTCATCACCGCAACCTCATAAATCAGCGGCAACGGTCCCTCAAGCTCACCCCAGATCCAGAGCGCAATGTGTTCCAGGGTCGGAATTTCTAACCCTTCAACATCTTCATTGAGAAACCGATGATCAAGTTTTCCCTGAACCGCCTTAAGATGGTCTTCCACAATGCCAAGATGCTGAATAACACCCGTATCATCAGCTGGTGCCCCTTCAAGGGTAACTCGCACACGAAACGAATGCCCGTGAATACGGCTGTTTGGTGTGCCCGGCTCAGCAGAGGGAAGAAAGTGAGCGGCTTCAAATTTAAACTCTTTAAAAATGCGCATAAATTAATTCTGTCTGGTAAAATTCGTTAAAACAAAAGGCTGATGAAACATATCAGGGTATCTGCAACAATTTATGAGTTTGCAGGCTGAGTTTCCACTTAGGGTTGGCCTTGCAGTACTCAATCGTTTCTCTGGTGAGACGATCAATATCCTTGCAATCCATTGGTTGCAAATAAAAATGATCAAAATCCCATGTGGTAAAAGCCTGAATATCTTCTTCAGTAAATTCTTCCTGACCAAACACCAGCTTCAATTCGTCACCATATCGCTGTACGATTTCAGAACCCGCCTTTGGACTCACACAAATCCAGTCAAGAGAAGAGGGCGCTTTGATTGTGCCGTTGGTCTCTACTGCCACATCAAACCCGGCAGATTGCAACGCCTTAATCAACACATCATCGACCTGCAACAAAGGCTCCCCGCCCGTCAGAACAATCAGCAAACCATCAACCAAATCAGATGAAGCACTCCCTGCCACTTCAACAGCTTTTTGTGCCAGCTCATTGGCTTCAGCAAACTGACCGCCATTCACCCCGTCAGTACCAACAAAGTCCGTGTCACAAAACCGGCAAACGGCCTTGTCCCGATCCTGCTCACGCCCGGTCCAGAGATTGCAACCGGAAAACCGCATAAAAACGGCAGGCCGGCCACTCTGTGCGCCTTCACCCTGCAGGGTATAAAATATTTCTTTCACTGAATACATAAGCTAAAACTTATAATGAGGATGTCTGAATGAAGCAAACATCGAGAGCCTTCAGGGTTAAATGCAATCATTCAGGAAATGACGGCAACACCCTGCCATTCTTCATAGCCCTTTTTCCGCAACACGCAGGCAGGGCAAAGAGAGCAGCCATACCCCCATTCATGCAATTCATCCCGCACCCCTTCATAACAGGTATGAGACGCTTCCTTAATAATCTTAATCAATTCCTCACCCCCCAATTGATCAGCCAGCGCCCAGCTTTGCGCCTTGTTTTTAAACATCAGCGGCGTATCAATTTTAAAGTCTGTCCCCATACCAAGGTTGAGCGTTGTCTCTAAGTGCCTCAGAGTTTCCTCCCGGCAATCCGGATAACCGGAATAATCCGTTTCACACATTCCGCCGACAAGTGCGCCCATATCCCGGTTGTAAGCAATCACCGCTGCATAATGAAAAAAGAACAAATTACGCCCAGGTACAAAAGTTGTTGGCAAACCTCGTTCATCCATTGTGATCGTCTCTCCTTCATTCGTAAGCGCACTTTTAGAAAGAGAAGAAAAAGTTGAAAGATCAAGCAATCTGTCAGGGCCCATCTTCTGGCCCCATTGAGGAAAACCCGCCATGATGCGCAATATGACATCCGTGCGGCAATCAAGCTCAACCCGATTTCGCTGCCCATAATCAAAACCAATTGTCTCAACATAATCATAATTGTGCAAAGCGTGAGCCAGACACGTGGTTGAATCCTGCCCACCAGAAAACAAAACAAGCGCCCGTCGGCCATTTAAACGATGTAGCTTTTCCATTTGCTCCGCTCCGGATCTGTGTCCACGCCGGGAATTTCTGAACATTGATAGACATAATAAAATAAAGCAAAAAGCCATATCATGACAAATGCACAACCGATACCAAAATAATGGAAATTAAGCCGTTTGCCTCTTTCACATCGCTATCAGATAGGATAAAACCCAGCCAAAGAGAACAATTGATAACGAATATAAATGGCCGGTCTTTTTATAACGGGAAAATCTGGCCAAACTCGCATCGGAAAGGCAAGACAAATGACAGCTATTGTCGATATTGTTGGTCGTGAAATAATGGATAGCCGCGGCAATCCAACCATAGAAGTGGACGTGATGCTGGAGGATGGCTCATCAGGACGCGCAGCCGTTCCATCAGGAGCCTCAACTGGCGCCCATGAGGCACACGAATTGCGTGATGGTGATGAAAGGTTCATAGGCAAAGGTGTCCTCAAAGCCGTAGATAGCGTCAACGGTGAAATTTTTGATTGCCTTCAAGGTCTCGAAGCAGAAGACCAGCGCCGCATAGATGGCATCATGATCGAACTCGATGGCACAGAAAACAAATCACGCCTTGGCGCAAACGCCATTCTTGGCGCGTCTCTTGCCGTATCAAAAGCGGCAGCAATGGCAGCTGATTTGCCGCTCTACAGATATTTAGGCGGTGCCGGCGCCCACATTCTGCCAGTCCCCATGATGAACATCATCAATGGCGGCGAACATGCCGACAATCCGATTGATGTTCAGGAATTCATGATCATGCCAGTTTCAGCACCAACAATGGCAGATGCCATCCGCATGGGTGCCGAAGTGTTTCATAAATTGAAAAAAGCCCTCCTGGACGAAGGCCACAATACAAATATCGGCGATGAAGGTGGCTTTGCCCCCAACCTCGCCTCTTCAGAAGCCGCGCTTGAATTCATCATCAAAGCCATTGAAGCGGCCGGATATAAAGCTGGTGAAGATATTTTCATCGCACTTGATGCCGCCTCAACCGAATTCTATAAAGACGGCAAATACAATATGAAAGGCGAAGGTAAAATTCTCGATGCCGGCGGCATGATCGATTATTACCAGAACCTGATTTCTAAATTCCCCATCATCTCGATAGAAGATGGCCTGGCTGAAGATGACTGGGAAGGCTGGAAAGCGATGACTGACGCCATCGGTAGCCAATGCCAGCTCGTTGGTGATGATCTTTTTGTCACCAATCCTGCCCGCCTCAAATCCGGTATTGAACAGGGAACCGCCAATTCAATTCTGGTCAAAGTCAACCAGATCGGCACCTTAACTGAAACACTGGAAGCCATCCAGATGGCCCAGCACGCCAGCATGACAGCCGTCATCTCGCATCGCTCAGGTGAAACAGAAGACACAACCATTGCCGATCTTGCTGTTGCAACCAATGCCGGTCAGATCAAAACCGGCTCCCTTGCACGATCAGACAGATTAGCAAAATACAACCAGCTGATCCGCATCGAAGAAGGACTGGGTGATGCGGGTGTCTATGCCGGCACAAGCGTCCTGAAAGTTTCTTAATCGTTAAGAGAATAGAAAGGGTGGGTACTCAAATGAATAGCATAACTTACGAGAATCTATAAAATTTTTCTCATTTGCTTTACCCCCCATTAACCGCAATCCTCTACAGTGACTGAGTAAGCAGTTGGTAGAGAGTTAAGTATTGCGTGTGTTTACTAGAGTTTACATATTATTAAACAAAAGAGCCCGGGCACTGTTGCCATTGTTCATATGTGCGGGGCTCTTTTGTTATTTCTCGTTAAATTTTGCGGGCGGAAAGTACGGTCTTGAAAGCAGAGACCGGCTACAGATTCGCGTATCTGAACTTTCATCAACATTAAAACAGATGAAAAAACAACGCCGCCAATATGAAAAAAGAATTGCAGCTCTGCAAACAGGACATGCCAGACATGACTTGGTCGATGAGCTGGCACGCAAACATCTGCAATATGCCCACCCCAATGACCTTGTTCTTTTCGAATAAGTTAACAATTATTACAATTATCTAAATCAAAAGCATAATTTAAAGTATTCGCATTGCATTCTTTGCAACTGCAGCAAATAATTTTGTTTTAATCATTTGATTTTGTAATAAAGTTGTTAGACCCTATAATCATCAGACCAAGCGCACACTTAAAAAAACAGCGCATCTGCTTCAATGTAAAAACGATGGAGCAGACAATAACAAAATCTCATGTGAGGAAAATATATGAGCGAGGTAACTTCAAAGTGAGCTCAAATAAAAACAAAACAAAAAACAAACAAATTTCAAAAATTGACCTGTACAAAGAAATGCTACTCATCCGCCGCTTTGAAGAAAAAGCCGGCCAGCTTTATGGGATGGGTTTCATTGGCGGTTTTTGCCATCTCTATATCGGCCAGGAAGCCGTCGTCACAGGAATGAATGCCGTCACCATTGAAGGCGATCAGGTTATCACCGGTTACCGTGACCACGGGCACATGCTGGTTTGCGGCATGGAACCAAAAGGCGTGATGGCAGAATTAACCGGCAGAGCCTCAGGCTATTCACACGGCAAAGGTGGCTCCATGCATATGTTCTCTGTTGATAAGCAGTTCTTTGGCGGCCATGGCATTGTTGGCGCACAAGTCCCCTTGGGAACCGGCCTTGCCTTTGCAAATAAATACCGCGAAAACGGCAATGTTGCCCTTGCATATTTTGGTGATGGCGCCGCCAACCAGGGCCAGGTTTATGAAGCCTTTAATATGGCTAAACTCTGGAGCCTCCCGGTTGTTTACGTCATTGAAAACAACCGTTACGGCATGGGCACCAGCATTGAACGTGCGTCATCAACTACCGATCTTTCTCAGCGTGGACGAAGTTTCGACATCCCCGGCATTCAGGCAGATGGAATGGATATCGACGCCGTGATGGAAGCAGGCCGCACAGCGGTTGATCATGCCCGCTCTGGTAAAGGACCTTTCATTCTTGAAATGATCACTTATCGATACAGAGGTCATTCCATGTCTGACCCGGCCAAATACAGAAGCCGCGACGAAGTCAATGAAATGCGCCAGGACCATGATCCGATCATCACCTTAAAAGATAAAATACTTGAAGATGGTGATATCGACGAAAAAGGTCTGAAAGATATCGATGCTGAAATTAGAAAAATAGTCAACGAAGCAGCTGAATTCGCACAAAGTGCTCCGGAACCGGATCCCTCTGAACTTTATACAGATATCCTGAAACAAGAAGCGCACGCTTAATAATCAAGTGAGGAATATTTATGCCTGTTGAGATTTTAATGCCCGCTCTTTCACCAACCATGGAAAAGGGTAATCTTGCAAAATGGCATGTCTCTGTCGGAGATGAAGTCAACTCAGGCGATGTCATCGCCGAAATTGAAACAGACAAAGCCACCATGGAAGTTGAATCAGTTGATGAAGGCCGCATCGGCCAGATCCTGATTGAAGAAGGCTCTATGGATGTCGCCGTGAACACCCCCATCGCCATCATCCTGCAAGAAGATGAAGATGAAAACACCCCGGTTGAGAAAAAACAGCAAACTGAAACAGAGCAACCGGAAGCCCCAGCACAAACTGCTGAAAAAGCACCAGAACCAGAAACACCTGTGATCGCCGCATCACCAGAAATCCCCCTCACAAATCAGGTGCAGATAACCGTCAGAGAAGCCTTAAGAGACGCAATGGCAGAAGAAATGCGCCTTGATGAACGGGTTTTCATCCTCGGTGAAGAAGTTGCTGAATATCAGGGCGCCTATAAAGTAACTCAAGGCCTACTTGAAGAATTCGGCCCAAAAAGAGTAATAGACACCCCCATCACAGAACACGGCTTTGCCGGCATTGCCTGTGGCGCAGCCATGGCCGGACTTAAACCGATCGTCGAATTCATGACCTTCAATTTCGCCATGCAGGCCATTGACCACATCATCAATTCAGCCGCCAAAACGCTTTATATGTCAGGCGGCCAGATGCAATGCCCGATTGTCTTCAGAGGCGCAAACGGCGTCGCATCACGCGTCGCCGCTCAGCACAGTCAGGATTATTCGGCGTGGTATGCCTCTGTTCCGGGCCTTAAAGTCATCGCACCATATACAGCAAGTGACGCCAAAGGCTTGCTGAAAGCCGCCATCAAAGACCCGAACCCGGTCGTTTTTCTTGAAAATGAAATTCTCTACGGCCAGGCCTTTCCTGTCCCGGATACAGACGACCACGTCCTGCCCATTGGCAAAGCCAACATCCGCCAGGAAGGCACAGATGTAACCATCGTTTCTTATGCGCGCGGCTTACATTATGTCGAGCAGGCCGACGAAATCTTAAAAGCTGAAGGCATAAGCGCAGAAATCATTGATCTGCGTACATTGCGCCCGTTAGATATGGACACAGTTTTAGCCTCCGTGAAAAAGACCAACCGCATCGTCGTCGTTGAAGAAGGCTGGCCGGTTTGTTCTATCGGCTCAGAAATTTGCAGCAGCGTCACAAGCCTCGCATTTGATGAGCTCGATGCACCACCTCTTAAAGTCAGCGGTGCTGATGTGCCAATGCCTTATGCGGCAAATCTGGAAAAGCTGGCCTTGCCCACAGCTGAGCAAATCGCCGAAGCTGTTCGCAAAGTCACCTATAAAAATTAAACAGAAATAAGAAGAGAGTCCCCATGCCTATCCCCATCTTGATGCCGGCACTGAGCCCAACCATGGAAGTTGGCACACTGGCTAAATGGCTAGTTCAGGAAGGCGACGAAGTCGCATCCGGTGACGTAATTGCAGAAATTGAAACCGACAAAGCCACAATGGAGGTTGAAGCTGTTGACGAAGGCACCATCGGCGCAATCAAAATAGAAGAGGGGACAGAAAACGTTCCCGTCAACTCCCTCATCGCCATCCTCCTTGAAGAAGGCGAAGACAAATCTGCAATGGAGGGTATGGAAGGTGGCAGTGCAGCAGCTGCTTCAGCCAAAACTGAAACCCCGGCTGACGACACAAAAGAAACTCCTGCACCAGAGAAAAAGGCTGAAAAAACAACAGAGACAGAAACGAAAGAAAAAGGTTCCACTGGTGCCGCACCTTCCGGTTCCTCAAATGGACGCATCATTGCCTCTCCCCTTGCAAAGCGTCTCGCCAGCCAGAATAATATTGATCTTTCCAAAATTAAAGGTTCAGGCCCAAACGGCCGCATTGTAAAAAGTGATCTTGAAGGCGCTCCGCAAAAAACAGAAAGCGACGCCCCCGCCGGCCGCGCCCTCAGCACCGTTTCCAAAAGTGCAGACGCCGTTCAAGGCGGCCACACAATCCAGCCGGTTTCAGACAAAGAGATTTTTGCAACCTATGAAGAAGGTTCATATGACCTCGTCCCGCTGGATAATATGCGGCGAACTGTTGCTGACCGCCTCACAGTTGCAAAATCAACCATCCCGCATTTTTATCTGACCATCGAATGCGAACTCGACAAGCTCCTCGAGGCCCGCAAAAGATTAAACGATGCCTCACCAAAAGAGGGTGCATCAGCCTATAAGCTTTCCGTCAATGACTTCATCATCAAAGCCATGGCCCTTGCCCTTCAGCATGTGCCGGGTGCCAACTCCACCTGGTCTACCAAAGGCATCTTGCGCCACAAAAGGTCAGATGTCGCTGTCGCTGTTGCCGTTGAAGGCGGACTTTTCACGCCCGTTATCCGGCATGCCGAGTTAAAAACATTGTCTGAAATTTCAAACGAAATGAAAGACCTGGCCAACCGTGCCCGCTCGAAAAAACTCGCGCCAACTGAATATATCGGCGGCACGACCTCTATTTCAAACCTGGGTATGTTTGGCATCAAAGCCTTTGATGCCGTCATCAACCCGCCTCATTCTAGCATCCTTGCCGTTGGTGCCGGTGAAAGACGCCCCGTCGTCATTGGTGACAATATCGTACCCCGCACCATGATGAGTGTCACCCTCTCATGTGATCATAGAGTGGTCGATGGCGCGCTGGGCGCAGAACTTCTCAATTCATTTAAAGGATTTATCGAAGATCCTGTAACCATGCTTGTTTAAAGCAGAAGTGAAAAACAAAATTTAAGGAATACAGCATGAGCACTACATATGATGTCGCAATCATTGGAGGTGGCCCGGGTGGTTACGTTGCAGCCATCAGAGCCAGCCAGCTTGGCTTAAAACCTGTCGTCATTGAAAGAGAAAATCTCGGCGGCATTTGCCTGAACTGGGGCTGCATCCCAACCAAAGCCCTGCTGCGCTCAGCTGAAATATTCACAACCATGAAGCACGCCGAACAGTTTGGCCTGAAAGCTGAAAATATAAGTTTTGATTTTGAAAAAATCATCAAACGTTCAAGAGACGTTTCAAAGAAACTGACAAGCGGCGTCACCTTCCTCATGAAGAAAAACAAAATCGACGTCATTGAAGGTCAGGCAAGCCTTTTGAAAGACAAAAGCCTTTCAGTAAAAACGAAAGAGGGCGATGTTAGCGTAAAAGCCAAAAACATCATCATCGCAACCGGTGCCAGAGCCCGCCATTTACCCGGCCTCGCACCAGATGGTAAATTCATCTGGACATATCGAGAAGCCCTCGCCCCTGATGTCATGCCCGAAAAGCTTTGCGTTATCGGCTCCGGTGCCATCGGCGTTGAATTTGCTAACTTTTTTAATGCCCTTGGCTCTAAGGTCACCATCGTCGAACTGGCTGAGAGAATCGTCCCGGCAGAAGATAAAGAAATTTCAGAAATGGCTCTGAAAAGCTTTAAAAAGGCCGGCATCACCATTCTCAATAACTCGATGGTTAAAAAGACCAACCCGGGTAAAGACAGCATCGAACTAACCATTGAAGATAAATCCGGCAAAACCACCACAGAAAGTTTCGACCGGGTAATTTCCGCAGTTGGCATCACACCAAATGTCGAAGGCATCAGCCTTGAGGAATTGGGCATAGAACTCGATCGTGGGTTTATTAAAACGGATGGCTGGGGGCATACCAATGTCGCCAATATATTCGCCATTGGTGATGTAACCAACCCGCCATGGCTGGCCCACAAAGCAAGCCACGAAGCCATCATCGCAATTGAAACCATCGCCGGAAACAAAGTCCATCCGTTAAATGCCAGACTGATCCCCGGCTGCACATACACCTCACCGCAAATCGCTTCCGTTGGGCTGACAGAAGAGGCCGCCATCGATCAGGGTCACAAAATTAAAGTCGGCAGGTTCCCGTTTCAGGCAAACGGCAAAGCGCTCGCCCTGGGTGAGCCTGATGGCATGGTCAAAACCATTTTTGATAAACAGACCGGCGAACTTCTCGGCGCTCACATGATCGGCGCTGAAGTCACAGAACTGATTCAAGGCTATGCGGTTGCCATGGGGCTGGAAACCACCGAGCATGAATTAATGGAAACCATATTCCCGCACCCAACCCTTTCAGAAATGATGCATGAAAGTGTTCTCGAAGCTTATGGCCGGGCACTCCATACATAAGCCATCAGCCATGCTGCTAAACAGTTGATCACAGAATTATTTGCTGGCTCTTTCAAAACTGAGCCCTTTAAATTTTGAAGATAATAAATCATAGAAAGCTGAAATGCTTTTCAGTGCCGGCCGCTCAATAAAATGCCAGGAAACGATCGAAACAGCCAGTACCACAGGCAGACTAATCAAAAACAATTCATAAGCCGGCATGTCACCCAGCTTCAAACGCACCACCTGTTCAATCGGGTAATGCCAGATATAAAGCCCATAGGAATAATCACCCAGCAGATTATACCCCCGCACAAATCCCCCAGGCACATAAGCAATCCAGCAGCCAATCAATGCCGCTGAGGGGATGAGCAATAATTCCCCCACAACTATGCCAAATTGCCAGACAACCAGCAAAGCAATACCGAGACCCACCAGCCCCGCAAACAGGCTGAGCCTTACATATCGCTGATAAACATGAAAACAGACGCCAACCATAAACGCGTAGCCAAAATGCATCAGATGATCAATCGCAGCAATTTCACGCAAAGGCGTGAGAAAACTAACAAAAACATAAACGGCAAAACAGCTCATCAGCGCCATCTTTAAAAGGGAAGCATTTTTAAAAATTCCGATAACACCGGCAATCACCACCAGTGCATATAAAAAAGCTTCATAACGAAGCGTCCATAAGGGCGCATTCACAACCCCATCATTCGGCAACCCTTCAAACACACCCGGCAATGTCATGTCTGGATTTAAAAGAACAGTAAAAGGCCAATAAAGCCAGAGAGAAGGAGATGAAAAATAATCAGAAATAGAATACGACGTCACAAACGGGCCAATGAGGAACGGGACCACAAAAGCAACCACCATCAACCCGGGAACAATGCGCATAACCCGTGAGAGAACATATATTAAAACATCCTCATGCTTGAACCAACTGGCCGTAACCAGCATCCCCGAAAGCACAAAAAACAAATTTAATGTGGTGATACCCAGTGTGTATTTAACAGGGTAAGTCTCAAACGTAATATCATCACCAATGGTGATAAACATCGCATGCGCAAACATAATCGTTAGCGCACCAATCATCCGCAGCAGATTGAAATTATTATTCCGCCCTTCAATATAATCCTGTAACGTTTTTCGAGCCTTCACCAGCACAACACTCTTTTAAACTGACGTATCTTATCGCAGCACGCGTCTCTTTAAGAGGTTCGCCTTAATCCATTCACTCATCACCGGTAACTGATCAAGAGCAGGCCTCTCAACAAACTTCCAGGATAATACCGCACAAAATAGACTGAGCGGCAAAGCCAGAGCAAACAATCCGAAAGGACTGAAACCACCAAAAAAATACACCAGACATTGTTCAATCGGAAAGTGGTAAATATAAACCCCATAGGAATAATCACCGAGGCGGTTATATTCACGTACCAATCCATCAGGAATATAGGCAAGCCAGAAAATCAGATATGCCGTCGCAAAAATAATAAACGGTTCAGAAACCCTCTTTTCAGCAACAAAATAGATCACCCCGGCTATCAGTACACAAACAACCACAAGGCCAGTATTCAGCTCGATCCTGCTTCCATAAATATAGAATACAACACCCACAAAAAAACTTAGCCCAAAATGCATCATATGATTAATGGCGTTAACATCTCGAAGATCAGTGAGGTAAGTAACAACGCCATAGCCAGCAAATATTAAAAGGCAAACCATGTTAAACCCGCGCCCGGCTTTAAGCAGCCCGATAACCCCAAGCAACGCCAAACCGATGTAACAGACCACTTCATATCTGAGAGTCCACAACGCTTCATCAATTTCATAAGCATTGATATTGGAAGCAAACACACCGGGCAAAACCCTGTCAGGGTCAAGCATTGTGGTAAGCGGTACAAAAAGCCAGGTATTCAGTGAAGAAAAATATTCACCAGGTGAAACCTCTGTCACCAAAGGCCCCATAACAAAACAGATGAGAAGAGAAAGAACAAAAAGCCCCGGCACCAGCCTTAAAAACCGCGCGACAAAATAAGAGATAACATCACCCCGCCGGGCAAAACTCTGCGCAATCAAAAACCCGCTGGTGACAAAAAAGAAATTCAGCACAATCTGACTAAGGTCATAAAGATATGGAAACCTCGCATCACTCATCAAAGGGCCGTAAACCATAAAAAGACAATGGTAAAACGCGATAAAACTGGCAGCCAGCAACCTTAAAAGGTTGAAATTATTATTTCGCCCCTTACTAAATTGTTGAATAACTGCCATACCCGTTCCTTTCAAAGCTAATATGTTAATAAATACAATTAAGTCATAAAGATAATGCTCAATCAAATAGCAATTATTTGAAGTTTAGATTAAATACACTTATTCTGTTAATACACGAACCCAAGCTTCTTTTAGTCCGGTCATCAGGAATTTTATTACTATGGTCACGCTCATTGATAACAAAAAGCGAAACAACACCAATCAGGCCCTGCGTCACCCTGAAAAACAAAAACGGCCAGACAGCATCCCCCTGCGCAAACCAGACTGGATCAGGGTGAAAGCCCCGGGCTCAAAAGATTACCAGACCACCCGTGATATCGTAAGAGAGCATAAATTAACCACCGTTTGCGAAGAAGCCGCTTGCCCCAACATTGGTGAATGCTGGGAAAAGCGCCACGCAACCATGATGATCATGGGCGAAATCTGTACTAGAGCCTGTGCCTTTTGTAATGTGCGAACAGGTCTTCCTCTCTCGCTTGACCATGATGAACCAACAAGAGTGGCAGATGCCGTTGCAAAACTCGGCCTTAATCACATCGTCATCACCTCCGTTGACAGGGATGATCTGGCAGACGGCGGCGCGGCTCATTTTGCCAAAGTCATCACTTCAATCAGGAGCGCCGCCCCTGAAACCAGCATTGAAGTTTTAACCCCTGACTTTTTGCGCAAAGAAGGCGCGCTCGAACTCGTTGTTGAAGCAAAGCCCGATGTGTTCAACCATAATCTTGAAACGGTTCCACGGCTCTATCTAGACATTCGCCCCGGCGCGCGCTATTTCCATTCCATTCGCCTGTTGCAAAAGGTCAAGGAGCTTGACCCGATGATTTTCACAAAATCCGGCATCATGGTCGGTCTTGGTGAAGAGCGCAAAGAAATCCTCCAGCTTATGGATGATTTAAGATCAGCCGATGTTGACTTCATTACAATTGGTCAGTATCTGCAACCGACATTAAAACATGCGCCAATCGCAAAGTTTCTCACACCTGAAGAATTCAAGTCATTGGAACAGGTTGCCTATTCAAAAGGATTTTTAAAAGCGTCCTGCTCACCGCTGACCCGCTCATCCCATCACGCTGGGGAAGACTTTGAAAAATTAAAACAGGCCAGAGCAACCAAACAGTAAGTGCCAATAAACAGTAAGATTGAATAAACACAAACAACTCTAACCATAACTGCCCTGCAAATTGGCATGCGTAAAACAAAGCCCAATTATCCTGCCGGAAAATAATATGCCAGATTATCAAACCGTCCGCCGCGTTCAGCACAGTCCTGAAAAAATGTACAGCATCGTTGCAGATATCGAACGATACCCGGAATTCCTGCCCCTTTGTGAAAAACTCACCATCCTGAACAGTAGAGAAGAGGACGAAAGTTCGCCCGGCAAAAAAATTATCGAAGCGGATATGACAGTTGGCTACAAAACTATCACACAGACATTCCGCTCTAAAGTCATTCTGAATAATCAGAATAAAACCATCCAAACCACAAACATTGGCGGGCCGTTCAAACAAATGACCAATGAATGGTCATTTACACCAGTCAATGATACCGCAACGGACATTCACTTTAAAATCGACTACGCCTTTAAAAACTGGGCACTGGAAAAGTTAATGGGCACCATGTTTGACGAAGCCTTTCGCACCTATGCTGAAAGTTTTGAAAAAAGAGCAGACAGCCTTTACAAATGAACCCCGTTCTCAAGGAACAGTGAAAACTTTCATATGAGCTAACTGCTGATATGGAGTGATCGAAGCCCCAGCTCCAGCGCGGCAACAACAGTCGCAATGCGTACTTCACTTCGACCAATATTACCAAATTCATGCCGTTCAACCACAATTTTTTCCGGGTCCGTACCCCCGGCTGCAGCTATAAACACCAGACCGACAGGCTTCTCGCTAGTCCCGCCAAGGGGGCCGGCAATGCCCGTTACAGCCAATGCCAGGTCAGCGCGGGCCGTTTTTTTAGCACCATGTGCCATCTCACGTGCCACTTCTTCGCTAACAGCCCCATATTTTTCAAGACTGTCAAAAGACACGCCCAGCGCATCCATCTTGGCATCATTCGAATATGTCACAAATCCGGAACCAACACAGCTAGAAGCACCAGATACAGATGTAAGCGCTCCGGCAATCAACCCACCAGTGCAACTTTCCGCAGTGGTGATCCACATTCCAAGCCCGGTTGCCCGCGTAACCAGTTGTTCTGCCAGTTCCAGTACTCTCTGATCAAACATAAGAACCCCTGTTGTTAAGGACTAACATAAATCTCATCTGACAAAACAACTTAACTTAAAGCCTGATGGTCGCAGTCGCCATCGCGCTGATCCCTTCACCCCGGCCGGTAAATCCAAGCCGCTCCGTCGTCGTCGCTTTAACGCTGACCCGGGAAACATCCAGCTCAAGAATCTCTGCAATTCGCGCCCGCATTTCATCTGAATACGGACTGATTTTCGGTGCTTCGCATATCAGCGTCACATCCACATTACTAATCACACCGCCACGAGAACCAACCAAAGAGGCAGCATGTTTCAGAAAAACGTCAGACGCCGCCCCTTTCCATTGCGGGTCTGATGGCGGGAAATGCACACCAATATCCCCATCAGCTAGCGCACCATAAATCGCGTCAGTTAAAGCATGCAACCCGACATCAGCATCTGAATGTCCCTTGAGCTTTTTCTCAAACGGAATGGAGATGCCACACAAAATCACAGCCTCTCCCGCTTCAAAACAATGCACATCAAATCCATGCCCCACTCTTATATCCATACCTTCACTCAAATAATAAGCTCCCGTTGCAAAGTCTTCCCATGTTGTAATTTTGATATTCTTAGCTTCACCCTCACATAACCGCACATCAATCCCATGCCATTCAGCAATGGATGCATCATCAGTAAAATTGAGTGTGACATGATTTTTCGGTGCGATCTGCGCCGCTTTGATGGCAGCCTGATGGGCCGCGAGAATGGTTTCAAATTTAAAACTCTGCGGTGTCTGCACAGCAAACAATCCGGTTCGATCGACCGTTTCTGTAATCAGACCATCCTCACCCCGCTTTAAAGTATCACTCACAGCGAGCGCCGGGACCACAGCCCCGTTCGTTTCAACATCAGCCACAAGTCGGGAGAGCAGGGCGGCTGAAAAACACGGCCGCGCTGCATCATGAATATGCACAAATTCAGGCTTAAAAGCCTCGAGCGCCAGAAGACCGTTCAAGACTGATTGCTGCCGGGTTTCCCCGCCATGCACAAAAGTAAGCAGCTTTGACCCGATATTTTGTGAAGCAAGGTGATATTCCTGTTCATCATCAGGGTGTATAACTGTAATAATACCATTAATAAGGGAGTGAGTCGCAAATTTGTCTAACACATGTGAAAGAATAGGCTTACCAGATAACGACGCATACTGTTTGGGAACTGCAATATCATCTCTTCTGGCCCGATTCCCCCTGCCAGCTGCAACAACCAGAACATAGTGACCATTAATCATTTACTTATCGCTCGCTTTTAGAATAGAGAATGCCCTAACAAAAAAAACAACTAAGGGGAAATGATTGGCTTCAAAATTGCAATTTAATCATGTACAGTTGATTAATTATTACTCATTATCATATTAAGCACATATTTTAAGCAGCATTTAAGAGCAACCGCATCAAATTTATGCAATATTTGGATATGACAGTGTCAAACGTCCCAAATCAAGGTAAATATACTCTGAAAAATAATACAGATGTCATAAACACGGATGTCTTAAAGATTGGCACCGTGCCGATTAGTGGCAGAGCAATTCTGGCCCCGATGTCAGGCGTGACAGACTATCCATTCAGAAAACTTGCTCATCAATGGGGTGCGCCGCTGGTTGTATCAGAAATGGTTGCGAGCGAAAGTCTTGTTAACGAAGACAAAGATACAAGCCGCCGCGCTATAGGAAACCATCTGGCACCTTTTGTCATTCAGCTGGCTGGCCGCAAAGCCTATTGGATGGGGGAAGCCGCCAGAAAAGCTGAAGATATCGGCGCTCAGATCATCGATATAAACATGGGCTGCCCCGCCAAAAAAGTCACCAAAGGGCTCTCGGGCTCAGCCCTCATGCGCGACCTTGACCATGCCTTAACTCTGATTGATGCTGTCGTCAGTGCTGTCAGTGTACCGGTGACCTTAAAAATGAGATTAGGCTGGGATCATCAATCACTTAATGCCCCGGATCTGGCCAAACGTGCCGAAGACAGCGGCGTAGAGGCATTCACCGTGCATGGTCGCACCAGACAGCAATTCTATAAAGGCAGGGCAGATTGGCGACAAGTGAAAAAAGTCAAAGACGCCACCACAAAACCCGTTTTCGTCAACGGCGATATCACCTCTCTTGAAGACGCAAAAGCAGCCCTCAGTCAGTCAGGTGCTGATGGCGTGATGATTGGCAGGGCCGCTTATGGTGCCCCCTGGCTCCCGGCAAACATCTCTCGCCAGTTAAATGGCCAACCAATCAAAACGGCTTCAATCAGTGAGCATAAAAACAGTGTTCTAACTCACTATGAAAATATCCTGATGCATTACGGTCAGGAATTTGGCGTCAAAAGCGCCCGAAAACATCTGGTCTGGTACATTGATCAGTTTGAAAAAGACGAAACCAAAGCAAAAATCTGGCGCCAGCGTGTTTGCTCTACAGAAAATACGAAACAGGTCACCATGCACCTGAATTCATTCTTTGCTGAAAGGGCCGGCATCATTCAATGAACAATCAGCCCGGAATTGATAAAGCCCCGAAAGGCAACACTTTGGACCTCAACCAGATCTTAAGTGCTCTCCCACACCCGGTGTTGGTAATAGGTGATGACAACAAAATTATCTACGCCAATGCAGCGACTGAATTATTCTACCAGTCTGGTAAGGAGCAACTGAAAAAACAGACAATAGATGAACTGCTCCCATTTGGTTGTCCAATTCTGACAGCGATAGATCAGGTCAGACACAAGAGCTGCAGCTATAATGAATATGGCATCAACATCGCCACTCCAAAGTTAAAAGAAAACTACATCGTTGATGTTTATTGCGGCCCGGTAGGTGATCGCTCCGGCGGCATTCTCCTGCAATTTCAGACCCGCTCAATGGCAAAAATGATCGAGCGGCAATTGAGTTACCGTGGCGCTGCCAAAACGGTGAACGGTGTAGCCGCCGTCCTCGCTCATGAAATCAAAAACCCGCTTTCAGGCATAAGAGGCGCCGCCCAGTTGCTGGAATCAGCCGTAACAGAAGATGACCAGATGCTGGCACATCTGATATGTGAAGAAACAGACCGTATTCGCAAGCTGGTTGACCGGATGGAAATTTTCGGTGATGAAAGACCAATTCAACCCGTCCCCGTTAACATTCACACGGTTCTGCATCATGTAACCGGCCTTGCCAAAAACGGGTTTGCCAGTCATGTGACGATAGATGAACAATACGACCCAAGCCTGCCAATGGTCTCAGGCGAGCGGGACTTTCTGGTCCAGATATTTTTAAATCTGATTAAAAACGCAGCTGAAGCCCTTGAAGGCCATGCTAATGGCATCATCACCCTCAGCACATCATTTCGTCCCGGTTTCAGATTAACGCTGCCCGGCACCAAGGAAAGGGTTATTTTGCCACTCGAAATTTCAGTATCTGACAACGGACCCGGCGTCCGTGAAGACATTTTTCCCCACTTGTTTGATCCATTTGTATCAAGCAAAGCCAAAGGTTCCGGCCTCGGCCTTGCCCTGGTTGCCAAAATGATTTCCGATCATGGCGGCACCATAGAATGCGAAAGCAATGAGGAAGGAACAACATTCAGAGCCCTGCTGCCAATGGCGGATATGTCAGAGCCACAAGAAATAAATGTTGCGGAACAGGAGCATAACAATGACCAATAATGAGATTCTAATCGCTGACGATGATGCCGCCATCCGCACAGTTCTGACCCAGGCACTCAGCAGAGCTGGCTATTCACCAAGGGCCACCAGCAATGCGGCAACACTCTGGCGCTGGGCCGAAGCCGGCGACGGTGATTTGATCATCACAGACGTCGTCATGCCCGATGAAAACGTCTTCAACCTTCTGCCGCAAATCAAAAAATCAAGACCAAACCTGCCGATCATTGTGATGAGTGCAGAAAACACCATCATGACAGCGATTAAAGCCTCAGAAAAAGGCGCGTTTGATTATCTCCCGAAACCATTTGACCTGAAAGAACTGATCAGCGTGATTGAGCGCGCGCTTGAAGAACCATCAACCCCCCATCGCACGATCAAAAAAGAAGACAATGAACAGCTCCCGCTCATTGGCCGCTCCATCGCCATGCAGGATATTTACCGCGTCATCGCCAGAGTGATGAAAACGGACCTCTCCGTCATGATCCGCGGTGAAAGTGGAACGGGTAAAGAACTGGTTGCCCGGGCATTACATGATTTTTCAAAACGAGCCACGGGTCCCTTCGTCGCCATCAATATGGCCGCCATCCCGCGTGAGCTGATTGAAAGTGAATTATTTGGCCACGAAAAAGGTGCGTTTACAGGTGCACAAGGCCGCCATCTTGGCCGCTTTGAACAAGCCGAAGGTGGCACATTGTTCCTCGACGAAATAGGGGACATGCCATTAGAGGCACAAACCAGATTATTGCGTGTCCTCCAGGAAGGTGAGTACACCAGAGTGGGCGGCCGCGTTCCGATCAAAACCAATGTCCGTATTGTCGCCGCCACTCACAGGGATTTACAAAAACTGATCCACGCAGGAACCTTCCGTGAAGATCTCTATTACCGCTTGAATGTGGTGCCAATAAAAGTACCGCCGCTGCGCTCGCGCCTTGATGATATTTCAGATCTCGCACACCACTTTTTAAGAAAATGCGAATTACAGGGCCTGCCTGCCAAACGTTTTGAAGCCGAAGCCATCAAACGCATGCAGCAATATCAGTGGCCAGGTAACGTCCGTGAACTGGAAAACTTTGTCCAGCGCATCACCGCCCTTCATCCCGAAGAAATTATCACTAAATCAGTTGTTGAAGAAGAGCTCATCGGCTCAAGTACCCAGAGTGAACCTTTAATCACAACAGAAAAATCCCTGCCGGATTTTGTTGCCAATCACCTGCAGAATTATTTTTCGACCTTTGGCGCTGACCTTCCCCCTCCGGGACTTTATGAGCGGGTGATAAAAGAAGTGGAAAAACCCCTTATTCTGGCCGCGCTCGCTGCCACAAACGGCAACCAGATAAAGGCGTCAGAAATGCTTGGCATCAACCGTAATACCCTCCGCAAAAAGATACGTGAACTGGACATACAGTTCCATCCGGTTCGTCACTAAGCAGCCACACTGCAAATAGATTTTGCATTCCTTCAAAAATTAACGATGTTCAATGGAAAAAATTGGCATCGCCCTTTTTGTTGCCATAATATCCCAGTTAGTGTCATACAAACATCAAGTTGAAGCTTATAACTTGTCTAAATAAAAAATCTTGTATTTAGACGGAAAAACTGTCACTCATGAGCAACAACATTTTGTGATGTTTTCTGATCACAGATCAAACAATTTTCCGGTTGATCCAGCAGGTAATCGACTTGAAAAAACCAATAAAGTGAAAGTCAGAAATAAAAAATTGTAACCCGTCAACTGGCTCCCAATCCACGCCGGAAGACAGTTAAATAAATAAACAGTCAAACCTTAAATATAGTCAAAAGAGTCCCGGTCAATCTAACATGTCATCAGTGCATCAGAATATAAACCCAGATGAGCCCGACTTAGAGCTGAAAGAAAAGCTAACAGCCAATACGATTGATAAACCGTCTGACAATCACAAAATTAATGAAAATGAACTGGAAAAAAGCACATTATCTTCAAACACAATACCAGATCAAAAAAATCAGCTAAATTCCAGAACAGCAGAAACACAAGATCAGTCTGCAAACCCTGATAAAAACTCAGTCAAAAACAACCCGACAAAAAGCCCGGTTTCACATATCAACCGACCACTTCTATTTAAAGCCGGACTGATCACCGTTGTCCTGGCGCTGCTTTCAGCCATTGTTACTTTCCTCATTTTAACCGGCCTCACACCCATCGCCCCCTCAAATAATGTCGTCATCACAGTGCTGCTGATCAACTGTGCGCTGATATTGGCCCTGGTGACGATCGTACTTCGCCAGATTTATCTCCTCTGGCAGGACAGAAAAGGACAGGCCGCTGGTGCAGAGCTGCACATTAGGATTGTCAGCCTGTTTTGTATGATCGCCATGCTCCCGGCCATCACCCTCGCCATCTTTGCCAGCTTCTCACTCGATCAGCGCCTTGATTTCTGGTTTTCAAAACGAATAGCGGCCATCATTAATTCATCCGGCGATGTCGCTCGCTCTTTCCTTGATGAACACGGCCAGGTCATCCGCTCAGACATTGTCGCCATGGCAACTGATGTGGACGAAAGCTGGAAATCTGTCCGAGGTGATCAGAACAAATTTAATCAGTTACTCACCTCACAAACCGCACTGCGCACCCTCCAGATGGCCTATGTTTTTGACGCACAGGGAACAGTCATCGCCAAAGCTGCAACAGACCCGAACCGTGAATTTGAAATGCCAAACCCGGTTGTGATGGCAACGGTTGATAACAGCAAAGTCTATATTATCCCGCCCGGCTCAACCAATGAGCTAGCCGCCGTCAAAAAACTTGAAATCGTGCCGGGCGCTTACCTTTATGTCTACCGTCAGGTCAACCAGAATGTGATCAAACACCTGAACAGGACCAAAGAACATATCGCCGCCTATAAATCTCTGCAAAAAAACCGAGCCGGCATTCAGGTCGCCTTTGGCCTGATGTATGTGCTGATTGCGCTTATTCTGCTGCTCGCCGCCGTCTGGCTTGGAATCTGGCTGGCAAACCGCATCATCTCCCCGATCAGAGACCTCATCAGTGCCGCCCAGAAAGTTTCAGACGGAGATCTGGATACTGTCGTCGCTGTTTCTAAAAGAGATGGCGATGTTGGTCATCTAAGCTCCACCTTTAACGACATGACCGGCCAGCTACGCCAGCAGCGTGATAATCTGATGGATGCCAACCAGACCATAGATGAACGCAGGCGCTTTATTGAGGCCGTGTTGTCAAGTGTCAGCGCCGGTATCATGGGTGCCAACCTCGATGGTGAAATTAATCTGGTAAACAAAAGCGCTGGGCTGCTGCTCAATAAAACGGAAGATAGCCTCGTTGGTAAACAGTTAAAACAGGCCATCCCGGAAATTTATCATATCTGGGAAGAGATGCGTGAAGAAGAAAAATCCGTTACAGAACAACAAATTACATTGATGGTTGGTGATGTTGAACGTAGTTTTGCCGTCCGCGTAACCGAAGAAAGTTCTGAAGATGAGGATTATGGCTACGTCATTACATTTGACGATATCACCGAACTTGTCAGTGCTGAACGCAACAGCGCCTGGTCCGATATCGCCCGCCGCATTGCCCATGAAATCAAAAACCCACTGACCCCGATCCAGCTTTCCGCAGAACGTATCCGCCGCAAATACGGTGATAAAATCGAAGGTGACAGAGATGTATTTGATAAATGTACAGATACAATCATCCGTCAGGTCGCAGATATAGGCCGCATGGTCGATGAATTTTCATCTTTTGCCCGCCTGCCCACACCAACCATGGAATTCCAGGACATCCGCGAAGTCGTGAAAGAAGCGGTGTTCCTGTTCCAGGTGAGCGAAGCCGACATTAAAATTAAAGTCAACGTACCGGATAAACCAGTGATCACCTATTTTGACAGAAGACTGATCACACAGGCTGTGACCAATCTCGTTAAAAACGCCAGTGAAGCGATCGAAACAGCAAAAGAAAACGGTCTGAAATTCAAGGGTGAAATTGAAACATCCGTCGCAATTAAAAAAGGCAATGTCTTTATTGATATTTGTGACAATGGCTGTGGCCTGCCAAAAAACAACCGCAACCGCCTGACAGAACCCTACATGACAACAAGAGCCAAAGGCACCGGTCTTGGTCTTGCAATTGTTCAACGTATAACAGAACAGCATGGTGGCTCATTAAGACTGGCAGATGCACCCATGACAGATAAAAGAAAACACGGCGCAAAAATCAGCCTTGTTATTCCACTGAAAGAACCATCTGAGAATTCAACAATAACAACGGAACAGGTTGAGGATACATCCCCAACTGACAAGCGTTCCGACACTGCTGCATAAGCAAATACAAAACAATGAAACATAGCAAATACTAAAATATACATACATAGGGCTAAGACATGATTTCAGACATCCTGATTGTCGACGACGAAGCAGACATAAGAGAACTGGTATCCGGAATTTTAGAAGATGAGGGATACGCGACCAGACTTGCGAAAAACAGTGATGAGGCACTGCAAAGCGTTGAAGAACGAAAGCCCCATCTTGTTATCCTTGACATCTGGCTACAGGGCAGCCGCATGGACGGCCTTGAAGTCCTCAATCAGATTAAAAAACGCCACCCGGAAATGCCGGTCGTCATCATTTCAGGTCATGGTAATGTTGAAACAGCCGTAACCGCGATTAAACTTGGCGCTTATGATTATGTCGAAAAACCTTTCAAGGCTGACAGACTTCTTCTGATTACCGCCCGCGCTCTGGAAGCCTCCAAATTACGCCGCGAAAATAAAGAACTAAAACAAAAAAATCCTCAAAGCACTGATCTGGTTGGTCTTTCAACCTCAATCGCCTTACTGCGCCAGAAAATTGATAAAGTCGCGCCAACCAACAGCCGGGTTATGTTCACAGGTCCATCAGGCAGCGGTAAAGAACTTGCCGCCAGAGTTATGCATGAAAAGTCACTTCGCCCAACCGGACCTTTCATTGTCATCAACGCAGCCGTCATGGCACCAGACAGAATGGAAGAAGAGCTGTTTGGCATCGAAGGTGATGGTGGGTTTGCCCGCAAAGTCGGCGCACTTGAAGAAGCGCATGGTGGCACCTTGTTTATTGATGAAGTCGCTGACATGCCGGTTGAAACCCAGGGCAAAATTTTGCGCGTCCTGGTTGAGCAGCGTTTCCAGCGCCTGCGCGGTGACAGAAAAGTTGAAGTTGATGTACGCATCATGTCTTCAACCAGCAAAGACCTGAACAAGGAAATGATGGAAAACAACTTCAGAGAAGACCTCTACCACCGTCTCTCTGTTGTACCGATTAAAGTGCCCGGCCTTGCCGAACGCCGCGAAGACATCCCGGAACTTGTTGAGTTTTTCATGCAGCAGATCTCCATCTCATCAGGCCTGCCAAAGCGCCGCATAGCTGATGATGCAATGGCCATCCTCCAGACAAATGAATGGCCCGGCAATGTACGTCAGCTAAGAAATATGGTCGAGCGGGTCATGATTTTAACAGACGGAGACGCAGAATCCCTCGTAACAGCTGACATGCTGCCGGATGACACAAGCAATTCAGTTGGGTTCTCAAGTGGTGGTAATAACGGCGAACATTTCATGTCCTTACCTTTAAGAGAAGCCAGAGAAATATTCGAACGCGAATATCTGATGGCACAGATCAACAGATTTGGCGGAAACATCTCAAGAACAGCGGAATTTGTTGGTATGGAGCGCTCCGCTCTTCACAGAAAATTAAGAGCCCTTGGTGTGAACTCGTCCGAGCGACAAAGCGCTAAGGTAGACTCAAACTGACAGGGCGAAAATGAAAGTTATAATATGTGGCGCCGGCCAGGTCGGATATGGCATAGCAGAGCGTCTCGCCGCTGAAAACAACGATGTGGCCGTCATTGATAACTCACCCCAACTCGTTCAAAGGGTCAATGACACTCTGGATGTTCGCGGTTTTCTCGGCCACGGCTCACACCCGGAAACACTCGATGAAGTCGGCGCAAGAGATGCCGACATGATCATCGCTGTCACACTATATGATGAAGTCAACATGGTTGCCTGTCAGGTCGCACATTCCCTGTTTGGCATCCCGACAAAAATCGCCCGCATCCGCGCCCAGACCTATCTAGAGCCACACTGGCAGGATTTGTTTTCACGTAACCACATGCCCATTGATGTGATCATCTCCCCCGAAATTGAAGTCGGTGACATGGTCATGCGCCGTCTCGGCCTGCCGGGCGCTTTTGAAACGGTCAATTTTTCTGAAGGTGAAATCACCTTTCTCGGACTGACCTGCACCGAAGACTGCCCCATCATCAACACCCCCTTGCGCCAGCTAACCGAACTATTCCCTGACCTCACGGCCATCGTCGTCGGAACCTTCAGAGACGGCACCCTTGAAGTCCCTACAGGTGACGATACGATCCTTCCCGGCGATGATGTTTATATCGTTGCCAAAACATCAGAAGTTCAGCGCACACTAAAAATATTTGGCCACACAGAAAAAACCGCCCAGCGCGTCATCATTGCAGGCGGCGGCAACATCGGTCTTTATGTCGCCAAAAGACTGGAAGAAAGCCAGAGCAACCGGCGCGCCAAAATTGTAGAGTTAAATCGCAACAGAGCCATTGAAATCGCCGAAGTTCTGGACAGAACCGTGGTGCTGAATGGCAGCGCTCTCAACGAAGAAATTTTAAAAGAAGCAGATGTCACTTCATCTGACACGCTGATCGCCGTTACCAATGATGACCAGGTCAACATTCTTTCCTCCGTCCTCGCCAGAAGGCTGGGCTGTGAGCGCAATCTCTGCCTTGTCAATAATATGTCTTATATGTCTCTGGTTCGGTCTTTGAACATTGGAGACAGCATCAACCCGAGAGCCATCACCGTTTCACGCATCCTCCAGCATGTCAGACGCGGCCGTATCAGAGGCGTCCATACAGTGCAAAACGGACAGGGAGAAGTGATCGAGGCCGAAGCACTGGAAACTTCACCGCTGATCGGTGTACCATTAAAAAAATTACAGTTACCATCCGGCATTAGGATTGGGGCGATACACCGCAAAGGCAAAGTGATAATCCCCAATGGCAGCACAGAAATCTTAGCCAACGACAGAATCATTATATTCTGCCTTGCTGAGAGTGTGAAAAATGTAGAGCAGTTCTTCCGCGTATCTCTTGAGTATTTTTAGAACCAGTCATTCAACAAAATTATCCGCGATCTTTATTTTACAGTGTAAATAAATTTAAAAAAACTGCCGCCATTAAAGCGATCAACACTAATGGATACAACATGAACAGCCATGCACTCGGATATATTTATGGTTGGGGGCTGGCACTCTTTTCACTCACCGTCATCCCCTCTCTGATCATCGCTGTATCTAATCATGAACCCCGCGCCATTGCCGCCTTTCTTGTGACCGGTCTTGCAGGTTGCTTCCTTGGTGTCGCCCTCATCATCGCCCTCAAAGGCCAGAAGCTTGAAATAAGCCGGCGCGAAAAAATCGTCCTCATTATTGGTCTCTGGGTAAGCTTTTGCCTGCTTGGCTCTGTTCCTTTTGAAGCATCAAACGCCATCCCCGGTCGATTGAATGCCATTTTTGAATCAACCTCAGGGTTGACAACCTCAGGCGCAACTCTGGTAGATCAGATTAGCCTGTTACCAAAATCAATTCTCTTTTGGCGTTCTCAATTGCAATGGATCGGTGGATTTCTCACCCTTTTCACAGCCACTTATGCATTGTCACGTTTCATGGGTGCAGAACGTGTCACAAGAGAAATCTACAGTTCATCACAAACAAGAGATGACGAAGCCCTGCATCTCCAGACAACATTAAGGCTGATCCTCCCGGTTTATCTCGGCTTAAGCCTGTTTCTGTTGCTCCTGCTGCTCATGCACAAAATCCCGTTTTTTGATGCCATCTGCCTGACCATGTCGACCATTTCAACAGGCGGTTTTATGCCAAGGGATGGCGCTCTCTCGACCTATGGCAGCGTCAACATCATGTATGTGCTCAGTCTGTTTATGTTCCTCGGCTCGGTTAGCATTCTATGGTTGAGCTATCTGGTAAAACATAAATGGTCGAACATGAATAAGTTCAGCGAACCACTCTGGGTCGGTGCAACCATTCTGATCATCGCAGTGATCACCTTCATAGCCAAACTCACCTTCGATGAAGGTCGTGATTTTATAGGCCTGAACCGGGAAATTGCCACCGCACTGATGAACGCAAGTTCCCTCATTTCAACAACCGGTCTGGTTGCCAGCCCCAATAGCTGGGAGCATATCTCCCCCGCGCTAATCCTTATTTTCATGCTCATAGGCGGTGGCATCCTCTCAACAGCAGGCGGTTTGAAATTTACCCGCGTATTGCTCATGTTCCGCCAGTCAAACCGCGAATTAAGATCACTTATCTACCCTCATGAAGTCCGCCCCTTATATCTCAGCAATGAAGAAAAAGATTATTTCTTCCTCTCAACAGTCTGGGTTATATTCGGCCTGACCATCTTGTTCACTTCCCTGATAGCCGCAATCTTTGCATTTTATGGCATGGGTCTTGAAGAGGCATATTTTGCAGCAACAGCCAGCGTTTCCAATTGCGGCGCCTGTATGCAGCAAGTAATTAATGTACATATCCCGGATGCCATACCGTTATCAGAATTGGCAAAACCGGCCAAAGTTGCCATGCTGGTCGCGATGATTATTGGTCGGTTGGAAATTATTGTTGTAATCAGCCTGTTTAACATCTCATTCTGGCGGCATTAAAAAATAGAAAGAAAATTCAAATGAGCCGAACCATCTACGTCAATGGCAGCTATCAGCCCTATGACCAGGCCACACTTCACGTCGAAGACAGAGCCACTCTGTTTTCGGATAGCGTCTATGAAGTCGTTGAAATCAAAAATGGCAACTTAATTGATCAGCAGGACCATCTGGACCGTCTCGCCCGTTCCTTAAATGAAATCAGTTTAACGCCGGATTTCAGCCTCAACACCATTCCGTTTATAATCAGAGAAAGCGTCAGAAGAAACCGCGTCAGAAACGGCATGGTCTACATTCAGGTATCAAGAGGCGTTGCAAAAAGAGATTTTATCTTCCCAAACCCTGATATGACCCCGGCAACACTGATTATATTCGCCAGAAGCAGCAACTTTATCGCCAAGGAAGTACAGGCCAGCAAAGGTATTAAGGTGATTACCATGCCTGACATCCGCTGGAAACGCCCGGATATAAAAACAACCGGCCTCCTAGCCAGCGTTCTCGCCCGTCAGACAGCCAAAGGGCAGGGCGCCGCTGAAGCCTGGCTTTATGATGAAAACGGCTTCATCACAGAAGGTGCTGCCAGTAACGCATGGATCATTAATGAACAGGATGAACTGATCACCCATCCGGCAACAACCGCCATCTTAAAAGGCATCACCCGAGAAGGTGTGATGCGCGCGGCCAAACAGCTTCAGCTCACCTATATTGAGCGCCCCTTTACCATCGAGGAGGCAAAACAGGCCAAAGAAGCATTTATCACGGCGGCGACCAATCTTGTCATGCCAGTCACGCATATTGACGGTGATCCACTGAATAATGGCCAGTCAGGGGCAGTTTCTTTGAGATTACGACATATTTTTCATGAATTTGCCCAATTGACGAAGTAAGCAAGCTGAATTCATTGTTTTCTGAATGAAAAAACAGTCAACAATCATAGGAGGCCAGACAAAAAACAGAAACCTACAGGTTATCCAAGGGCAAAAGTTCCCGGATATAAAACAGTGTTCCTAAAGTTAAATTGCCACAACAAAATAATGGAAAAAAACATGGCTAATGATAAAAATCAAAATCTACAGGACGCTTTCTTAAATAATGTAAGAAAAAGCAAAACGCCACTGACCATCTTTCTCGTCAATGGCATTAAACTACAAGGTGTCGTAACCTGGTTTGATAATTTCTGTGTCCTGTTACGCAGAGACGGTCATTCTCAACTGGTATATAAGCATGCCATTTCAACGATTATGCCGGGCGCACCAGTACAAATGTTCGAAGGTGAACCAACCGAAGAATCATAAGGGGGCAACGAAGTACTGAAAATCTGAAATGACCCCGTAAATTTTAACTTTGCGATCTTGATGCTACTTCCATAGTAACAAGAGACAATAAGTGACAGCAAATTTCAAAAATTTACGCGACATTTACAATGTGCTTAAATATAATAAAGTAACAATCAAATTCCATAACCAACTGAAATTGAGACAAAAATAGAAAATCACACCCCAGATAATAAAAACACCAAAAAAACTGGCCTAAAAAATCAAGGTCAAAAGAAACATATTCAGTTTCAACTGGAAGAAGAACCGCTGGTCCGGGCAACGCTGCTTGCCCCTTACAGCCAGAACCAACGGGTCTCAAAATCTGACAAATCAAAAATCACCTTCGACCCCCGCCCTCTGGATGATCGCCTTGAGGAAGCCAGAGGCCTTGCCGAAG
This sequence comes from Hyphomicrobiales bacterium, assembly GCA_021775425.1. GTDB lineage: Bacteria > Pseudomonadota > Alphaproteobacteria > Rhizobiales > HXMU1428-3 > HXMU1428-3. The sequence goes on from JAJFHX010000026.1 coordinate 115,452, forward strand.
CCATTGACCTTGATATCAGAGACATTCTCGCCGTCCCCGTCCAGACAATAAGACCAGCCACTCTTTTTGGTGAAGGCAAAGTGGAAGAATTAAAACATCTCATCCATGACAATGAAAGCGAACTGGTAATTGTTGATCATAGCCTCAGCCCCGGTCAGCAAAGGAATCTGGAACGTCTCTGGGATGTGAAAATTCTCGACAGAACTGGCCTGATCCTCGAAATCTTCGGGCGTCGTGCAGCTACCAGAGAAGGACGCCTTCAGGTAGAACTTGCCCATATGAACTATCAGAAATCACGCCTTGTGCGCTCGTGGACCCACCTTGAGCGACAAAGAGGCGGGCAGGGCTTCATGGGCGGCCCCGGTGAAACACAACTCGAAGCCGATAAACGCCAGCTCCAGACCAGAATTCTGAGCCTCACCAAAGAACTGGAAAAGGTCAAAAAAACCAGAGAACTACACCGTAAAAAACGAAAACAGATCCCCTATCCGATTATCGCCCTGGTTGGGTATACCAATGCCGGTAAATCAACCCTGTTTAATCATTTAACCGGGGCCAAAGTCATGGCAAAAGATCAACTCTTCGCCACCCTTGACCCAACCATGCGGGCATTAGAACTCCCTTCAGGCACGAAAGTCATTTTGTCTGATACGGTGGGGTTTGTCTCAAACCTGCCAACACAGCTTGTCGCCGCCTTCAGAGCCACGCTGGAAGAAGTGCTGGAAGCCAACCTCATTCTCCATGTGCAAGACGCCTCAAACCCGACAAGAGACCAGCAGAAATCTGATGTGATTGAAATCTTAAATCAACTGGGCATTGAACAAGGGGATGATAACGCCCCGATACTTGAAGTCTGGAACAAAATTGATCAGATCCGCTCTGATGAATTAAAAAATGAAAACAAACATCTGATGAATCGTATGGATGAAAAGGGCAACAAACCATTTCTCATTTCTGCCAAAACCGGTGAGGGGGTCGAAAAGCTGTTAAGCGCCATAGATGGCTATCTTGAAGAACAGGAAATCAGCCTTGACCTGAACCTTAAACCAACACAAGGCATCATCGTCAACTGGCTCTATCAGAACGGTCAGGTCAAACAGGGTAAAACATCCACCACAGGTGATACACATTACGCCGTCACCTTACCCAAACGCCTTGCTGGCCGGCTGGAAAAAATGCTCAGCACGCATTCTTGAAGGCAGCTATTTTTATACGGCTACTTTTCGTTTAACTTTGCCTCATCCCACAACGCATCCATTTCCTCAAGCGTTGCATCATCAGGTGACCGGCCAGCGGCATAAAGCTCCTGCTCAATATACGCAAACCGCCGACAGAATTTAAGATTTGCCAGCCGCACAGCCTTTTCCGGGTCGACACGAAGATGCCGTGCCACATTCGCCATAACAAACATCAGATCCCCAAGCTCTTCTTCAACCTTTGCCCGGCCCGCATCAAGGCTTGTGTGTTTCGAATGGTTGTTACTCTCCTCATTTTGCAGTTTTTCAAAATCAAACAAAGCCTCTTTTACTTCAAGAAGCTCTTCTTCTAATTTTTCAACCACTGGCATGAGTGAAGGCCAGTCAAAACCTACCCTGGCAGCCTTTTTCTGCAACTTCACGGCTCTTGAAAGACCCGGCAAACCAACAGGTACATCAGAAAGCAGGGAAGGACGGTCATCTTCGGTGCCATCATCAGAGCTAGCTGTTTTTAAAGCCCGTTCATCTGCCTTAACTCGCTCCCACATCTCCCTGATCTCATCATCTGAATAGAGCGCCTCATCACCAAACACATGTGGATGACGACGCACCAGTTTTTCAGAAATAACCTGAACCACATCATCAAAGCCGAATGCCTGTTTTTCTGATGCCAGCTGTGCATGAAAAATTACCTGAAATAACAGATCACCAAGTTCATCCTTAATTTCATCGATCTCGCCGCCATTCTCATATTTGTCGATAGCATCAACAACTTCATAAGCTTCTTCGATCGTGTAAGGAGCAATGGTTTTAAAATTCTGTTTCAAATCCCACGGGCAGCCCCCATCAGGATTTCTGAGTTGGGCCATAATGTCTTTTAAATCTTCGATGCTATAGTGCTTATCCATAATGCTGGTCCATAATAGAAATTCCCCCTCAAATCAGGCTCAGCCAATGTCTCAGAATATTGAGCCATAAACAAAAAAGAGAGCAAACCCGAGTTAAAGGGTTCACTCTCTTCAGATGTAACAGATCATCTTTCCGTGTCACAAGTTAACAGACACAAGAAATGCTGAACTCTTAAATTATTCAGCCGGTTTTTCTTCTTCAGCTGTGTCATCAGATGCTGTTTCAGCTTCAGAACTGTCAACAGTTTCAGCGGTTTCTGCCGCATCAGCATCATCTTCAAGTGGCAACGCCCCTTCTTCAAACACTTCTTCAACAGCGATGGTTTCTTCTTCAACTTCGTCTGCATCAACAGTAATGTCTTCACCGCGGGCCTGACGTTCAGCTTCTTCTTCTGTCCGTGCAACGTTGATGTTCACATTCACTTCAACTTCCGGGTGCAGGCTGACAAGAACTTCATGCACACCAAGGACTTTAATCGGACGGTTCAGCAAAATCTGATTACGATCAATCTGCACACCATTTTCACAAATCGTATCCGCAATATCACGCGAACTCACAGAACCATAAAGCTGGCCGGTATCACCCGCCTGACGAATAGCGATAAAGGTTTCACCTGAAATTTTCTCGCCGACTTTTTCTGCTTCACCTTTGAGTTCAAGGTTCCGCGCTTCAAGTTCCGCGCGCTGTTCATCAAAATGGGCTTTGTTTTTTTCGTTCGCACGAAGTGCTTTGCCTTGCGGCAATAGAAAATTACGTGCAAATCCGTCTTTAACGGTAACCACTTCGCCCATCTGGCCAAGTTTACGAATACGTTCGAGTAGAATAACTTCCATAACAAATTTCTCCATCAGCCAGACAAAAACCCGCCCGGCAGTTCTAATATTTAAGTTATGAAAGGGGAGAACAAAACATTTGCCGGATGTAATTGATCAGAAAATCAAATCACTAACAAACGAGTAAAGCTGTCCCGCTTTCGCGGTTAGAGCAATGATAGAAATGAAATATTCCTAAAATTCAGCCCAACCAGTTTATTTCCGGCACCCGGGCTAAACCCGGGTGCCGGAAATAACATTAGTCAAAAGCCATTAGCCAATAACATAAGGCAGCAAGCCAAGATAGCGTGCTCTTTTAATGGCTTTCGCCAGCTCACGTTGTTTCTTAGCTGAAACAGCAGTAATCCGGCTTGGAACAATCTTGCCCCGTTCAGAAATAAAACGCTGAAGCAGTTTTACATCTTTATAATCAATTTTCGGTGCCCCATCACCAGAAAAAGGGCATGTTTTACGGCGACGATGAAACGGACGCCTGACTGGTAATTGTGCTATATTCTGCATACTAATCTCCGTTTATGACCTATGTCCGCCGTCGCGATTATCGCGGCCACCATCACGTCCGCCAAAATCTTTTCTTGGCCGGCGCTCATCACGATCACTTTTGCGCATCATCGCTGAAGGACCTTCTTCATGTTCATCAACACGAATGGTCATAAAACGCAGCACATCGGTTGAGATGCTCATCTGACGTTCCATCTCAGCAACTGCTTGAGGGTCTGCGTCAATGTTCAACAGAGTATAATGTGCTTTACGGTTTTTCTTGATCTTGTATGAAATGGGTTTGATGCCCCAATATTCATTTTTGGTAATTTTGCCATTACCTTTTTCAAGGATCGTCTTCATTTCTTCAATCAACGCATCTACCTGCGCTGTTGAAAGCTCCTGACGACCAAGGAGGACATGCTCATAAAGTGGCATGAAAGAGCCTTTCTATTTGTTAAACCAAATGAACCTGTCCAATGCAAAGCCGCCGACGAGCCTCATGAAAGGCCCTTACCTACACTTCTTTCAAGTCCCTGATACCCTCCCGGGCATCACTCCGATCACCTATCAGGGAACCGAAGGGGCACTAAAAGTCTACGGATGCGTAGGAGGCATCTGTAGCGCGGTTGCTTGTGGGCAACCTGAAGCGCAGATATATTCAGCACGGATGCGTAGTGGGCATCTGAAGTGCCAAAAGAAAGTCAGTCTCGTATGGAGTGAAGACACTGCAAGACATGTTTCAGTAAAGAAACATCAATTAGCGATTGTTTTGGCAGAAAGCCTTTAAACAACAGCCAACCTCACGTTCAGCCTTCAACCGAACAGATTCAAAAAAGGATGTATATGAGAGAAAATAACAAAATGCAAAGAAAATATGCAAAAAAGAGCAAGAATAGATCGAACTAAAGGGTTGCAATTTAACCTTAGAGACGATTAATAGGATCAATTTTTAAATTTAACCCTCAAGTTTAAAGGGACTCCAATGTCAATCGCATTCACATTTCCAGGCCAGGGCAGCCAGCAAGTTGGAATGGGCAAAGAACTAAGTGAACAATATACAGTTGCAAAAGATGTCTTCAGCGAAGTCGATGAGGCGCTGGGCAAGTCCCTATCTAAAATAATGTGGGATGGCCCCCAGGAAGACCTGACCCTGACAGAGAACGCCCAACCGGCTTTAATGGCCGTTTCCATCGCTGTGATGCGCTGTCTGGAGCATGAATTCGGATTTGATCTGGCAAAACATGTGAAATATGTCGCCGGCCACTCATTGGGCGAATATTCCGCTCTCGCCGCAGCCGGTACATTTACCCTGAATGACACCGCCCAGCTTCTTGCCATTCGCGGCAAATCAATGCAGGCCGCCGTTCCGGTCAATCAGGGCGCCATGGCCGCACTTCTCGGTCTTGATTTGCCAGAAGCTGAAAAACTTGTGGAGGCTGCTATTAATGCAGCAGATAACCCAACAGAAGAGATTTGCAACGCTGCCAATGATAACGCACCCGGTCAGGTTGTCATAAGTGGCAGCCGCACAGCCGTTGAGCGCGCCGTTGAAATGGCCAGTGAATTTGGCGCCCGCCGCGCCGTGCTGCTGGATGTCAGCGCCCCGTTCCATTGCGCACTGATGCAACCAGCCGCAGACGCCATGAAAGATGCGCTTTCTAACACAGATATGAAAGCCCCGGTTGTCCCACTTGTGGCAAATACACTGGCAAGTGCAATTAGTGATCCAGAGGCCATCAGAAAAAGCCTGGTCAATCAGGTCACAGGCCGGGTCAGATGGCGCGAAAGCGTGCTTTATATGGCCCAAAATGGTGTTACAACCCTTTATGAAGTCGGCACAGGCCGCGTATTAACAGGCCTCGCCCGCCGTATAGAGCGCCAGCTGGATGCACTATCAATCGGCACAACAGAAGACATCAATGAAGCCGCAGAGAAATTCGGCCTCAGCAAATAAATTAATAAACAAGGTAGTAGATTTTATGTTTGATTTAACAGGTAAAACAGCCCTTATCACCGGCGCTTCCGGCGGCATTGGTGAGGCCATTGCAAAAACATTGCATGATCAGGGGGCTACGGTTGCCATATCCGGCACACGCAAGGAAAAGCTCGAAGAAGTAAAAAGCAACCTCGCCTCAGACCGCGTCCACATCACACCCTGTAATTTATCAGACAGAGAAGCCGTCGCAGCGTTAACTGGACAGGCTGAAGAAGCGCTGGGTGGCAAAATCGACATTTTGGTCAACAATGCCGGCATAACAAAAGACAACCTCTTCATGCGCATGAAAGATGAAGAATGGGATGATGTCATAGCCGTTAACCTGACAGCCGCATTCACTCTGATGCGCGGCGCAATAAGAGGCATGATGCGTAACCGTTCTGGCCGCATTGTGAACATCACATCTATCAGTGGGTTTATCGGCAATCCGGGCCAGCCGAATTATTCAGCCAGTAAAGCAGGCCTTGTCGGCATGTCAAAATCTCTCGCCAGAGAAATCGCCCCGCGCGGCATCACTGTCAATTGTATTGCCCCCGGCTTCATTTCAACACCTATGACAGATGAACTGAACGAAAAGCAGGTTGAGGCCATTGCAGGCGCAATTCCCTCCGGCACATTTGGTGAACCATCTGACATAGCAAGCGCCGTATTATATCTCTCATCTGATGAAGCAAAATACATAACAGGGCAAACATTGCACATAAATGGTGGCATGCTGATGGTTTAGTGGCATAGTGCCACTTGCAGAAAACTGAGAATGGTGCTACCGGAAGTACCTCAAACTATAAAACAACTCTGAGATGACGTGTTTTTATACAATTTGACAAGCAAAATAGGGCATAGGTCAGTTAAATCTATCACCTCATTTTAATTCGTCATGAAAATAGTTATTTCAATTGATTTTAGAGTGTCTATAAAGTAACCAATTCTTTATAGGACCAGAAATATCTCAGTGGATATCTATCTTCACTCTATATAGTGTTATAGATGAAAATAAATTGACTGAACAATGAGCGAAGCCAAAGGCTGCTAATGTAGCGTTTGGCTTTTAAACACAAAGACCTTATATATAATCGCGAGGCAGAAAAAAATGAGTGACATTGCAGGACGCGTCAAAAAAATCGTCATTGAACACCTGGGTGTTGAAGACGACAAAGTTGTCGAAAATGCGAGCTTTATCGATGATCTTGGCGCTGATAGCTTGGATACAGTTGAGCTTGTTATGGCGTTTGAAGAAGAATTTGGTTGTGAAATTCCAGATGACGCAGCAGAAACCATCCAAACAGTTGGTGACGCAGTTAAGTTTCTAGAACAAGCTTCTGCTTAGCTTTTTATCATCCGGCAAAGTTCTGGCGTCTTCTATAGACACCTGGCTTTGCCGGATTTTTCATAATTTCCTGAAAGACCGCTGCATCAAAAGGCTCTTAATGATTGCCTTTTGTAAAGAGACGGTCACTTATCACCATGAAAGAGGAGGCAATGATGCGACGTGTCGTAGTCACAGGGCTTGGAATGGTATCGCCCTTGGGCGTCGGTGTTGATCATTGCTGGAACCGTCTGATCAATGGCGATAACAGTGCCATAAAAATCGACCAGTTCGATGCTTCTGATCTTGCCTGTCAGATATATTGCGCCATCCCCCGTGGTGATGGTGAAAATGGCACCTTTAATCCCGACAATTACCTCCCTCTTAAAGAGCAGCGCAAAGTAGACGATTTTATCATTTTCGCTATTGCGGCTGCAGAAGAAGCCATCAAAGACGCAGGCTGGGAAGCAAAGTCCGATGAGGACAGCTTCAGAGCCGGCACATTGATCGGTTCCGGCATTGGCGGCCTGCAGGGCATTGAATCAGCCTCACTGTTATTCGCTGAAAAAGGCCCGCGCCGTCTTAGTCCGTTTTTCATTCCAGGCCGGCTAATCAATCTTGCCTCTGGCCATGTCTCTATTCGCCATCAGCTAAGAGGACCAAACAGTTCAGTCGTGACCGCCTGTTCAACAGGTTCACACGCCATTGGTGACGCCGCCCGCCTCATCGCCCTTGATGACGCAGACATGATGGTCGCTGGCGGTACTGAAAGCCCGCTTTGCCGTTTGGCAATTGCTGGTTTCTCTTCTTGTAAAGCACTATCAACACATTTTAATGACAATCCCGAACAAGCTTCCCGCCCTTATGATGAAGGACGCGATGGATTTGTTATGGGTGAGGGCGCTGGGATCGTCGTACTGGAAGAATACGAAAAAGCAAAAGCCCGCGGCGCACACATCTACGCAGAAATCACAGGCTATGGTCTTTCTGGTGACGCATACCATATTACAGCACCATCATTAGACGGCTCCGGCGCATACAGATGTATGGAAGCAGCTTTAAAACGCTCCGGCCTGAATGCCAGTGAGATTGATTATGTCAACGCACACGGCACCTCAACCCCAATGGGTGATGAAATCGAACTGGGTGCAGTTGAGCGTTTGTTCAAAGGATCAACAGGTAATCTGACAATGTCTTCAACCAAATCAGCCATTGGACATTTGCTTGGTGCAGCTGGCGCAGTTGAAAGCATCTTCTCGGTTCTCTCAATTCAGAACAACATCGCCCCGCCAACGCTCAATCTGGATAACCCATCCGTTGAGACGGAAATTAATCTCTGCCCACATCAGGCCGTCGAAAAGAACATAAACACAGCCCTTAGTAACTCTTTTGGCTTTGGTGGCACCAACGCATCTCTGATATTCCAGGGAGTTTCCTGATAAACAGACAGACGAAATAAAATATTAAAACAACTTTGCTATAAAGCTCTGATTGTCGAAAAATAGTCGCAATTTTAGTCATCATTAGATGATTAAATATCCCCGGCCTGTCAATCTGATGAGCATCAAAAAAGCCAGGCTGTGGAAGTCTTGACAAAACTGTCTGCACAACCTGTTTAGACTATTGTTTTACAACGAATTATGACAATTATTGTAAAGAGTTAAGAGTGTGCCATGTCTGTAAATAAAGGATTTGACTGGGATAATTCCACTGGCAGTTCCGGACGCGGCTCAGCAAGAAAACCAGGGCGGCGTGGTTATGGCACCATGCCCCGCAGCCCGGCAGAAACTCTGGAACCTATGCGCGCCTCTGAACCACCGATTATTTACCGCAAAAAAAGAGAATATCACCAGACCCTCGTGTTCATGAGTGGCACCTTAACAACCATCATGCTGTTGTTTATCGGCATTGCCCTCTGTTTTGGTCTCGCCAAATATCTATATGACAAAGAAGGCCCGCTGGCGCACGCCGATATCATCGCCATTCCCAAAGGGGAGGGCCTTTCCGCCATTGCCAATCGGTTAGAGCGAAAAAACATCATCATAGATAAGCGCCTGTTTAAAGCCGCAGTAATGTATTTCGGCGTGCAGAATAAATTAAAAGCCGGTGAGTATGAAATCCCCAAAAATGCCTCGATGCGCGATGTGCTTGACCGCCTGCTTGAAGGCAAATCAATCCTGCATTCCCTGCCTTTCCCCGAAGGCATGACAAGCCAGCAACTGGTTGACCGAATGAATGCCCATGAAGTCCTGACAGGCGAAATTATCGAAATTCCGGCAGAAGGAAGCATGCTGCCGGATACATATAAATTCACCAGAGGTATGGACAGAAACGAGCTGATAAAACGCATGCAAAAGGCTCAGGAAAGTTTCCTGAATGCGATCTGGGATCAGCGCCAGCAAGACTTACCTATTAAAACCAAAGAAGAAGCCTTAACCCTCGCTTCCATTGTTGAAAAAGAAACCGGCATAGCCGGAGAGCGCCCGCATATCGCCGGCGTCTTCATGAACAGGTTAAACAAAGGCATCCGTCTCCAGTCAGACCCGACTATTATTTATGGCCTGGTCGGTGGTGTCGGCAAACTAGGCCGCGGCATCTTCCGCTCAGAAATCAACAAGCCAACACCATACAACACCTATACGATTGATGGCCTGCCACCAACACCGATTGCTAATCCGGGTCGCGCCGCAATTGAAGCCGTGTTAAACCCGAAAGCAACAGAAGATATCTACTTCGTAGCTGACGGCACCGGTGGCCATATTTTTGCTAAAACATTGAAAGAACATCAGAATAACGTTCTCAATTGGCGCAAAATAGAAAAAGAACGCCGCCTCGCTGCTGAAAAAGCTGCCATTGAAAAACTCAACAATCCCGATCCTGAACCTGAAAATCAGGAAAAAGCAGTCGATACAAAAGATAAAAAATCCGAAGCTGATACAAACAGCATCTTCAACAATCTGGAAACGTCAGAAGAAAAAGCAGTCGCATTAAATGTCCCGGCAGATCAGGCTGCAAAACAGGACCAGACTGGTGATGATGCAACTGAAACTGCCAGCCTTCTCGAAACGGTCAGCATTCCGTTACCTGAGAAAAAATAACGCGCAAAAGTCTAAATCAATCTCCTCCAGCTATAGACTAATTTCACTGTAATGAAGGTGAATTACGCTTGTTAATGCGCTTCTTGATGGTTAATCTTGCTCAAAACAAGGAAAAAACCATCCATGACTCTCAAAAGCATGACCGGCTTCTCCAGATGCCAGGGGGCAAACAGCGAAGCACAATGGACATTAGAACTCCGCTCCGTAAATGGAAAAAATCTGGATTTAAGATTAAGGTTACCAACGGCAATGGAGCAACTCGACACTGAGTTTCGAAAACGCCTTACCACCAGCCTTGCCCGCGGCAATGTCACCATCAATCTGAACTTGAAGAAAGAACAAACCACCACCAGAACCGAGCTCAATCAGGAAGCCTTTAAAGACCTGCTGGCGGCCGCCAAAACCGCTTCTGATATCTCCGGCCTTCCTATGCCAGACCTCGGCACGCTCCTCAACACCCGAAACATTCTAAAGGATGTTGACCGTGAAGAAGCCGAAGATAAAACCGAAGAACTCTACAAATCTATTCTGCAGGATTTCAACCAGGCACTTTCCGAACTGATCAAAGCCAGAGCAGAAGAAGGTGCCAATCTCAGCACTGCCATTAGTGAAAAACTCAGCCTTATTAAACAACTGACCCAGAAGGCGGAAACACTCGAAGAGCGTCAGCCAGAAGCCATCAAACAAAAAATCCGTCAGAATATTGATTTGTTAAAAGACCAGACAATTGAACTTGATGAAACAAGACTGCATCAGGAAGCAATAATGATTGCCTCAAAAGCGGACATAAAAGAAGAGTTGGACAGGCTTATCGCCCATGTCGCACAGGCCGAAGAATTAATCGTAAAAAATGAGCCCGTCGGTCGTCGTCTCGATTTTCTGTGCCAGGAATTTAACCGCGAGGCCAACACCATCTGCTCAAAAGCCAATGCAAAAGAATTGACATATATCGGCCTTGAACTAAAAACCGTCATAGATCAATTGCGAGAACAGGTGCAAAACATTGAATAAAAACTACATCACCTCAAAAGATATTGAACGGCGTGGCCTGATGTTTGTGCTGTCTTCACCGTCTGGTGCCGGCAAAACATCTCTGGCTAAAAAATTGATAGATGAAGAGCAAAACATCTCAATGTCAGTTTCAATGACAACCAGAAAGGCCCGAAAAGGCGAACAAAACGGCAAGGATTACATCTTTGTTACCACCGAAGAATTCAAACAATCCATTGAAAAAAATGAACTTTTAGAATGGGCTGAAGTCTTTGGCAATCATTACGGCACGCCAAAAACCGAAGTTGAAAACCAGTTAAAAGAGGGCAGAGATGTCCTTTTTGATATAGATTGGCAAGGCACTCAGCAACTGCATGAAAAAGTTGGGCAGGATCTTGTCCGTGTTTTCATTCTGCCCCCCTCAGTCCCTGTTTTAGAAGATCGATTAAAGGGCCGCGGTCAGGATGATGAAAAGGTTGTTAAAGCACGCATGAAACAAGCCGCCAATCAGATCAGCCACTGGGCCGAATATGATTATGTCATCATCAACGATAATCTCGAAGAAAGCCTCAGTGAGCTGAAATCCATTCTGCACGCTGAAAGGTTAAAACGCGAACGCCGCATCGGTCTTTCATCATTTGTCAGAAATATGATTCAGAAAATGTAGTCTGATTTCAGCAGCACTTGTTGCCCGGTAAATCAGCGCATCTTTTCTACCTCTAACGCAATGCGGCAAAAATCCTGCCAGCTCAAGGTCTCCGCCCGCCTTGTGGCGTCAATCTCGACCGCCTTGAGCAGAGCGATCACATCAACATCTAGCGCTTTTAAACTCGCCCGCAGCATCTTACGCCTCTGCCCAAACGCAGCCGCAGTCACCTCACTGAAAATAGATACGGGCGGGTTATACTCAAGAGTAGTTTTAGGCACCAGCCGCACAATGGCAGACGAAATTTTAGGCGGAGGAATAAATGCATCACGCGGCAAACGATAAACAATTTCAGTATGAGCGCGCCAGTTTGCCAGCACACTCAACCGACCATAACTTTTTGTCCCCGGCACAGCCACAATCCGCTCAGCAACTTCCTGCTGAAACATGAGTGTGAGGGCAGCAAATGGCGGCGGCCAGTCCATCCCCAACAAATTAGTGAGAATAACCGTGCCGATATTATAAGGAAGATTAGAAACCAGCTCAAAAGGCAAAGGTTGTTGCAAATTTTTGCGACCACGCTGGATCTCTGTCCAGTCCAGCTGAAGCGCGTCTGCCATCTTTATCTCAACGCTACCGGGATACGCCGCTGAGATTTCACTAAGAATAGGCTGCGCGCGCTCATCCCGTTCAACCACCAGCAACTGGTCAACCCCTTCCATCAGCAATCCCCTGGTCAGCCCACCAGGCCCCGGCCCGATTTCAACAAACGGTACACCCGGTCTTGCTTCAGCCAGCCGCGCAATTTTTCGCGTGATATTCAGATCCAGCAGAAAATTTTGCCCAAGTGATTTTTTTGCGCGAAGTCCATATGTTTCAAGCACATCCTTAAGCGGAGGCAATCCATCATCTGGCATCATGATTATCCCCCTTTCTTAAAAATAAGGATCTGTTAGCAATCAACTGGTCTTGTCACTCTATGCTGAAGATTATTTAAAATGCTACTTATCAGAATTAGACTGAAAATGAAGAGCCATCCGGGCGGCCATAGTTAAAGCCGCAATAAAACTATCAGCCCTGGCTTTGCCCGTTCCCGCAATATCAACCGCTGTCCCATGGTCTGGGGACGTGCGAATAAAAGGCAATCCAAGCGTAACATTGACCCCCTCATCAAAACTGATCGTCTTAATCGGTATCAAAGCCTGATCATGATACATCGCCACCGCTGCATCATACCCCTGCCTTGCGCGGGGATGAAAACAGGTATCCGCTGAAAACGGTCCTGAAACGTCAATCCCCGCATCCAGAAGTTCTTTTATCGCTGGCTCAATCACTTCAATTTCTTCCCGCCCTAATGTCCCATCTTCTCCCGCATGGGGGTTTAATCCGGTAAGAATAATCCGCGGAGCATCAATTCCAAATTTATAACGAAGGTCACGCGCAACGATCCTCACAGTTTCAACAATCAGATCTTTTGTCAAAACTTCCGGCACCGTTTCAAACGGAATGTGAATGGTAACAGGCACCACGCGCAATTCTTCAGAAGCCAGCATCATCACCGGCGTAACAGTCTTTTGAAATAGCTCAGGGCATAAAGAGGCTAGGTATTCCGTATGCCCCGGAAATTGAAACCCGGCGCCATACAATGCCGCTTTATGAATTGGCGCTGTCACAACGCCTGATGCCCGCCCCGTTGCAATTTCTTCAACCGAACGCCTGATTGTTTCTATCACAAATGCCCCATTGGAAGAACTGATCTGACCTGTCACAACTTCATTCAAACCTGAAACTTCTAAAACAGGCAAATACCGGGCAAATTGAGAACCAAAATCATCATCCGCATTTACATGCCCAATCTCAACATCAAGCCCGAGCATATCAGCCCGTTGGCGCAATAAGGAAACATCACCGACCACATAAAATGGCGGGAGATCAGATCTGTCTCGAAGAGAATAAGCGGATAGAATAATATCCGGCCCAATGCCAGCAGGGTCACCAGATGAAACAACTAAAGGAAGGGAATGATCTCGGCCCATAAATCTGGCTTCTTATATTTTGGTTATTAGAGAAAACTCAATCAATAAATTGGACAAGACAACATTACGGTACTGATCAATTATCAAGTATTAGAAAACACAGTGAAACGTAAACACCTAATCACGATATTCAATATGCGCATCCTGGCGCAAATCACTTAAATAACGCTTTGCTCTGAGCTGATAAGCATCCTGACGCAATTTACCCAGCACCTTTGTGCGTTTGCTCTGGTCCATAGTGACAATCTGTCGATCACAAACCGCATACATTTCAAGCCCCTTTGGTGTCGGCTGAGGAGGTGTAATCTGTCCAACCTTCATATCACCAAGAATAATATTGATAGGAGAGGGCAATTCATCCAGAGTTTTAGATCCAATGCTCACATATGCTGCATTCTTATACGGAGCAACCAAAGATTTCATATTCGAACAACCACTAAACCGTTTCCGAATGGCATCAGCATCCACATATTGCTGAACGACAGCTGACTGGTCCTTCTGGCTCGGCACTGATATATCAATCCGAACCAGTTTCAACTGAGTTTTTCTATCACGTTCAGTTGTACTGTCTAAACCGAGTTCCTGTTCAATATCCTTTTCACCAAACTGAATATCACGGCCAAATTTCCGTCTCACCACCTGCTGCCAGGCAAGAGAGGCTCTGATTTTTTCCCTGAAAGTTGAGCGACCAACACCCCGGCTAGCGAGAGTTTTATAAAATAATTTTGTAGCTTCAGCATCAGACATATTCTTGCTGTTACGTTTTGCAATTTTGCTGATCTGTGTGTTCAGCATGGAGTTACTGATTACAATGTTTTCTTTCTTGGCCACATTAATCTGCAATCTCTCATCAATCAGCTCGTCCAGAACTTTCTTTTTCAAACCTGCAGCAAGCCCGCTGCGGGCCTCATTTTGCAACCTCGACACAAACTTCTTTTGTAATTTCTGAACTTGTTCCTTAGAGGTTGGCCGTGCCTGTTGAATATATGCACGCCATCTGGTCTGGGTCGATTTTGATTTTAGCTTGGCCCTGAGCCGTGTCGCCAGTTCACGTGATGACATAAGGTGAAGGTTAATCCGTTGTCTGACCTGATAATCAGTAATAGGGCTGTCTTCAACCAGCACACGAATTTTATGTGAATTGGCTGATTGAGCAAAATGAGGGCTGATAATCAGTCCAATAATAAGCCCTAATATGGTAACAACGGATTTTTTCATAGCTAAATTTAATCTACCTTTGTTAAACAGCAATTTTACCAGGCATATTAAATCAATAATAAGCCGCTGAATAATAATTCAAAATATCTACTTAACATCAATGAAAAAAATGTCTTCAGAATGGCACTGGCAGATCACGATACCTACCGCACAGGTTTATCCCACAACACGGCAGTTTAAAATCAATACCTAGTAGCTGGAATTACCAGACTGAGTAGAAAGCCCACCAACACCATTATCTGCACCAAAATCGCCCAGATGTTTCAGGGTGAAGAACACTTTCACAGATTTATCTGGATCAACATCACGGTCATCGATGAATGATTCATTATATGAAACTGATAATGAGAAACATTCATCAGAATATTGAATGCCGACAAAATCAGATATGGTGAAATCATCCTCAAGATCATAACGCACGCCGCCAAACACAGACCACGTATCCGTTAGTCTCAAACGTGCTGTTGCAAGCAACTCTTGCTCATTATCGATAATACCATTGGTATCACCACCACGCAGGTAAGCATAATTCACTTTACCGTATAGCGGGCCGATATCAAATTGCGTGTAAAGATCCTGCCGGTTAACCTCAAAGGTCTTATCATCAAACCGGCTCTGAGCAACAAATGTCAGGTTTTTGTTCGGCTCTAGATAGAGACCAGCAACAAAATCTGATTCATCATTTTGCAGGCCTGACTGGTTAATTTCACTGTTGGTATCCAGCGCAAAAGCATTATCGCCATCAAGATGATAGCTCTGACCAAATACCGCCCTCATGTAACCGCCGGTATAATGCTGCAACGTATATTGAACACCCACATTCGCCCGTGTGCCGGTTTCAATCCGGTCATAACCAGAGAACTTGTCGAGATCAAATAAGAGTGTGTCATCAAACACAAGACTGCGGGAATCTTCATTCGCGGTCGCTAACTGATCAGTACGGTCAAGATTAGTCCGTGTGATAACCTGAGCAATCGGTTCAAGCACATGAGAAGCACCCTGCGTATGAGCCACAAACGGGAACCTGTATTCAAATCCACCAGAAGCGGTGCCGCGAGTATTGAAATCATCATCTGTATTCACACCGGCAATTGGTGCAACATAATTATTGGTGCTGTAAACATCACCGCGCAATTTGGCAAAAGGAGTAAATACCTGGCCTAGACCATCAACAAATTTACGCCGCCATTGCACATCCGTACTAAGCCTTGTTGCATCAACACCGTCATCAGACCGTGTCAGGCTAAGAAAATTGGTATTAAAGCTCAACTCACCACCAAGAACCGGATCAGAATAGATATAGTTATAATCGATCACAGGATGAACAATCGATTCAGAATCGGTGGTGTCATTAGCAAGCAATCCACCAAACTGATAATTATTTAATGAAAAATAATTCCGGTCTTTCTGACCAACCAGATAAATTTTGGAAACGCGGTCTTCGCGTTTAATATTATCCAGCTTATAAAACCTGCGGAATGTATCATCACTTTCATAAGTGACATCCCAGCCAAAGTTCCAGTAACTGCCAAGTTCAAAATCACCGTCCGAAACAATAGACCCGCGAAACTTGCTGTCACTGGTAGAATCCGGCTCACTATCTGTTTCATAAATACCGGCCATCTTAATCGAATAGCTGCCATTTGCCAGCCGGTGACGCCAATGCCCCTTTAACAACGCGCCGCGCTTTGTGAGGAAATTGGGGCTAAAGGTGAAATCATAATTTGGAGCAAGATTCCAGAAATAGGGTGTCTCTAACCCAAAACCAAGGTCTCTGGAATAAGTAGGGCGGGGAATAAGAAAACCGGATTTGCGTTTTACAGTCGGGTCAGCGTGCTGGAAATAGGGAACATAGGCAATGGATGTTCCAAACACATCAAACGTCGCATCCTGATAGGAAATTGTCTTTTCGTTTTTGTTATGGATCACCCGTTTTGCTTTTATTCGCCACAGCGGCGCTTTGCTCGGGTCCTCTTTACAGACTTTACACGGTGTAAACACACCATTTCGGAACTCAGTCACATTTCCGGCTTTACGAATGGCCTCAGAAGCACCGATACGAGTTTCATCCTGTGTCACCACTTGCAGTGAGCGAACAAAACCTTCTTTGAAATCTTCAGTCAGAACAATGCGTTCAGCTTTTACAAGCGCGCCATCAGGTTCTTTAATCCGCACATTGCCATTGGCAATCAGCTTGCTGGATCCGCGATCATAAATCACATCATCGGCCAGTAAAGTATAATTATTATAATAGATTTCCACATTACCATGCGCGACAACACGGTTGTTTTTGTTGTCATAGATCAGGTCATCAGCCTGAATAAGCATTGGTTTGTTCTTATCAATCCCGGGAACAAGCTTCTCAACGGCTGTTTCCTCGGTTTCCTGCGCCTGAGCAGTGCCAGATAAAGCCAGATTCACCAGTGAAACAGAGGAAATTACCGCAATTCCGACCGCAAACACTGAATTTTTTAATGAAACCGCATTTTTAGAAGCAACATGCAAAGACATCGGCCCACTAGACGTCAGAACACGCGTTGCGAAAGCAACAATACCGCCCCATACGATATTTACATTCAATAAAATCATCAAACCCCTGGTTAAGAAACGGATATATCGACAAAACACTGAAATTCAGCAATAAAACACTGATAATTCAGCAATTTTCAAGCCAACAATCCTTTCCCCCATTTTGTTTCAGCTCAGAAATACGACTGTAAATCAGCCATCCTCCTGAAACAATAAAACAGTTAGAACAACGAAACTCCAAGCAAAAAGCGGCACCCAAGCAGCTATTTCAGGTGCGACCTTGCCAGCGAGACCAAACTGTCTGGAAACTTCGGCAAAAATAAAGAAACCCAACCCAATGCACATCCCCAAGATAATCATGGATTGTATCCGTCCTAACCGAAACGTCCGTAATGAACAAGTTGCTGCAATTAGCACCATGATTGCAAGTAAAAACGGCTTTGATAACAACAATTGATACTGAATCTTATAACGTGTTGCA
>JAJFHX010000027.1 GCA_021775425.1 Hyphomicrobiales bacterium
TTGCGGCATGGCTCCTGCTGGTGGCAGGGCTGGTTGTTGTCCCATTATGGGTTTTGGTGCAGGCACATTCATACCATCATTCTCCGGTCTTTTTGTGAACATTGGCTTATGACCTCCAAACGCTCATGTTCTCACCCTCACTACTGTCAAACGTATAAGTTTTATTTCAAAGTCAACTTATATCGCAGCCACTTAAAATTATTGATGTGTGACTTACAGTATATTCTTAATCACGCAAGATCTGGTCATGCGCTGGTTTCTAATCAATATGCAATGGGATTTTAATAAAATCCACAAAATTTTGATTATCTTGCCCGGTTACAAACTATTCTTAACCATTATGGTTAACGCCGCTTGATCCGTTGTTTGCATTTCCAATATTGAACATGATCAATCGTAGTGCTGGTGCCATAAATTTTTGTTCGTCATATGGCGGTTGTTCTTTTAATACGGTTCACATTACGTTTGATATCGTCATATCTTCCTTTTAAGTTATGCCTGTTTGTTAATGAAGCGTCAACTTTTCTAAAGGTTGCAGTTTTCATTTCATGGTTATCAACTGGCCCGAAAATGCTGTGCATTTCACTAAATTTTTTGTTTATTGTGGCTTAATACAGTCAGGGATAAATTGACGATCAGACGTCATTTCTGGTGGTAATTATTTGAAATTTATATGATTTAGTCAGATTCTCCATCAAGTGTATCTAGTAGCATTTCTATGTGACCTTTGACTTTTACCTTGCGCCATATGGCCTGAATGTTGCCATCCCTATCCACAAGAAATGTTGAACGTTCTACCCCCATATATGTTCTTCCATACATTTTCTTCTCTTTCCATACGTCATATGATTCTATGGCTTTTCTTTCTTCGTCCGCTGCAAGGATGATTTTGAGCTGATGCTTTGTGACAAATTTATCATGTGAGGCGACGCTGTCAGGGGAAATTCCGATGATGACGGTGTCTCTTTTTGCAAACTGATCAATATGTTCTGAGAAAGCGATGGATTGTCTGGTGCAGCCAGATGTCAGATCTTTGGGGTAGAAATAGATGATGACATTTTTGCCTTTGAAATCTTTTAAAGAAACTTTACCACCGCCGTTTACAGGGAGGGTAAAAGCCGGTGCCTGTTTGCCGATTTCTATCATTGTTTATTCCTTTGCTATTTGCCTGATCAGTTTAACAGGTGTGACTATGGAGGAAGGGTAAAATTAACTCCAAGCTGAAAGACTATTTCTGATGGTTTGTTCGCAGTTTTTGCCTGTCTTTGGGCCATGGTTTGGTCTTGATTGACTGATATTTGTGACAGAAATGATTTGTGTGCCCTCCAGAGGCTGAATTGTTGTGTGTTGCCCGTCAGTTGGCAAGGTTTTGACCCGTTAATCATGGGGCTATCTCTTGAAGGGGTGGGGTTACTGCTTTCCTCTTCTTAGCGGTTATCTGAATGGCGGTGAGTAGCTTATAACATTTCCGGCAGTTGCAATTTTGAAGATCTCAAGAATAGAGGTCTGATTTTACAGGGGCTGTTGGGAGAACGGGATATGGCTTTACGAGAGCCGGGTTTATGTATCATTCAATTTTGAATGATTGGTGTTCAGACTTTTATCTTGTTTCGGTTTGTTTGTCAGCCTAAGTAAAGTGGTTCGTTGATGGAGTGGGATTTTTTGCTGTCTGTATCTGAATAAGTTGGCTGACAATAAGGTTAGCTGACAATTTAGTCAGTTGTGAGTGATGGCTGAGAATGACAGTATTTTAGACGGGAGCTCAAACGCGTGGGAGTTGGGGTAATTTCTTTGAAACAATATTCAGGGTCATCGGTCAACTATGAATGATCACAATTTTACCAACCGTCCACGCTGGGTGAAGCCACATGTTTCGCCTGAAAGCGGAGAGATGGGGGATGAGGTTGGGAGAGCCCCTCATTTGCCTCAACGGGTGGATTATGAATCCGGTGTGCCGCAACAGATGGACCTTACTTCTGGTGCCGCTCAAAAGGGGACTGGTAAGTTTTTTGGTGCCTGTGGTCGGGTTGGTTCAGGATGCTATCACCTGACTGACAGGCTTGGGCATTTTGCGATTGTTGGAATGGATGCTGTTTTCGGGCGGTTGTTCAGAGGTAGTGGCCCGGCCCGGTTTTGTGGGTTTGGGCTTGTCACACTCGTTGTTGGTTTTATCAGTCTTGGTATGCTCTATTTTTTCATGGGTGCACATTCGCTTCCTGTTAATTTTCTAAAAGATAATATTGAACGCTCGCTTGCAGCAAGCTTTGGTGATGCCAGGGTGAAGATTGAAAATGCCGTTTTGCAACGTGATACGGTCAAAGGCGGGTTGTTTGTTCGCCTGACCAATATGGAGCTCAGGGGTGAGGGTGGTGAGCGCATTGCCGCTACGCCTGAGATCGGCATTGGTCTGAAAGTGTTGCCGATGATGTGGGGCAGTTTTGAGCCTGATAGCATTAATATCATCGCGCCTGAAATACACCTTATACGTAATGAAGCCGGTGACTGGACATTGCGGCGGAGCCAGAGTTCTCAAACCGTCAACCAGGAGCCGATTGCGGAAAAAACCATCGAAGCGATTATTGATGGTGAGGCATCTTCAACAGCTGAACTTGCCCGGCTTGGTGATATTGTCAAGCACGGGTTAGAGAGTGCGCATAAGCAATTGCAGCAATCTATTAACTTTACGCATATCGGGGTGCGCAAGGCGCGGGTGGTGTTGCATTCCGCTCCGGCTGCTGATGGTACGGTTTCTGATGGAGATGTGTGGCTTATCCCGTCGTTCACTCTGCAATATGATCCTGAAGGGCGGCGAAAGCTGGTTGGTAGCGGTGTGATCCAACATTATGATTCGCCTGGTGCTGAAGCCTGGGTTTCGCTTGTTCATACACAGGGGTCTGGCTCGATTGAAGTGAAAAGCCGGTTGCAGAATATTATACCCTCAGAATTATCCGCTCTGGTGCCGGTGCTTGAATCGCTTCGGCCTGTGCAGGTTGGGGTTTCAGGTGATCTCAATGCCACGATTGACCTTGATAACGGGCTTGAAGGCGGGCATCTGAAAGTTGCTCTCTCAGACGGGCATATCAGCATCTGGGGGGATGAGGGGCCGCGGTTTCTGATTTCGCGAGGCGCGTTCGAGTTTGATATGGAGGCTGGCGCTAAGCATGTTGTGATGAAGCGGGGTGACCTTTTTTACCCGAATGGTACGATCTCTCTGAAAGGTGATGTGTGGCGTGAGAATGTGAAATCTGAACTATCTGACTGGCGGTTTCAGCTCTACTCAACTGCTGGCGAGCTCTATTCTGATGACCCGGAGATTAATGGCAGCAAGATTGATGAATTTCGCTTTTCTGGCCGATTGTTTGGCGCGCGTGCGCCCGTTTCTGTTGATGAATTCAGGGCACGGATCGGCAAGAGCCAGGTGACGATGGCGCATGATGACTCGCATGGTTATCCGGCGATTTTACGTGGCCAGGTCACGCATGTGCCGGTAAATCTGATTAAGGCGATCTGGCCGGAAGGTTTTAAAACCGAGAGTCGTGACTGGGTGTTTGAAAATGTGAAAACAGGCCTGGTTTCAAGTGGCCAGTTGGCGCTGGAAGCGCCGGGATTTGGCGAGCGGATTGTACTTAAAGGGGAGAAGGTCAACAAAACTGTTCTGCCCTATTTAAAAATCAATGTGACGAACCTGGCATATACGGTTTTTGATGATCCGTTGCTGATTAAAACCGGACATGGTGTGGTGGAAATTAACGGGATGGCGATGACAGCACGGATGAAGTCCGGCTCATCTGAATTGCCAAATGGCGGCAAGCTGACCATTGTGGATGGAAAACTTCATATTCCGGATTATGAACCGACAGGGCCTGATGGCGAAATTGAATTCAAGTTTAAATCGGATACCGCATTTGCGGATGGGTTGCTGCAAAGAAAACCTTTTGAATATCAGAGTGTGATTAGTAAAAACGCCAAAACTCTTAAAGGGTCAATAGATGGCCAACTGAAAATCAGCATGCCGCTTTCAGAAGATGTGCCGCCGGAAAAAGTGGTGGTTGATGGCATGGCTCATATGAAAGGGGCTGAAGCCAGCTTTGAAAAATTTGACATTAAAAATGGTGATGTGAATTTCACACTAGGTAAGAACTATGTTGAGGCGAAGGGCAGCCTTTTAATAAATGGCGTTTCTTCTGAAATTTCATGGGGGCGCCAGATTATCAGATCGATCAAGCAGCCATCTGAGCTGACGATTTCTGGTGTTTATGATGAGGCGGACAGAAATCAGCTTGGATTATATGTGAACTCGTTTGTACAAGGGGCGGTGCCTGTTGAAATCGTGTTGGCTGAGCAAAATGGTAAGGCGCTGGACAGCCGCGTGCTGGCAGATCTGACGAAGGCGACGATAGACGCAAAAGCGCTTGGCTGGAAAAAGGCAAGCGGCACACCCGCCACCCTGAAGCTTGATGTTGCAAAAGCGAAAAACGGCCTGGTGACTCTGACCAATATCCGGATTGATGGTCAGGACCTGACGGCACGGGGTGAGATTGGCCTTGATGAAGAGCATCACGTCTCCTCTTTTGAGTTCCCGAATATCTCATACAAGGTTGTTTCTAATATTTCGATTAGCGGTGAGCTTGATAAGAATAAAATCTGGCAGGTGAAAGCTGGCGGTAAGGCCTATGATGGGCGCGGGTTGCTGAAATCCATGTTACGGACGGGGCAGGTTGGTGCCGGGGCACAGGGTGACAAGCAGGGCCGTTCTAAGGGGATTGTTCTTAAGGCGAAGTTTGACACTGTGCTTGGGTGGAAACAATCCAAGCTCAGCCGGTTTAAGATTGATATGAGGCGCAAAGGCGATGTGCTGACCAAATTTGTGATGGGTGGCACTCTGCTGAATGGTGGTAGTTTAACCGCCAACCTTGTGAGCGAAAAAGAAGATGATCCTGTCATTCGGGTGAGAAGCAGCGATGCGGGTGAGGCGTTGCGATTTGTCGGATTTTATCCGAACATGCTTGGTGGCAATGGCCAGCTTAAGGTTCGGTATAATGTGAAGAGCCGTCAGCTGGCTTCGAAAACCGGTCAGCTTGAGATTAACCGCTTTTCAATCGCGTCTGACCCGGTAGTCAAAGAAGTTCTTGCCAATATTTCGCAAGGCAAAAAGACGAAATCGGTCAACGGGCAGGATATTATTCCGTTTAACAGGCTGGTCGCGCCATTTTCGATTGGTCAGGGGCAATTTGTTCTGCATGAATCGCATGTGCGCGGTGACCTGCTTGGTGCGACGATGCGCGGGCGGATTGATTTTGAAAATGAACGGGTGCGGCTGGCAGGGACTTATATTCCGCTTTATGGTTTGAATGCGGCTGTTGGTGCGGTGCCCGTATTGGGTGACATTCTGGTTGGGCGGCGCGGAGAAGGGATGCTTGGCATCACATTTGGTGTGTTTGGCAATATCCAGCAGCCGGAAGTGCTTGTTAATCCTATGTCGCTTGTGGCGCCGGGCGTGTTCAGGCAGATTTTTGAGTTTGAGCAGGGAACGCCCTCCATTAAGGCGCGGCCTAATAAGCTCAAAAAACAGGAATTAAAGCTTGATTCAAGCGCTTCCAAAGTCATTCGCCGCAAAGACACTGCCGACGATGGCAAACGCCCGCCTGAGACAAGTGCCTCATCTGTTGTCAGGCGCGGGGCTGCAACGAATTAAGCGAAATGCTATTCTCTTATGATGGATTGCCGATTAGTTGTCTGGCGACGTCTATCATTGTGTCGCCATGAATGGCTGGTGATTTAAACAATGGATTATATGGTGCCGGGGTGCGTTTTAAATAGGCGGCCTTCATGCCCGCTGACATGGCACCGTGGGTGTCCCAGTCATGGCATGCAACGAGGGTGAGGTCTTCAATTTTTTCAGCAAGCGTTTCAGCAGCGTAGTGATAAACCTTCGGATGTGGTTTGAAACTTTTGCTGCCTTCGACTGAGATGATCTGGTCAAAATGGTCAATCAGCCCGGCATTGGTGATTTGTTTGTTGATCAGCTGATGAGAAGAATTACTGAAGGCAACGGTTTTGAACTGGCTTGATTTTAACAGCTCCAGTGCTTCGATGATGTCAGCATGTGGTTTGAGTGAGGCCATTGTTTCCATCGTTTTGGTGACAAATTCTTCTGGCGTGAGGATGTCTGTAAGGCCGCGATATTGACGCCTTTCAACTTTTTCAGGTGTGTTGTGGGCCGCCACCATTTTTTCAAGTGACAGTTTTGCAAGTTCTGCGAAAGTTGTTTCAAGCCCGGTGATGGCGGCGACTGTTGAGCTGTGTAACAGGTTTGAAAACCAATGGCTTACCGCGACTTCGCCTCTGAAGTAATCTTCAAAATGAGTGCGCATCTGATTGAGGTCCAGCACTGTCTCATTGATGTCAAATAATATGGTAGGAATGGGTCTGATCCTTTAGTTTTTTGGGCTGAATTTGGTCCGACTTGTTAGCCGTTTAAAGTTAGCAGGATGTGTCTTTTTTTACCAAATGACAATTTTGCGATGCCGTCCTGATTAAAGTCTGCCTGGCTGATTTTAAATTTATCATCACTGACACGGTCATCATTGAGTTTGATGGCATTGCCTTTGATGTGGCGTCTCGCTTCACCGTTTGAACTGGCAAGGCCTGCTTTGGTTAAGGCTTCAAGGATTGAAAGACCGTCTCCGATTTCACCTGATGTGACAGCAACCTGCGGCAAGTTCTCGTTTAGCTCACCTTGTTCGAATGTGCTTTTTGCAGTTTCTGCGGCTTCGTTTGCAGCCGCTTCACCGTGCAACATTTTTGTGGCTTCAAAGGCGAGCGTTTTTTTCGCTTCGTTGATTTCGGCACCTTCCAGTTTTTCAAGGCGGGCGATTTCATCAAGCGGGAGTGTGGTAAACAGTTTTAAAAAACGGCCAACGTCAGCGTCTTCTGTGTTGCGCCAATATTGCCAGTAATCATAGGGGCTGAGCATATCTTTGTTGAGCCAGACGGCGCCATCTGCGGTTTTGCCCATTTTAGCGCCGCTAGAGGTAGTTAGTAACGGGGCAGTTAAACCGTATAATTCGGCATTATGCAACCGGCGGCCAAGGTCTATCCCGTTGACGATATTGCCCCACTGATCAGAGCCACCCATTTGCAGGACGCAATTCTGGTGTTTGTAAAGCTCAGTGAAATCATAGGCCTGGAGGATCATGTAGTTAAATTCAAGAAAAGAGAGCGGTTGTTCGCGCTCAAGGCGCATTTTGACACTATCAAATGTCAGCATGCGGTTGATTGAAAAATGACGACCAACATTTCGTAGAAAATCAACATAGTTGATGTCCATCAGCCATTCGGCGTTGTCTGTCATTATGGCGTCTGATTTTCCATCTCCAAAAGTGAGGAACTGGTCAAACACTTTTCTGATGCCGGCTTTGTTTTTTTCTATGGTTTCTTCTGTGAGTAGTTGGCGGGCTGCATCTTTGCCGGAGGGGTCGCCAATGCGCGTGGTGCCGCCGCCCATCAGTACGATCGGTTTGGAGCCGGATTGCTGTAGCCAGTACAGGATCATAATGGGAAGCAGGCTGCCTACATGCAGGCTGGTTGCCGTGCAATCAAAGCCGATATAGGCGGTGATGGGGCCTTCTTTCAGTTTTTTGTCGAGGCCTGATTCATCTGAGCACTGGTGTATAAAGCCGCGGCTTGATAAAATGTTGAGGAAGTCTGATTGAAATTTTGGCATTTTATCCCTGTTGGATTTGTTTTGGCGATATCCCTTACCTGATGGCTTCTTAAATTCTGAAGGGTTTGTCAATTTAAATTATGACAAATTTTTGAGCTTTGGAGCGCGGCTTTATAATATTATCATCTCTCTGGTGTTTGATATTTTGCAGAGTGAACATTTGAAAGGTTGAGATTGTGGGGGCGATAGTTGACGAAGGTGACGATGGGGGCAACGATGGGGGCATCGACGAAAACAATGACGAAAGTAATGACGAGATCAGGCATAAGGTGGCAATCGGTTTAATGAGCGGGACTTCTGCTGACGGGGTTGATGCGGCGCTGATTGAAACTGATGGCGAGCGGGTGTTTGCGACCGGACCATATGAGTTTGTCGAATACAGCACCGATGAACGGGCACTCATTCTTTCAATGATGCAGAAGGCATTGGCTGCGAACAGCAAGGCTGCAAGAGACGCGCTTGGGGCTGAACTTTCTCCTTTGATTACGGAACGACATGCGGTTGCTGTTGAGCGGCTGATGACTAAGGCCGGGTTGCAGGCGGGCGAAGTTGATGTGGTTGGTTTTCATGGACAAACTTTAATTCACGCTCCGTTAAATCATGCGCCGGAAATGAATGAGGCAGATGGTGTGGCGGGTGAAGTGGAAGGCTATACATTGCAGGCTGGTGATGGGGAGGCTTTGGCGAAAAAACTATCCATTCCAGTTGTTTATGATTTCAGGAGCCATGATGTAACAAATGGTGGGCAGGGGGCACCTTTGGTGCCGGTTTACCATCAGGCGCTGGTGAGGGCTTCAAAGCTCGATTTGCCGGTGGCGGTTGTGAATATTGGCGGGGTTTCGAATGTTAGCTATGTTGGCAAAGAGAATGCTCTGATGGCTTTTGATACTGGTCCAGGCAATGTTTTAATAGATGAATGGATTGCGAAAAAAACGGGCGCTCGTATGGATGAAGGCGGGGCTTTGGCGGCTGACGGTGTAATTGATATGGCGGTGGTTGATGGGCTTTTAAAGAATGAATATTTTAACATAGCGCCACCGAAGTCGCTGGACCGATACCATTTTTCATCAGCTGCGATTGAGACTTTTAGCGTTCAGGATGGGGCGGCGACGCTGGTTGAGTTTACTGTGCGATCCATTGCGGCGGCCAGCCGGTTTATGGATGAAGCGCCCAAGTGCTGGGTGATTGTGGGAGGCGGTGGGCGCAATGATTATCTGATGCAGCGGCTGCGCGATGTGATTGAGGCACCGGTTTTAAATGCACTCGACCTTGACTGGGAGGGGGGCTATGTGGAAGCGGAGGCATTTGGGTTTCTGGCCGTGCGTCATCTTTATGGATTGCCATTGACATACCCGCTGACAACAGGTGTTTCTCAGCCGCTTATGGGTGGGAAACTGGCGAAGGTTTGATTTGTAATAAATTAAAAAATTTAAAACCGGCGCTCAATAATTATTGAGAGCCGGTTTTTCAATTTTCAAAATTTTTAAATTTACAGTCTGGATGAAAACTTAGTCATCTTTTTCAAGCAGCATTTTTGGTGTCGCGCCAAGGCGGCTGTCGAGATAGTTGTCGATGCTTTCCATCAGCTTGTCCATTTTCCCTTCAAAGAAGTGGTTGGCATCTTCTAAGATATCATGGGTGATGATGATGCCTTTCTGGGTTTTCAGGCGGCTGACGAGATCAGCTACGGACTGAGCCGGAGCGACCCGATCTATCGCGCCATTGACGATCAGCCCGGAGGAAGGACAAGGGGCAAGAAAGCTGAAATCATACAGATTGGCTGGCGGGGCAACTGAGATGAAACCATCAATTTCAGGGCGGCGCATCAGCAATTGCATTGAAATCCATGCGCCAAAAGAAGCACCGGCTATCCAGCAGGTGCGGGCGTCAGGGTTCTGGGTCTGGAGCCAGTCAAGACAGCTGGCGGCATCTGATAATTCGCCGGGCCCGTTATCGAATACACCCTGAGAGCGGCCAACAGAGCGAAAATTGAAGCGGAGGACAGAAAAACCGCGTTCAACATAGTTATAATAAAGATTATAAACGATCTGGTTGTTCATGGTGCCACCAAATTGCGGATGCGGGTGCAAAAGGATGGCAATGGGTGAATCATGGGCTTTATTATGATGGTAGCGGGCTTCAAGGCGCCCGGCCGGGCCATTTATGATTACTTCAGGCATAGCAAGCTTGATTTCTGTCCTGTTTGATTTACGGATCGAATTGTCTGACTGTTCCTAGCAAGTTCGGCTGATAAAGCCAAAGAAATTCTTATCAATAGCTTTAAGAGAATACTTGACTCTGAGGCTCAGGAATTCTATTTCTAGTTTAGAATGATTTCAAATTAGAAAATTTCAGACTTTGTTACAATCTCTTTAAGCATCACTTTACAGATTCTGCTCTGCATTCATAGCACAGTTGATGCTTTGTTGAGTGATTTGAGTTGGATATCACAAGATTGGTAATAGAAGTCAATGAAAACGGCCTCATTTCAGTGTTATTTGAGGTTGATTGAAGTGGAAAAAGTTTTAGTTCATGCAACTTAGTTCAAAAGGTCGGTATGCGGTGATGGCAATGGCGGATTTGGCCGCTGTTGATAGTGCCAGCGTTTCTGTTGCGGGGGCAGATCCAGCATTATTTGCACCTGTGCCGGTTGGAACGGCGGCTGTTTCTGAGCGGCAGAATATTTCGCAGAGCTATCTTGAGCAGATATTTATGTTGCTGCGCCGGCGTGAACTGGTGAAAAGCAGCCGAGGGCCGGGCGGCGGCTATGTACTGACGCGGGCCCCTTCTGAGATTACGATTTATGAAATTATGCAGGCTGTGGATGAGCCCGTTCAGATGACGCGGTGTTCTCTCAATGATGTGGGCGGCTGTGTGGCCGGGCATCGTTGCCTGACGCATGATTTATGGCAGGATCTGGGGCAGCATATCAGGCAATTTTTACAATCGACGACACTTGCTGATGTTCTGCAAGGTAATACATCCATTGTTTCAGTTGATCAGCTGGATGATGGTGAAGATTTAGCTGGCTTTTCTGTCAAACCGGAGGTGGTTTGATGAGTGAGCGGGTTTATCTTGATTATAATGCGTCTGCGCCGATGCTTGAGGAAGTGAAAGCAGCGATGACTGAGGCGTTTGAGCTGGTTGGAAATGCCTCCAGCGTGCATCATTCAGGCCGCTCGGTTCATGCCAGAATTGAAAATGCCCGGGAAGCACTGGCAGAACTTGTTGGTGCCCGGCCACAGGATGTTATTTTTACTTCTGGCGGGACTGAGGCAAATAATCTGGCTCTGACACCTTCTTTATTTTCCAAGGATGTTCAGGCACGTGAAGAAGGCGGGGCCAGGCTTTATGTTTCCGCGATAGAACATCCTTCCGTTTTGAATGGTATGCGCTTTGCCAAAGAGCAGATCAAAGTTATTCCGGTGACGGCTGAAGGGCTGGTCGATACGGAATGGCTCCGCAATGAATTGCTTGGTGAAAGCGAAGAAGTTCAGCCTTTAAAGAAAGCCGGAGAAGAAAGAGCCACAGCATGGCCCATTCTGGTTTCTGTTATGGCGGTGAACAATGAAACCGGCATTTTGCAACCGGTTGCAGAAATTGCTGAGATTGTGCATGAAGCTGGCGGGTTGCTGCATTCTGATTGTGTGCAGGCGCTGGGTAAACTGCCTTTGTTGTTGCCGATGACTAATGCTGACCTGATTTCAGTTTCAGCGCATAAGATTGGTGGCCCGCAAGGGGTTGGTGCTTTGATACTCAAAGATGCGTCCATTGTGTTGCGTGACCCATTGATTGCCGGTGGCGGGCAGGAATTAAAGCGGCGTGGTGGCACTGAGAATGTGCATGGCATTGTTGGCTTTGGTGCTGCCATTAAGGCGCATTTAGATGGAAAAGCCGGGCAGCAAAATAAAATAAAAGAGCTGCGCGATAAGTTTGAGGCAGAATTGCTTGAAATTTCACCTGATGCGGTGATTTTTGGCCGGGATCAGCAGCGGCTGCCTAATGTCTGTTGTTTTGCAGTGCCAGGGTTTTCAGCGGAGACACAGGTGATCCAGCTTGACCTACAGGGAGTTTCGATCAGTTCAGGTTCTGCATGTTCATCTGGCAAGGTGGAGCAATCTCATGTTTTAAAAGCCATGGGTGTTGATGATGATTTAAGTTTTGCGGCGCTTCGGGTTTCGCTTGGGGCGGGCTCAACTGAGGCAGATGTGACACGATTTTTAGAGGTTTGGAGTGAGATATATAAACGGGCGAAAGCCAGAGAAGCGGCGAAAAATACAGATAAGGGCTGCGCTGCATGAGATCAGGCAGGCCGTTGCAAGAACGAATTTGTGCATCAGGAAAATAGGAAAGACATGATGCAGAACTGAAATTTTACGAAGAATAATTTTAAGAACTTAATTTGAAAACGCCTATTGGAGGCAATAATGGCAGCAGTAAAAGAAACCATCGATCATGTAAAAGAGATTGATGTTGATAAATATAAATACGGATTTTCAACCGACATCGAAATGGTGAAGGCGCCAAAAGGGCTGAGCGAAGATATTGTTAAATTTATCTCGGCTAAAAAAGGTGAGCCTGAGTGGATGCTGGAATGGCGCTTAGATGCTTATCAGCGCTGGTTGACGATGCAGGAACCTGAATGGGCGAAAGTTGATTATACAAAGCCTGACTTTCAGGACCTTTATTACTACGCCGCGCCAAAATCTACTGAAGGGCCGAAAAGTCTTGATGAGGTTGACCCGGAATTGCTGGCGACTTATGCGAAGCTTGGTATTCCGCTGAAAGAGCAGGAAGTTCTGGCCGGTGTTCAAGGCGCTAAAATTGCGATTGATGCGGTGTTTGACAGTGTTTCTGTTGTGACCACATTTAAGGATGAGCTGGCGAAAGCGGGTGTGATTTTCTGCTCGATTTCTGAAGCTCTGAAAGAGCACCCTGAACTGGTGAAGAAGTATCTTGGTACTGTAGTGCCAAAGTCAGATAATTTTTATGCGACTTTGAACTCAGCTGTATTTTCTGACGGTAGCTTTGTTTACATTCCGCCAGGGGTGAAATGCCCGATGGAGCTTTCAACCTATTTCCGGATTAATGAACAAAACACCGGTCAGTTTGAGCGGACGTTGATCATTGCCGATAAAGGCTCTTATGTCAGTTATCTTGAAGGTTGCACCGCGCCGATGCGGGACGAAAACCAACTGCACGCTGCTGTGGTTGAGTTGATCGCGCTTGAAGATGCGGAGATTAAATATTCAACGGTTCAGAACTGGTATCCGGGTGATAAAGATGGCAAGGGCGGGGTTTATAACTTCGTGACCAAACGCGGTGACTGCCGGGGTAATAACTCTAAAATTTCCTGGACACAGGTTGAGACCGGTTCTGCTGTAACGTGGAAATATCCGAGCTGTATTTTGCGGGGTGATAATAGCCAGGGTGAGTTTTACTCAATCGCTATTTCAAACGGCAAGCAGCAGGTTGATAGTGGCACGAAGATGATTCATCTTGGCAAGAACACATCAAGCCGGATTATTTCCAAAGGTATTTCTGCTGGTAAATCTTCAAACACGTATCGCGGGCTGGTTTCAGCACATAAGAGAGCGAGCAATGCAAGGAACTTTACCCAGTGTGATAGCTTGCTGATTGGTGATTTATGCTCGGCGCATACGGTGCCTTATATTGAAGCGAATAACTCAAGCGCAACATTTGAGCATGAAGCGACGACGTCTAAAATTTCTGACGATCAGATGTTTTATGCGCAGGCGCGGGGTTTGAATGAGGAAGAAGCCGTTGCATTGATTGTGAACGGTTTTGCCCGGGAAGTTATTCAGAAATTGCCGATGGAATTTATGGCGGAAACGCAGCGTTTGATTGGCATCAGCCTTGAAGGCTCCGTTGGATAAAATTTGGGAACAGGTTTATTTTGGATAATAATCAAGCAAATCAAGTTGCATTTCAGAAAGTTATGTCTGGCATTAAGGAAGATTTTCCCAATGGTAATTTTGCTGAGGTGTCAGACACGAAATATATTATCGATATAAATCTAATTCGAATAGAAGTTGAAATAAGAAATCCTCTGGATGCGGAATACTTTATGGATGACCCAAACAGTATGATTTCATGTGTGGATTTAGATATTTATGTAAATGGAAAAATCCTAACTGACTTAAAAAGTATATTCGAGGCGCGGAAGTGTCTAAATGCTAGAATTAAAGAATTAGTAGGAATTAATTGATGTTAGAAATTAAAAATTTACATGTTGAAGTTGAAGGTCAGCCGATTTTGAACGGTATTGATCTGGTTATTCCTGATGGGGAAGTGCATGCGATTATGGGGCCGAATGGGTCTGGTAAATCGACGCTTTCTTATGTGATTGCCGGCAAAGATGATTATGACATCACCGATGGCGATATTTTGTGGAATGGTGAGAGCATTCTTGAGATGGACCCCGCAGAGCGGGTTGCGGCCGGAATGTTCCTTGCGTTTCAGTATCCGATTGAAATTCCGGGTGTTGCGACCATGACATTTATGCGCACAGCGATTAACGCGGTTCGTAAAGCACGTGGTGAAGAAGAGCTTTCAATCCCTGATATGATGAAGCTTATTCAGGAAAAAGCCAAAGCTCTTGCCATTAAGCCTGACATGCTGAAGCGCGGGCTGAATGTTGGTTTTTCCGGCGGTGAAAAGAAGCGCATGGAAATTCTGCAAATGGCTTTGCTTGACCCGGGGCTTTGCATTCTTGATGAAACAGATAGCGGGCTTGATATTGATGCGCTTCGGATTGTTTCTGAAGGTGTGAATGCGCTTCGCTCACCGGAGCGTTCGATGCTGGTGATTACCCACTATCAGCGGCTATTGAATTACATTGTGCCTGACAAGGTGCATGTGATGAGTGACGGCAAGATTGCTCGCACAGGCGGCAAAGAGCTGGCATTGGAGCTTGAAGAAGCTGGCTATGCTGAATATGACGAAACTGCGGCTTAGGAGCGTTTTTTAAATGGATGTTATTCGAACTGAAGCGGAAAAATCTTTCCTCTCGCAGAGTGAACAGCCGGCGCTTACCGGTCCTTCCTGGTTAGAGGATTTGCAAAGTACAGCACGGACGGAGTTTGAAACGCTTGGCTTGCCAAACCGGCGGGTTGAAGAATGGAAATATACCGACCTTCGCGCCCTTGTAAAAGAAGCTTACCAACCGGCAAAAAGTTCTGATGTGAGTAAGGCTCAGGTTGATGAATTGCTTGGTGCTGAGCTTGCTGGTCTTGACAGTTATAGGCTGGTGTTTGTTGACGGGCAATTGAGCGATGCGCTTTCTGATTTTGAAGGGTGTTCCGGTCTTGAAGTGCTGTCTTTAAAAGCGGCGCTTGAAGGTGATGTGAGCTGGGTGAAAGAAATCGGCTCTGTACAGCAAACAGGCCGTGATGCGGTGCAGGCGCTGAACTTGTTGATGATGCAGGGCGGTGCTGCGATCAGATTGGCCGAAAAGACTGAAGTCAACAAACCTTTGCAGCTGATTTTTGTCAGTGCGGTGGAAGGGCCAAGCTCGGTTGCTTCGCGGCTTTATTTTGAAATTGGCGCCGCAGCAAAAGTAGAAATTATTGAAAGTCACTTATCACTCAATGATCAGGCGACGCAAACGAATGTTGTTGCTGAGCTGAATGTGAGTGACTGGGCCAGAGTGCGGCATGTTAAATTCACGCAAGATCATGCGGATAGTGTTCATCTTTCTAATGTGATCGGGCGGCTTGGCAAAGAGACTGATTATGGTCTGTTTCAGGTGACGCTTGATGGCGGTATTACGCGCAATCAGGTTGAGATTCGCTATGATGGTGATGATGCCAAAGCGGATATTTCTGGTGCGGCTTTGCTGAATGGAAAATCTCATGCTGACCTTACACTGGTGATGGACCATGCGGCACTTGGTTGTGAAAGCCGGGAACTGTTTAAGACGGTGCTCAACGGTGAAGGCCGGGCGGTTTTTCAGGGCAAGGTGATTGTTCAACCGGGCGCACAAAAAACTGATGGTTCGATGATGAGTAAAGCGCTGCTTCTTTCTGATGATGCTGAGTTTGATTCAAAACCGGAACTTGAGATTTATGCCGATGATGTGCTTTGTGGCCACGGTGCTACAACTGGGCAGATTGATGATGAGCTGTTGTTTTACCTCAAAGCCAGGGGCATTTCTGATAAAGAAGCGCGGGCGCTGCTTATTCAGGCCTTTGTTGGCGAGGCGCTTGAGCTGATTGAAAATGATGTTGTGCGTGATTTTCTTATTGAGCGCACTGTTGCCTGGTATGAAAAAGACTGAATAAGGGATTAGAGCTTTGCTGGTTTCGACCAAAGACAGTTATGATGTTGAGCGGATCCGCCAGGATTTCCCGATTTTATCGCGGGAAGTTTATGGTAAGCCTTTGGTTTACCTTGATAATGGAGCTTCTGCGCAAAAGCCACGGGCGGTGCTTGAAGCTATTCAGCAATCATACGGGCACGAATATGCCAATGTGCATCGTGGGCTGCATTATCTCAGTAATACGGCAACGGAGCAGTTTGAAGCGGCGAGAAAAAGCGTGCAAAGCTTTATTAATGCTCCGTCAGAAGATGAAATCATCTTTACCAAGAATGCGACGGAAGCGATTAATCTTGTAGCTCATTCGATGGGGCTTGATGAGATTGAAGCGGGTGATGAAATTGTGCTTTCCATTATGGAGCATCACTCGAATATTGTTCCCTGGCATTT
>JAJFHX010000028.1 GCA_021775425.1 Hyphomicrobiales bacterium
AGAGAAACCTCTTTCAAAATGGAGAAATGGGATGAACCACGACGCCGTCAATCTCTTTAATCCTCAGACCCCGCAAGCCACATTCGATCAAATTCGAATTTCGATTGCGAGTCCTGAAGAAATTCACTCATGGTCATTTGGCGAAATTAAAAAGCCGGAAACCATCAACTACCGCACGTTCAAGCCTGAGCGTGATGGTCTGTTCTGCGCGCGCATTTTCGGCCCCGTAAAAGATTATGAGTGTCTTTGCGGCAAATATAAGCGGATGAAATATAAAGGCGTCATCTGCGAAAAATGCGGCGTTGAAGTCACCCTCACAAAAGTGCGCCGTGAGCGCATGGGCCATATTGAACTGGCGGCACCTGTTGCCCACATCTGGTTCCTGAAATCCTTGCCATCACGCATTGGTCAGCTTCTCGATATGACGCTGAAAGATCTCGAGCGAGTGCTTTACTTTGAAAGCTACATCGTCATCGAGGCAGGCATCACACCGTTCCAGGAAGGTCAGCTTCTTTCAGAAGAAGACTACATGAACGCTCAGGATGAATATGGCGATGATGCCTTCACTGCTGGCATCGGTGCGGAAGCCATTCGCGAAATTCTCTCTGGTCTTGATCTTGAAGCGATCAGAGATCAGCTTCGTCAGGAAATCGCTGAAGCCACAACAGAACTAAAACCGAAAAAACTGGCCAAGCGCCTTAAAGTGGTTGAAGCATTCATCACCTCAGGCAATCGCCCAGAATGGATGATCCTCACGGTCGTGCCGGTCATCCCGCCAGAGCTGCGCCCGCTTGTGCCACTTGATGGCGGCCGGTTTGCAACCTCTGATCTTAACG
Source organism: Hyphomicrobiales bacterium (assembly GCA_021775425.1). Classification (GTDB taxonomy): domain Bacteria; phylum Pseudomonadota; class Alphaproteobacteria; order Rhizobiales; family HXMU1428-3; genus HXMU1428-3. The sequence goes on from JAJFHX010000028.1 coordinate 837, forward strand.
ATCTTTATCGCCGCGTCATCAACCGGAACAACCGCCTGAAGCGGCTGATTGAGCTACGCGCACCTGATATCATCATCCGCAATGAAAAGCGTATGTTGCAGGAATCCGTTGACGCCCTGTTTGATAATGGCCGCCGTGGCCGTGTCATCACCGGTGCCAACAAGCGCCCGCTGAAATCTCTTTCAGACATGCTGAAAGGTAAGCAGGGCCGTTTCCGTCAGAACTTGCTTGGTAAGCGGGTTGACTATTCAGGCCGCTCCGTGATCGTGGTTGGCCCGGAAATGAAACTGCACCAGTGCGGTCTGCCAAAGAAAATGGCTCTTGAACTTTTCAAACCGTTCATTTATTCGCGGCTTGATGCAAAGGGCTATGCCTCAACAGTCAAGCAGGCCAAAAAACTGGTTGAAAAACAAAAACCGGAAGTCTGGGACATTCTCGATGAAGTCATCCGCGAACACCCGGTGATGCTGAACCGTGCGCCAACCTTGCACCGTCTTGGCATTCAGGCCTTTGAACCAGTGCTGGTTGAAGGTAAAGCCATTCAATTGCACCCGCTAGTCTGCGCCGCGTTTAACGCGGATTTTGACGGTGACCAGATGGCCGTTCACGTGCCATTGTCGCTTGAAGCTCAGCTTGAAGCCCGCGTGCTGATGATGTCTACCAACAACGTGCTGCATCCGGCCAACGGCGCACCAATCATCGTGCCATCGCAGGATATCGTGCTTGGTCTTTATTATCTTTCACTGGTTTATGATAATGAACCAGGGGAAGGCATGATGTTCGGCTCAGTTGCTGAAATCAACCATGCTCTTGATAATGATGTTGTCACCCTGCACACGAAAATTAAGGGTCGCTATAAATCAATTGATGATTCTGGCAATGAAGTCAGCCAGGTTTATGACACAACACCAGGCCGTATGATCCTTGGTGAATTGCTGCCGAAAAAACCCGGCGTGACTTTCGACATCATCAACCGCATGCTCACCAAGAAAGAAATTTCTGGCATGATCGACGCGGTATACCGGAATTGCGGACAAAAAGAATCCGTTATTTTCTGTGACCGCATCATGCAAACAGGCTTCAAACATGCCTGCCTTGCTGGCATTTCCTTCGGTAAGGATGACATGGTCATCCCTGAAACCAAGGTGAAGATTGTCGAAGAAACATCTGATCTCGCTCGTGAATATGAACAGCAATACAATGATGGTCTGATCACCCGCGGTGAAAAATATAACAAAGTGGTTGATGCCTGGGCTAAATGCACAGACAAAGTCGCAGCCGAAATGATGGACCGCATCTCTGCCGTTCACATTGATAAGGAAACCGGCCGCGTCATCCCTACCAACTCGGTTTACATGATGGCGCACTCAGGCGCGCGTGGTTCGCCCGCGCAAATGAAGCAGTTGGCCGGTATGCGTGGCCTGATGGCAAAACCTTCTGGTGAGATTATCGAAACACCGATTACCTCAAACTTTAAAGAAGGCCTCACCGTGCTGGAATACTTCAACTCCACCCACGGTGCCCGTAAAGGTCTTGCTGATACAGCTCTCAAAACCGCCAACTCCGGTTATCTGACACGCCGTCTGGTTGACGTCGCCCAGGATAGCATCATCAATGAGCTTGATTGCGGCACCTCAAAAGGCATCGCCGTTTCCGCAGCTGTTGACGCTGGTGAAGTCATTGTGTCCCTCGGCACAAGAGCATTGGGTCGCACAGTATCAGAAGATGTGGTTGACCCTGAAACCGGCAAAGTCATTATTGAAGCCAATGAGCTGATCGAAGAACATCATGCCGTTGCAATTGACAATTCAGCCGTTCAGGAAATTCAGATCAGATCAGTTCTGACCTGTGAAACAAGAAATGGCTGTTGCGGCAAATGCTATGGCCGTGATCTTGCCCGTGGCACACCGGTTAACCTTGGTGAAGCCGTTGGCGTGATCGCCGCTCAGTCTATCGGTGAGCCTGGTACCCAGCTAACCATGCGTACCTTCCACATTGGTGGTACAGCCCAGGTGGTTGACAGCTCATTCGTTGAAGCAAGCTATGATGGCATCGTCGAGTTCCGTAACAAGAACATCACCAAAGACAGTCAGGGCCGTCTTGTTGCTATGAGCCGCAATCTGGCACTTGTCATTGTTGATAATGATGGCAAAGAACTGGCAACACATAAAATCCAGCAGGGTGCCCACCTGAAAGTGGATCAGGGAGATAAAGTGAAACGCGGCATGCGTATCGCTGAATGGGACCCTTACACCCGCCCGATACTTTCAGAAACAGACGGCATTGCCCAGTTTGAAGATCTGACAGACGGCATCTCAGTTGACGAACAGTTTGATGAAGCAACCGGCATCGCCAACCGCGTCATCATTGACTGGCGCTCAAGTCCAAGAGGTGAAAACCTGAAACCAGCCATTGTCATCACTAATGATAAGGGTGAAGTGAAGAAAGTGCAGCGTGGTGGTGAAGCCCGCTCAATTCTTTCAGTGGATGCAGTTCTCTCTGTTGATCCTGGCAGCAAGGTTAAAGCAGGTGATGTTCTGGCGCGTATCCCGCTAGAAAGCGCGAAAACAAAAGACATCACCGGTGGTCTGCCGCGTGTGGCTGAACTGTTTGAAGCCCGTCGCCCGAAAGACCATGCCATCATCGCAGAAATCACGGGCACGGTTGAATTTGGCCGGGATTACAAAAACAAACGGCGCATCGCCATCGTCCCGGATGATGAAAATGAAGATCAGGTCGAATATCTGATCCAGAAAGGCAAGCACCTTTCAGTTCAGGAAGGTGACCGTATCGAAAAGGGTGAGTACATTCTCGATGGTCACCCGGCACCACATGACATTCTTGCCATTAAAGGTGTTGAAGAACTGGCAACCTATCTCGTCAATGAAATTCAGGATGTGTACCGCCTGCAGGGTGTGACCATCAACGATAAGCACATTGAAGTGATTGTTCGTCAGATGTTGCAGAAAATTGAAGTTGAACATGCTGGCGATACAGCAATGCTCAAAGGCGAGCAGATCGACCGCCATGAATTTGCAGACAATAATGAGGCAGCAGTTGCCGCTGGTAAAGAACCAGCTAAAGGCAGCCCCGTTCTGTTGGGCATCACCAAAGCCAGCCTGCAAACGAAGAGCTTCATTTCAGCGGCTTCCTTCCAGGAAACCACAAGAGTGCTGACAGAAGCTGCTGTTTCCGGCAAGTCAGACACACTTGAAGGCCTGAAAGAAAACGTCATCGTTGGCCGCCTCATCCCGGCCGGTACTGGGGCAATGCTAACCAGATTGAGAAAAGTCTCAACAATGAGAGACGAACTCATCCTGAAAGAGCGCTCCTCCGGCATGGATGTTGAAAGCCCAATCATTGATGATGCTGAAGTCATCGTCCCTGATGCACCTGAAAGCAATTCAACACCAGCTGAATAACAGCGATAAAATTCAAAAAATAAAAAAGCCGCCCCAATTGGGCGGCTTTTTTATTGCAGTTTTCCTAACGTAAAGTCTCATCAATGTGCCAATTGATGCCGGCTTGAAATCAGCTCTTGTAAACAACGACGGATTTTCCATATTAAAATCGTATCTAAAACAACAATAAAAAAGAGACCCTCCCCAATGACTAGCTCCCCAGATATAAAACCACAAAAATACAACTGGCTCTCGCGCCAGTTCCATTGGTTGATAGCCGCGATGATCATTGCCATGTTCGCTCTGGCCTGGACCATGGAACCATTGCCACTTTCAAAAGAAAAACTGAATTTTTATTCCTGGCATAAATGGCTCGGCATCATCATTCTTGGCCTGGTAAGCGCCAGGTTAATCTGGCGGTTGTTCACGAAAGCCCCTTCGTCGCAGCATCCCAACGTACCAGGCTTTATGAATATTTTCGCCCATCTTGGCCATGTGGCGCTTTATCTACTCCTGTTCATCATTCCTATACTTGGTTGGTTGCGCAGCTCAACGGCTGGTTATCAGGTCGTCCTTTTTGAAACAATCCCCCTTCCCAATCTGATGGCAAAAGATCAGGAGCTATCAAAGCTGTTTTCTGAATTGCATGAAATAACGGCTTTTGCGTTGTTGTTCCTTCTTGCCGGTCATATCGGAGCCGTTATCCTGCACCACGTGAAATTTAAAGATCCTGTCCTCTTGAAAATGCAACCGGCAACCATTCATCGTTTGCTGCTGGCACTCACACTCATTGGCGGTGCTGTATTTTATGCGAACTACACCTATCTGAACCCGCCACCCAAAATGGAAAAAGCAGCAGAAATACAACAAGAGAATAAGAAGGTCAGCGACTCGATAAACGACACGAAAAACCACAAGACCAACGACAAAACAAGTGTCAAATCAAACGAGCAGGCAAGCAAATGGAGCATTGTTAAAGCTGAAAGCAAACTGGAATTCACTGCCACACAAAAAGGCGCAGCAACCACGGGAAGCTTTGAAAAATTCAGTTTAAAAAAACTGACCTTTGACGCCGCAAATCCGGATCAGGCCGAAGTTGAAATTGAAATTGAAGTCTCCTCGCTCTCTGTCGGCAATCTGATGGTTGAGCAAACCCTGGTGACTTCAAGCTGGTTTGACGCAAGCGATTTCCCAAAGGCAAGCTTTAGGGCAAAAAACTTTAAACCCCTGAAAGAAAACGAAGGCAAAAATAAATATAACCTTGAAGGTGAGCTGACCATCAAAAACATCACAAAACCGCTCACAGTCCCCCTGAGCATCACTGAGCAGCCAGAAAAGGCTGATAAACCAGCGTCGTTAGTCGCAATAGGTGAGGCCACCATCAGTCGTCTCGCTTATGAAATAGGGCAGGGCGAATGGGCCAGCACAGAAGCTATAAATGACGAAGTGCTCTTGAAAATTCACATAACAGCCGTAAATCAAAATTAAATAAATTTATCAATGACATCCACCCAGGAGAAAAAAATGAAAAAATTACTCGCCATCGCCGCCGTCTCATTCGGCATTTTCGCCAACCCGGCCCTGACACCGGCAGCGCTTGCAGAAGCGCAGGCCTATAAATTCGACCCGACACACACAGAATTGCTGTTTTCATACCGGCACCTCGGCATGTCACGCGCATATGCTCAGTTCAAAAAAATTGACGGTGTGGTGAATATGGACAAATCAGCCCCAGAAAAAAGCTCAGTTGATGTAACCATTGATGTAAACAGCATTGATACAGGTGTTACAGTTTTTGATGAGCACCTGCGCAGTAAAGATTTCTTCAACGCAGCCAAATTCCCCAAAGCCACATTTAAAAGCACCAAAGTCACCAAAACTGGTGCAAAGACTTATAAAGTGGCAGGAAACCTGACCATCAAAGGCAAAACCAAACCCGTTACCCTGGATATGGAATTCATTGTTGAACAGGAACACCCGCTGGCAAAATTCAATCCGGCCAAAAAAGGCGTTTATGTTGCTGCCTTTTCAGCCAAAACCTCAATCAAACGCAGTGATTTCGGTATGGGGCAATATGCACCCGCAACAAGTGATAAAGTCGACATCATCATTGAAACAGAAATGTTTCGCCAGTAAACCGCTGTAAATCACAGCTGAACAACTGAAAATCATAAAAATGGCTCAAACAACATCTATGTTTGGGCCATTCTTTTTGAAACGGGTGATGCAGCGGTACCTGAGCCAGAATACAGCAGGAATTTGGAGCAATCCTGTTTGGTCCGTGCTTTCCTGAAGCAAAAAGTAAACTGTTTATGATCAGGAAACGAAAAAAAATGAAATTAAGTCGTGGTTAGCTGTTGACGTGACCGCAAACCCTATATATGTTTCGGCGAACTCACAACAGGTCGTAAGTGATCACGTGTCGCCAGCGGATATAATTATTCGTCACTATTTATCAAAAATAGTCGGAGACTAAAACACTTAAACACTGATGTTTGATACCAAGAACTACATGAGAGACCATGATCCCGAAGGTCCCGGCACCTTTTTGATCCTCTGATGTTTGATGTTGAGCCTTATGGCATCCGCAATCTGGCGGTGTTGTCATTTTGAGGCTCGGCTCAGTTTTTGTGTTTGAAGATCATGA
>JAJFHX010000029.1 GCA_021775425.1 Hyphomicrobiales bacterium
TTTGAACATGGTTCTGAGACCGATCGGAGTTTTGCTGGTTTTGGTTTTGGCTTTGCCATTTTTAACCAATGAGGCATCTGCAATGAAAGTTGAACGAGTTGTTAGCCCGCTTGGCATTGAGGCCTGGCTGGTTGAAGAGCATAATGTGCCTTTAATTGCCATGCAGTTTTCTTTTAATGGCGGGGCTTCGCAGGATTTGCCGGGCAAACAGGGAACATCATATCTGTTATCCGGCATGCTGGATGAGGGTGCTGGCGATTTAACTTCAACACAGTTTCAGGAAAAGGTTGAAGAGACCGCAGCTCGTTTGGGGTTTGAAGCGTCACGGGATCATTTTTCCGGCAAATTTCAGACCTTGACTGAACGTAAAGAAGAAGCGTTTGATCTTTTACGAATTGCGATTAATAAGCCTCGCTTTGATCAGGATGCGATTGACCGGGTGAGATTGCAGATTCTATCTTCGTTGAAATTTGAAGAGAATAACCCGCAAAATGTCGCCACACGGGCCTGGTTTAAAAATGCCTATGGCGAGCATCCTTATGCCCGGCCAACCAAAGGAACTGAGACCAGCCTGAAGAGCCTTGTTCGTGATGACCTGATTGAAAGACATAAAAAGATTTTTGCCAGAGAACATCTGAAGATTGCTGTTGTTGGGGATATTACCCCGGAAGAACTCGGCGTGCTGATTGATAAGGTTTTTGGTGATCTGCCGGAAAAATCTGAGTTTAAAGCTGTTGCTGAGGCTGAGCCTGTATTTGGGCCTGGTGTTAATTCTATTGAAATGAGGGTGCCGCAATCTGTTATTCAGTTCGGGCATCAAGGGTTTAAACGGGGTGATAAGGATTTCATTCCGGCTTATATCCTGAATTATATTATTGGTGGCGGCGGATTTTCTTCAAGGCTGATGGAAGAGGTGCGTGAGAAGCGTGGGCTGGCTTATTCGATTTACAGCTATCTTTATCCGCTTGAAAACAGCGCGCTGGTGCTTGGTGGCGTTGCGACGAAAAACTCATCGGTTCCGGAAGCGATGGAATTGATCAAGGCAGAGTTTTCAAAGATGGCTACTGAGGGGCCAACGGAAGAAGAACTGAAAAACGCCAAGGATTATCTGACCGGTTCTTATGCGCTTCGTTTTGATACGTCTTCCAAGATTGCCAGCCAATTGTTGTGGATTCAGGTTGAAGGTCTTGGTATGGACTATATTGAAAAACGCAATGAGATGATTAATGCAGTGAGTATGAGCCAGATAAAAGATGTTGCAAAGCGTCTGTTTCATGGTGATAAATTGCAGTTTACGATTGTTGGCCAGCCGAGTGACGGTGCTCCGAAAACTCAATAGCTGTTTCGACATGTTTTTTATGTTCGACGCTGGAGGGCTTGGAGTTGACAATTGATCATGACATTCGGGGATGTCTCGAACAGACCATTGGTGTGCATGGTCTTTCTCCATCTGAATATAATATGTGGTTTGAGCGTGCCTCTAAGGGCGCGCGCAGTCTTAAGGTCGCGCATGAGGCTAACCTGTTGCCATTGCTGCGGGTCACAGAAAAGCGTGATGACCTTGATTTAGCCATTGAAGCGTTTGAAAAGCTGAGTGATGGGGCTGAAGTAGTTGTATTCCTTGGCACTGGTGGTTCCAGCCTTGGTGGTCAGACTATAGCGCAGATGGGCGGGTGGTTTATTCCCGGTGATGAGGTCAATCAGCCGAAAAAACTTCCCAGAACGAGAATTTTTGACAATCTTGATCCGCGTTCGCTTGAGCGGGGCATTGGATTGCTGGATTTAAAGAAATCACGATTTGTGATTATTTCAAAATCTGGCAATACGGCAGAGACATTGCTGCAGGCGATTTCTGTTGTGAATGCTTTTAAAGAAGCGGGCCTTGAAGAGCTGATCGGGCGTTCGATTCTTGGTCTTTCTGAGCCGCCATTGCCGGGTGTGAAAAATGGCTTGCGGGATTTGCTGGAAGATTTTGGCTGTCAGTTTCTTGATCATGAAACGGAAATTGGCGGGCGGTTTTCCTGCCTGACGAATGTCGGGTTGATTTTGGCTATTGCGCGGGGGATGGATCCTTTTGCGCTGCGAGCTGGCGGCCAAAAGGTGATTGACCAGCTTATTGATAGTGAGAGCTATGAAGATTTTATGCCTGTGCTTGGTGCGGCTGTCAGCATCGGGCTTTATCAGGAACGTGGGGTCCGTAATATAGTGATGATGCCTTATGCGAACCAGCTTGCGCGGTTTGCAAACTGGTATGTGCAGCTCTGGGCTGAAAGCCTTGGCAAAGACGGGCTTGGCATGACACCGATTGCGGCGCTTGGTCCCGTGGATCAGCATAGTCAGTTGCAGCTTTATATGGATGGGCCGAGAGATAAGATGGTGACTTTTGTTGTGACAAGCACAACGGGTCAGGGGCCGTTTATTGATAAGGAACTGGCGCAAAAAGCCGGGCTTGATTTTTTCTCAGACCGGCATGTGGGTGACCTTGTGAGTGCGCAAGCCAGAGGAACAGCGGCGGCTTTACTTGAAGCGCAACGCCCAACACGGGTGATCAAAGTTTCAGAAAATAATGAACTTGTGCTTGGTCAGCTGATGATGAGTTATATGATTGAGACAATTCTGGCAGCGGGAATGCTTAATATCAATGCATTTGACCAACCGGCTGTTGAGGTTGGTAAGCGGCTGGCCAGAGATTATCTGAAGAACTAGTGAGCTTTTTTGGCTGGTCTTGTTTTCGAGGTTTTGATTAAAGAGTTGAGTGTCCTGACCTGTTGCCGTGCGTCTGGCGCTGGCGGTTTCTTTTTATGAAACTATAACCGGAACTGAATTAATGAGCATTCGTCAGCTATCTCCCAATATAATCAACCAGATTGCGGCTGGTGAGGTGATTGAGCGCCCGGCTTCTGTTGTCAAAGAGCTGGTTGAAAATGCGATTGATGCGGGGGCTGCTCATATTGAAATTGTTGCAGCTGATGGTGGATTGTCGCTTATTCGGGTGATGGATGATGGGAAGGGCATGGATGAGCGTGATCTGGTCCTTTCAGTTGAACGGCATGCGACTTCCAAGCTTGAAGATGATGGTTTGTTCTCAATTGAAACGCTCGGGTTTCGCGGTGAAGCTTTGCCTTCTATCGGCTCAATTGCGAAGCTGACAATCCAGACCAGAGAAACGGTTGGTGAGGGATTAGAGATAACGGTTGATGGCGGGGTTAAGGGGGAGGTGAAACCGGCCGCGCTCAATCCGGGGACAATCATTGAAGTTAAAGATCTGTTTTATGCGACCCCGGCCCGGTTGAAATTTCAAAAATCTGAACGGGCTGAGCATAGTGCGATTACCGAAGTGGTGCGAAGGCTTGCGCTGGCGCATCCTTCTATCAGTTTCAGGTTGCATTGCGGGGGTGTGCAGAAGCTCAATTTACCTCAGGTGGCGATTGGTGATGAGGCTGGTGAGTTGCAGCGGATTGGCAAAATTATGGGGGCTGAATTTGTTAAGGATGCCTTATATATAGACGCGGTGCGGGAAGATGTTCAATTGCGTGGGTTTGTGGGGCTGCCAACTTTGCACCGAGCTAATAATCTTCGGCAATATTTCTTCGTTAATGGCCGGCCGATACGGGACAAGCAGATTTTGGGTGCAATACGCGCGGCATATAGCGATTTTTTACCTTCGAACCGGCATCCTTTTCTCAGTCTGTTTCTCACTATGCCACCCGGTCAGCTTGATGTGAATGTGCATCCTGCCAAGGCTGAAGTGCGCTTTGAAGATGGAGGCTTTGTGCGCGGGCTGCTGATAGGCGCCATTCGCCAGGCCATTGATGCAGCTGGACACAGGGCCAGTTCACGGGGCGGGGCGGATACTTTAAAAGCGTTTCAGCCGGGTGATGGGCAATCTCCTGACATTCAGGGAGCGCATTCTGACCAGTTTACTTCTTTTTCTACAAACCGGCCGTTATATGCAGATACCTATGAACAGGGGCAAGCGGAAACCGGTTATTTTTCCGAAGAAAATACCGAGGTGTGGGCTGGGGGTGAGAGAACTTCAGAAGGGTTAGCGGGGCTTGATCAGCGAAGTGGTGCGATGGTTGATGCCGGCACTTCTCCTGATCCCGCTCTGATTGCAAAACCGCTTGGGGCGGCGCGGGCGCAGTTTTTTGAAAATTATATCTTATCGCAAACTGAAGATGGGATGGTGCTGGTTGATGCTCATGCGGCGCATGAGCGGATTGTTTATGAGCGGCTGAAAAAACGTGTTGTTGAAGGCAAAGTTCAATCACAAGGGTTATTGATACCGCAGATTGTAGTGCTTGATGATGATCTCAGAGATGGATTGCTCAGCAAAGCTGGGGAATTAGAGGCCTTTGGTCTTTATCTCGATGGGTTTGGGCCGAAGGCGGTTGCTGTGCAGGAAGTGCCGGCTTTGCTGATCAATGGTAATATCGAACGGCTTGTGAAAGATCTTGCTGATGAGATTGCTGAGCTGGATGCGGCAACGGAGCTAAAATCAAGACTTCACCATGTGTGTGCGACGATGGCGTGTCATGGGTCTGTGCGCTCAGGCCGGCGTTTGCAGGCGGATGAGATGAATGCTCTGTTAAGGGATATGGAGCAGACACCGCGTTCTGGCCAGTGCAACCATGGGCGACCGACCTATGTTGAATTGAAACTGAAAGATATTGAGCGTTTGTTTGGCCGGTGAGTATTTTCAGAATATCAGGATCAGTTAAATGATGAAGTTTTTGAAATTCATGTTGTTTTCGGCTGTTGTGCTAACGGTTTATTCTATGTGGAAGTTTCAGTCATCGACGAGCCGTGAGATTTTACAATATGGACTTGTGAAAGCAGAGAGTCGGTATGGCAATGGTGATGTTGTGGCACGGAGCCGGGAAGTGCGACAGGGGACATTGCAGTTCTGGGAAGTTGAACTGCCGCGTGGGAGCTGGATTGCCTGTGAAAAGGATTGTACTGACCAGTTGCGGCGTAATAGCATTGATCAGCATGAGGGGCTGTCTGAAGATAAGTAGTTTTACTCAGAGATATTCCCGCGTGGCTTAAGTTACTTGTTCAGAAGAGAAAATCGCGTAGTGAATCATGGTGTCGCCATAGGTCCGGTTTTCAAGGGGGGTAACCGTTTCTGGCCAGATGATTTCGGCTGATATTGCTTCTTCGAGCACGATGATGGCGTTATTTGCAAGCCAGTTTCCTTTGATGGCAGAGTTTAACGCTCTTTCTCCAAGTCCTTTATTATATGGCGGGTCGATAAACACCAGATGAAATGGTTCAAACCGCTTCATGCTACCAAGGCTTGTGGCATCACGGCGAAACAGTTTTGTGGTGCCTGTCATTTGCAGATGTTCGATGTTGCTGCGAATGAGGCCGCGGGGTTCGATGGCTTCTTCCACGAAAACGGCGAATTTTGCGCCTCTTGAAAGGGCTTCCAGGCCAAGCGCGCCAGTGCCTGCGAAAAGGTCAAGGACATTTGCGTTGTTTATCTCAAATTCATCAGCCGCGTTTTTCAGACCGTGGGTGAGGGTGTTGAAAATGGCTTCTCTGACCCGATCTGTGGTTGGGCGGGTGTTTGGTGATTTGGGAGTGAAGAGCTTTTTGCCTTTGTGGATGCCACCAACAATGCGCATGGAGTTTTCCTGAATTCTAAGATTTTGATTTTATACGGCGCGGGCGTTTGTTGTTCTGGCCGGCACGGGTTGGTTTTCGGGATATTTTTTGTGGGGCATGCGTTTTACCTTTGCCCGGTACATTGCCTGGTTTGTTTGAGCTGGGCTTTGTTGTTCGCCGGTTTTTTGGCTTTGTCTGTTGTTTTGCCTGGGCCTGGGCTGTTGAGGGTTTGATGCTGAATTTTTCTGAGAGTTCCGGGCCAAGCTGATCAGCCAGAATGTGGGGCTTGATTTCCTCAACCTCGCCGGATTGCAAATCACCCAGCATGAAGGGGCCGAAGGAAATACGAATGAGGCGGTTTACATTCAGGCCGAGATGTTCACAAATGCGTTTAATCTCGCGGTTTTTGCCTTCTCTTAACCCCATGGTGAACCAGCAATTTGCGCCTTGCTCGCGTATTACCTGGGCCTGAACGGGACCGTAATTAATGCCTTCTATAGTGATGCCTTTTTTTAGCTCATCAAATTTGTTCTGGGTGATGGTGCCTTTGGCGCGGACTTTATAGCGGCGCAGCCAGCCAGTTTTTGGTAGTTCTATATGACGGGCCAGTTCTCCATCATTGGTTAAAAGAAGCAGCCCTTCGGTGTTGATATCAAGGCGGCCAATGGAGATGGTGCGGGGCATGTCGTTGGGTAATTTTGAAAAGATGGTTTCGCGGTCTTTTTCATCTTTGGCGGTGGTAACAAGGCCTTTAGGTTTGTGGTAGCGCCATAGTTTCACCGGCTCATTTTCCGGTAGGGGCTGGCCATCAATTGTGATTATATCTTTGCCCGTGATGTTCAGTGCCGGGCTAGATATTTTTTTGCCGTTGACTGTGACACGGCCGGCTTCGATATAGCTTTCAGCTTCGCGGCGTGAGCAAATGCCAGCTCTTGCAATGGCTTTGGCGATGCGCATGGGGGCAGCGATTTCGGCGGTTGCCTTTTTGGTTGCCGGTTTGCTTTGAGGTAGCTCGGTTTTTTGCTTCTCGCTATGGTGCCTTTTGGCGGTGCTGGTGTTTTTCTGTTGCCGGGGTGTTGTATCTTTGGTCATAGTTGTTAGTTGTGTCGTATTCTTTTTAAAAGTGCAATCAAAAGGTTTGTTGTTCATGTCACAATCACTGATGCAGTTAGCTCTTGATCAGGCGAACGAGGCTTATGAGGCCGGAGAGGTGCCTGTTGGCGCGGTCATAGTGAATGATCAGGGTGAGGTAATAGCTGCTGCGCGCAACAGAGTGATTGAATTGAAGGATGCAACGGCACATGCCGAAATTCTGGCTATACGCGCGGGTGGTGAAAAGCTAGGCTCTGAGCGGTTAACTGATTGTGATTTATACGTGACTTTAGAACCCTGCACCATGTGCGCTGGGGCGATTTCTTTTGCGCGGCTGAGGCGCGTATATTTTGGCTGCTCTGACCCTAAGGGCGGCGGCGTTGATCATGGGGCGTGTTTTTTTCAGCAAGCAACCTGCCATCATCGGCCTGAGGTTTATGGCGGGATCTCTGAGGTTGAGGCGGCGGAAATGCTGAAACGGTTTTTCAAAGAAAAACGGGATTAAAACTCAGTGTTTTCCAAGCTTCAGGCGACCTGTTTATTCAGGTGCTGTTCTAACTGGCGGCGCAGGTCATCAGCGGCTTCGGTTGAATGCTCGAAAATGTCATCAATCTTGAAATAATCCAGCACATTATAGCGCCCGACTTTGGGTTGAATGAGGATGTCTGGGGTATCCAGTTTGACCATGGCATCTGTTAATGAACGCAGCAAAATCTGACTACAGCCAATCAGCGCGTTGATGCTGTTTGGGGCTTTGCCGCCAAGGCGGGCCGGTTCACCGGTGACATCAACGGCGATGGTGAGATCAACTTTGTTTTTCAGCATGTTAAAGGGGAGTGGATTGACGAAACCACCATCTATGAGAATGCGGCCATCAAGTTCTACGGGTTTTAAAAGGGCGGGTAGGGCAGAACTTGCTGCAATGGCGGGGATGAGCGGGCCTTTGCTGACGGTGTATTGTTCCTGCGTGTAAAAATCAGTTGTGATGGCGGTGAAGGGAATTGACAGCTCCTCAATGGTTTTTGGCAGATCTGCCGGCATCAACATCTGAAAAAAGCCTTCCGCATTGAGGATAGAGGGGGTGCGGATGTTAAACAGCTGGACCCATTTTTGCGGGCGGTTGCCATATAGTTTTTTCAACAGTTCGGTTCGTTTTGAGAACAACTCTCTGGCGTAGATTTCTATTTCATGACCACTCATGCCAGCGGCGTAGAGACTGCCGACCAGTGCGCCCATTGATGTGCCTGCTATCATTTTTGGCTTGAGAGCGAATTCATCCAATACCTGGAGAATTTTGATGTGAGCCAGACCACGGGCACCGCCGCCGCCAAGGGCCAAACCAATATGAGGGACTGAACGGGGCATGTGAACCTCTGTCATAGCTGTATTTATCAAATCAGACTTATTGTTGAACTTCATCTTACTGAATAGTCAATTGAGATTATAGATATTTGATGGCTAAGTATCGCAATATCAAGAGGGTTTCGCGGGAATATGATCTATCCGGCGATTATGGTGAATTTCGGGATGGTAAATTTAGGATAATGGCCAGATTAATTCTGGCTCTTGCGTTCAAGCAGAATGGCCCGCCAGCCAATGTCATTGCGGTAAAATCCGTCATTCCAGCGTATCTGACTGAGTGCGGCATAGGCTTTCTGCTGTGCTTCCATCACGGTTTTGCCGATGCCGGTGACATTGAGAACCCGGCCTCCATTGGCGAGGATTTTATCATTTTTTCTGATGGTTCCGGCGTGGAACACTTCTATGTCTTCCATTCTGTTGATGTTGGCCAGCCCTTCAATTTCAGTGCCTTTCTGATATGCGGCCGGGTAGCCTTTTGCGGCCATGACTACGGTTAAAGCGTATTCGTTTTTCCATTCAAGTGAGATCTGATCAAGGGTCTCATTGGCAACGGCCTTAAGGGCGGGGACGATATCAGACTGGAGGCGCATCATCAGGACCTGGCATTCCGGGTCACCAAAGCGGACGTTATATTCAATTAGCTCCGGGCCTTTCTCTGTTATCATCAGGCCGGCATAGAGCACGCCTTTAAAGGGGCAGCCTTTGTCGTTCATAGCTTTGACGGTTGGCTCAATGATTGTTTTCATTGTGGTTTCTATCAGCTCTTCTGTCATTACCGGGGCGGGGGAATAAGCGCCCATGCCGCCGGTGTTCGGGCCTTCATCGCCTTCGTAAGCGCGTTTATGGTCCTGAGCTGTGGCAAGTGGCAAGCAGGTTTTACCATCTGTGAGGACAAAAAAACTGGCCTCTTCACCTATCAGTGTTTCTTCGATGACGATTTCAGCGCCTGCTTCACCAAAGGCGCCACTGAAGATGTTATCAATCGCTTCATTTGCCTGCTCGATGGTTTCAGCCATGATGACGCCTTTACCGGCGGCGAGCCCATCGGCTTTAATGACGATGGGTGCGCCTTCTTTGGCGACATAATCTTTGGCACTTGATGCATCGGTAAACCGGCCATAGCTGGCGGTTGGGATGTTATAATCGCGGCAGATGTCTTTGGTGAAGCCTTTTGAGCCTTCCAGCGCGGCAGCTGAAGCTGAGGGACCAAAGCAGGGGATGTCTGCTTTGGCGAGATCATCCGCAAGGCCGCTGACGAGGGGGGCTTCCGGGCCGATGACAACCAGACCAATGCTGTTTTGCTGGCAGAAACTGATGATTTCCTGGTGATTGGCAGTGTCTATTTCAAGGATAGTGCCGCACTGATCCATGCCGCCATTGCCGGGTGTTATGTATAGGGTTTCCAGCAGGGGACTTTGAGAAATTTTCCACGCCAGGGCGTGTTCACGCCCGCCTGCACCGATGAGAAGAATGTTCACTGAACTTGCCCCTAAAATCTATTTGTTTCGCCTCTGATTGCTGGATAGGGGTAGCATCATGGTGGTGTCTGCTCAAGTGGAATGTTGGGCTTTGGCAGGCCCGAATAATAAGAAAATTTGGGTGTTATTGGTGACTGTGCCTTTACAGTGCCATTTGCGGGTGTCAGTTTGTCAAATCGGTTTAAACAGGCTTAAACTGACTTACGGAATTTCAATTTACCCAACAACAAGATATTAGAAAATTATGGAACTGGATTTTGATGGAAAACAGGCGCGGGCCACCAGCAACGCGCCGGAATTTACCGTTTCTGAGCTTTCAGGCAAAGTGAAAAACTTTATCGAAAGTGAATTTTCTTATGTGCGGGTTCGGGGGGAGCTGGGCCGTGTCAGCACCCCGGCTTCGGGGCATATTTATCTCGATTTAAAAGATGATAAATCAGTAATTTCCGGGGTGATCTGGCGAGGGAAAGCATCTTCGCTTGCTATTAAACCTGAGCAAGGGCTTGAAGTGATTGCGGTTGGGAAATTAACGACATTTCCCGGGCAATCTAAATATCAGATTGTGATTGATCAGATTGAGCCTGCCGGGCAGGGCGCATTGATGGCGTTGCTTGAAGAGCGCAAGAAGAAGCTTGCGGCTGAAGGTTTGTTTGACGAAAGCCGGAAACGCAAACTCCCGTTTATGCCGCGAGTGATTGGAATTATCACTTCACCGACCGGGGCGGTTATCAGAGATATGATGCATGGATTTCGTGAGCGGTTTCCGGTGCATGTGATTGTCTGGCCGGTTCGGGTGCAGGGCGAAAATTGCGCCAGAGAAGTGGCCAACGGGATTGATGGCTTTAACCGGATTGAGGGTAATGCCGGGTTGCCGCGACCGGATGTGCTGATTGTGGCGCGAGGTGGCGGGTCGCTTGAAGATCTGTGGGGGTTTAATGAAGAGATTGTGGCCCGGGCTGCGGCTTCAAGCAAAATACCGCTGATTTCAGCTGTTGGCCATGAGACCGATTGGACGCTGATCGATTATGTGGCTGATGCGCGGGCGCCGACGCCGACCAAGGCGGCTGAATGGTCTGTGCCTAAATATTCTGAACTTTCAGAAAAACTGGCAGAATTAAAATTGCGCCAATTGAAGGTTATTTCCCGGCAGATGGAAGCGAAACGCGCCGGGCTGAGAGGCGCGGCGCGCGGATTACCACGGTTGATTGATCTGGTTGGGATTCCGCGGCAAAGGCTTGACGGGGCGAGCGGGCGCTTGCGCCAGGGGCTTACTTTATTTACGAGCAGCAAGCGCGGTTTATTACAGCGGTTTGAGGGGCGGTTACAGCCGCGTATTCTTTTAAACCGGGTGCAACGCGGGCAGGAGCGGGTTTCATATACGCACCAGACGTTGAAACGGATGATGGAACAGCGGCTGAGGGTCTCTTCTGACAGGCTGGCACGTTTGCGCGCTGGCATGCGGCCACAGGTTTTGCTCAGCTCTGTTCGTTTAGGTGGCGAGCAGATCAGGCAATTGCAAAACCGGCGAGACAGGGCCTTTCAGGCAACATTGTTGCAATACCGGCAAAAACTCAGTGGTCTTTCTTCGTTGATGAATTCACTAAGCTATCAGAATGTTCTGGCCAGAGGGTTTGCGTTGGTTCGGAATGATAGCGGCGAGATGGTGCGGAGTGCCGGGGGGTTAACTGCCGGGCAGATGGTTGATATTGAATTTGTTGACGGTAAGGTTGGGGCAGAGATTTTGGATGTTACTGGCCGCGCTGGTAAGCCTCTTGAAAATAAGAAAAAACCAGTCAGCAAGCGGAGTGGAGCTACAAATAAAGGAGTGCCAAAAACAAAACCATCTGGTGGCCAGGGTGGTGGTGAGCAGGGAAGTTTGTTTTAGGTGAGTTGTTAAAATTTAAACTTTCATGCTGGACGTTGTATTTTTAAACTCGCTGGATGGGTCAGATTGAAATCAGACTTGATTTCACATTGTAGTCTGTTTTAGATGGTGTAATGCAGAGCCATGCGGAATTTATTGAATGGAAATGAACATTTATGAACCGGTTTGAAAAATTATTAGGCAAGAAACGACAGGCTGAGGTCGAGTATCTTGACGGGGAATATAATGTTCTCTTTCCGGGGGAATTTGTGATTTGCGCGCTCAGTGGTGTTGAAATTCCATTGGACCAGTTGAAATACTGGAGCGTTGTGCATCAACAGGCTTATGCTAGTGCTGACCTTGCGCTAAAGGCTGAGAAACAGCAGCGCGGGATTGAGTCTTAACACATTATATTCGCTTTCGTCTTCTCACTCTGAATCATTTTGGTTTTCGAGGGTGTAGGGGCGTGGGTAATGTTCTTTGATGAGGTCTTTCAGGACTGACTGATCGTTTTTTTCAAAAACAAATTCCACCGGGAAGGCGCGGCTCATGCGTTTTAAGGCGCGAAGCTGGTGGTTATCAGTTTCGTTGATGCGGATGAAATCTTTTTGGGTGGTGACGAGTTGCAAATCATCCGCCAGGGCGAGCCGGGTGAGGTGGTTGGCGTCTTTTGCTGTGAATTTATGATGATCGGGAAAGGGAATGCGGCGAATGACCTTGCCGCCAGCTTGTTCAAGAGACTGAAACAGCTTTTCCGGTCTGCCGATGCCGGCATAGGCAAGGATGGGCTTCTCATTTAACCATGAGGTATCTTCTGAGGGCGCAAGGCGGCCTCTCAGGATGGGTTTCTTGTAACGATAAAGCTGGCGCAATTGTTCAGTAATTCTGGTTTTGTTGCTGTTTGATGTGCCGGTTAGAATAATGGCATCGGCTTTTGCGAGCTGAAATTCAAGAGGAGCTCGCAAGGGGCCGGCAGGGAAAATGCGGCCATTGCCAAGTGCGGTTGCGCTATCAAGGGCGATGAAAGACAGGTTTTTGCGGATGGTCGGATTTTGAAAACCATCATCCATGATGACGATGTTTGAACTGCGTTGCTCGATCAGCCAAATGCCATCAACTCTTTTTTTCGCAATGATGGTCGGGGCGTGTTCTGCCAGCAGCATTGGTTCGTCACCGACATCAACGGCGTTGTGATATTGCGGGTCAACCAGAACGGGACCACTGATTTTGCCTTTATAGCCGCGGCTGAGGAAGCTTGGTTGCCAGCCCAGTTCCAGGAGGATGTCAGCGAATTTGATGGCTATTGGCGTTTTGCCGGTTCCGCCCAGAGTGAAGTTGCCAATGCAGATCACGGGTATTTTGCTTTGATAGGGGGTTGTGTATCTGAAACGGGCTTTAACCACCTGACCATAAAGCTGACCAAAGGGGTTGAGGTATTTGGGTAATATATGGCCGGTTTCGTTTTGCCACCAACTGGGTGGATGCAAATTCATACCTTCGATATGCCTTTCACAAATTCGTTTTATCTCGCTTGTGCGATGATGATCTATTTATACCCACTGCGGATAAGAACTTAAAACGGTTGTCTAAAATTGCAGTGGATTTATGGCTTCTTATAAAACCGTTGTCATTTATTTTGTTGATCTGCTGATTATACAGAAGTTTTAAAGTCTGTCTTTACAATCACCTGTGATAGCCGTGTGATTTTGAGATAACACTTTGTTAGTGCTGATTATTTTTTTCGGGCAGATAGCTTTCTAATGTTTCAAGGGTGATTTGTTCTGCGCCAGAGAGAAAATCGAGGCTGTCATGACTGGCTTTTTTCATTTTCTCATGCAGTTCGGGGTGTTTTAATAGCTCGATGGTTTTCATGGCGAGAGATTTTGCATCGCTCACTTCAAGTGCGCCTCCCCTTTGGAACAATTCGAAATAGCTCTCTGCAAAATTTTCGACATGCGGGCCGGAGATGATATTGGCATCAAGTTTGATGGCTTCAACCGGGTTCTGACCGCCATGGCGGATGAATGACCCACCGATAAAGGCAGTTTTTGTCAGCTTATAAAACAAGCCGACCTCACCCATTGTATCGGCAATATAGATGTTTGTGTCTCTGTCTGGTGTCGGGTTCTGGCTTCGCAATTGTACTTTGAGGCTAGCGGCCATGTTGGTTTCTTCAAGGAGTTTTTTTAATTCTTCACCGCGATGAGGGTGGCGGGGGATGATGATTGTGAGAAAATCGGGGTAATCCATTGCGATGATGTTGTGCGCTTCTTTTAAAATTTCCTCTTCACCTGGATGAGTGCTGACTGCGACCAGCATGGGGCGATCTGCGATGCTGGATTTTAGGCTCGCCAATTGTTCAGGGTCATAATCAAGGGCGGGGGCGTCTATTTTCAGGTTGCCGCTGTGTTTTACATTTTCTGCGCCCAACTGGATGAAGCGGCGTTCGTCTATCGGGCCTTGGGCCAGGACTTTATCAAAACGACCAAATAGCGGGCGGGCCATGCTTGGTTTTTTAAACCAGCGTTTAAAAGAGCGTTTGGACATGCGCCCATTAATCAGGATGAGGGGGATGTTTTTTTTGTGAGTTGAAAGAATGAGGTTGGGCCAGATTTCTGATTCAACAAAAACAGCCAGATTGGGCCGCCAGTGAGCGAGGAATCTTCGTACAAACAGCGTGTTATCAAGGGGGACGAACTGGTGAAAGGCCCGCTCTGGCAGTTGGCTTTCGGCGAGTTTGGCGGATGTTATCGTGCCCGTTGTGAGGATTATTGAAAGGTTCTGGTTGCGCTCTAATATTTTTCTGATCAGCGGCAGGCAGGCGTTGGTTTCACCGACACTCGCGGCATGAAACCACCAGAGGGGAGATTGCGGGCGTTTTATTTTCGAGAGGCCGTATCTTTCAGCTTCGCGTTCCGGGATCTCTTTGTTTTTGTTGACGCGGTATTTGAAGATCAGTGGGGCGAGGGGTCTGGCGAGGGTGGTAGCTATTTTGTAGGCATTTAAAGAAAGGCCGGGGTTCAGGCTGTGTTTCCAGAGGGGGGCGATTTTTTTTGTGCTGCGTCCAGCAAGCTGGTGGGCCTTTTCTGTGACTTCATCCATGGCTGTTTCCAGTTGCTTTCGGAATTGTTGCTGCTGTTCGGCTGAGCAGTCTCTTGGCACAAATATCGGCTCGCCTACAACGAACCCGGTTTTGCCTGAAGGCAGGTTGATTGTCAGCCGGCTCCAGCTTTTAAATGTTATCGCTCTTTTGGTGGCTATGGCAGCGGGAATGATGGGTCGGCCTGAGAGCCGTGCCATGGTGATGATGCCATCCCCCGCTTTTTGAGCCGGACCTGGGGGAACATCAGCGGTTGAGACAATGCAGTACCCTTCTTTTAGTGCTTTAATGGCCTGTTTTAGAACTTTCGCGCCGCCTCTGTCGCGCTGGGAGCGGCGGCCAGCAGCGCCGGAACCTCTGATCGGGGTGACGCCGAATTTTGAAACAAGCTTTGCGGCAAGTTCTGCATCGCCATGCGTGCCGACGACGATTTTTGCTTTTATATCATCAGGGCGGATGGTTGGAATGAGCAGGAACTGACCATGCCATACACTTAGGATGAAGGGGTTATGCTCTCTGAAAAAAGTGTCTGGGTTTTCTGGCTCATTGATGGTCGTGCCTTTTGAGCGCACAAACAAAATGTAACGTGTTAAGAGGTTTGCCAGTCTTTCGCCCCAGATGGGATGTTTGGTCAGTTGTTTGAGCATGATGGGTAATTACTCAACTGGAATTGGCTTTTTGGAATTTATGTTTTCAATATCCTGTTGATGTTGTGCTGCGCCAAATTGAGTGGCGTGAAGTTCTGCAAACAGGCCGCCTTTGGTCAGGAGTTCATTATAAGTGCCCATTTCTACCATCTGACCATGAGCGAGAACGCAGATCAGATCAGCCTGTTTTACGGTTGAGAGACGGTGAGCGATCATCAGCACGGTGCGGCCTTTCATCAGGCCATCAAGAGCCTTCTGGAAAGTGGCTTCTGATTTGCTGTCAAGCGCGCTAGTTGGCTCGTCGAGCAGCAGAATTGGTGCGTCTTTTAAAATAGCGCGGGCGATGGCGAGGCGCTGTTTTTCGCCGCCAGAAAGATTGTTGCCGGCTTCACCGATGTTGGTTTCATAACCTTCTGGTGAATTTTCAATAAATTCATTTGCAGCAGCCGAGGTGGCAGCTGATTTGATTTCACTGATTGAGGCATCCTCCTCACCATAGGCGATGTTATTGGCGATGGTGTCATCGAACAATAGAGGTTCCTGGGTGACGAGGGCGGTGGCATCGCGAAGTGATTTCAAGGTGAGTTTTGAGATGTCTTGCCCATCGATCTTAATGGTGCCTTTAACGGGATCATAAAAACGAAGAACAAGGTTTAATATGGTGCTTTTGCCGCCGCCTGAAGGGCCGACAAGGGCGACGGTTTTGCCCGGTGGGACGGTGAGTGAAAAATCTTTAAATAATGGTGCGTCTTCTTCATATGAAAAAGAGACATTTTCAAAGCTGATTTCACCTTTTTCTATGACCAGATCTTTTGCGCCTTCTATTTCTTTTAGTTCGACATCTCTGTCGATGATGCCGTAAACCCGGCTGGCTGCTGCGACACCTTCCTGAATGGCGGTTTGCAGGGTGGCGAGTGATTTAAGCGGCTGGTATATCAGCATTGCTGAGGCCATGAAGGCGGTGAACTGGCCAAGGGTGACGTTGCCCTTAATACCATTTGTGCCGGCGTAATAAATCACCAGTGCAAAACCAAAACCAGTGAGAAGTTCAACAGCAGGGCTTGATATGGCGCGGGCGCGCATGCCGCGCATCGTGTATTCCATAACGCGGGAAATCACCGTTCTGGCACGGTCCAGTTCTTTATGTTCCTGACCATAGGCACGGACGATGCGCAGGCTGCGTAGTGTCTGGCTGATGAGGGTGGAAAGGTCGCTTGTTTCAATGAGGCCTTTTTTGGTGGAGGTGTGCATTTTTTTGCGCTGGCGAGACAACAGATAGACGCCTAACGGGAGGGCTATCATGATCATGATGGCCATTTTCCAGTCAATCCAGAACATGACGGCGGTGAGCGCGACAACTTTGAGTGAATTTTCAACAAGAGCAACCAGAGTGCGGCTGGCTGTTGTGCGAACAAGGTTTGCGTCATTTAAAAAGCCGGATAAAAACCTACCGGAGTGGATGCCTTCAATCCAGCTTAAGTCGGCTTTGGTTAGCCGATCAAACATCTGGATGCGCATATCTGCGACAAATCTTTCACCGAGATAGCCAACGGTGACGTTGGAAATATATTCAGAAAAAGTTTTCAGTGTGGTGACGATGATGACGGCAAAGCAGATGACATAGATCATTTCAGTGTTTTTGTTGATGAAGATGTCATCAGTTGCTCTTTGGATAAGCAATGGCACCGCGCCTGTTGTGGCGGCAGAAATGATCATCGCAAGAGAGGAGAGGCACAACAATTTCAAGCGTGGGCGAAGGTGCTCATTCCAGATTCTGACGGCAACCTGCCTGGTGGTGTAATCTTCACTCAGGGTATCAGTGTTGTGGTCGTCTAGTATATTGTCTGAAAAAAGTTTTTCCTGCACTTCTACCAATTTCCGCTTCTCTCACAATGTCTGAAAACGTTATAGGATGTATGCTGCGTGAATGCCAGCCTTCTATCCTTTTTTGCGCCAGACTTTTCAATGGCGAATTGCCTGAAAACCTTATTTTAAAGCTATACTTTTTTAGCCCGGAGTAATTGTTTATCTATCAGGCGTTTTATTGTTCGTTTGTGTCTGGTTCAAGAAGACGGTGCATATGGACGATGAAATAGCGCATATTGGCATTATCAACTGTGCCTTGAGCTTTGTTTTTCCAGACATTATAGGCGCTAGCATAATTGGGATATATACCGACAATATCCAGGTCTTCAAGATCTTTGAAGGTAATGTTTTCAAGGTTTGTTAGTTCACCGCCAAATACTAAATGTAATAATTGTGGTTTTTCTTCATCTTGAGGGTTGCTCATTAAGTATATCCTTTATGTCTCGCTAATTGCTGCGGATGTTTTCTTGATAATGGGTTTATATAAGTGGTTTGTGGTGGCGACAACACTTCTATGGCGAATTTCCTGTTTATTATACAAAAGCGGTTCACCTTTATGGGTGCCGATGTTGCCGCCAGCTTCTTCAATGATGAGGTGGGCGCCGGCGATGTCCCAGTCATTTTTGGGTGTCAGTGAAATTGTTGCATCAGCCGTGCCACTGGCAATGAGGGCGATGCGGTAAGCCATGGAATGTTTCCAACTGCGGTTTGCCGGTTTTGGCTCTGTTAAAAAGCTGCGGTTAAAATGACCTTTTGAAGATATGATATGCGCATTTTCCAGCTTTCTGGTGTTGCTTACCTTAATAGGATGATCGTTTAAAAAAGCACCTTTGCTTTTCTCGGCCATATATAACTCTTGCTTGACGGGATTATAAACCGCGGCGAGGACGGGGCTGTTTTCTTTAATGAGGGCGGCGACGATGGTCCAGTCAGGTTTGTGGCTGAGGAAGCCATTTGTGCCGTCGATTGGATCGATGATCCAGATATGTGATGCATCGAGGCGGTTTTGCTCAATGGGGCTTTCCTCTGAAAGCCAGGCGTAGTCTTTATTTAGAGGGGTGAGTTCATCATGAAGGATTTTGTTGACGGCAAAATCTGCGGCTGAAACCTTGCTGCCATCCTGTTTGGTTTCTATGGAGATGTCTTTGCCGAAATGCTCCATCGCGCAAAGACCTGCTTTCAGAACTGAGTGTTTCAGCTGTTCAAACAGTTCGGATGTTGGGGGCATTTTGATGGACCTTCGTCTGACCGACAGGATGATGTATTATTTTAAATTGATGAGAATTTGACAAATCGGTTGTTATTGCCGATTTGCTCACTTGCTTACCTATTCCATTTTCAGGCAAAATGAAACGGATAATTTACCTTCTCTCTTAAGGGGAATGTCACCCCCTTCTGTCATACTCCTTTGTAATTGGCCCTTCAAGATGGCCAGCTCAGGGAGTTAACAGTGAGGCGTTTTTCGCAAGGAGATGACTGGGGTTATACCCCGGTCCTCCAACAGCAAAATCTTTTCCCAAAAGCCTTACCTTCACGGATATCTTTTCAGCCAACCAGTCTGAAGAGACTGGTTGAAGGTGCCGGTTTTAAGGTGGTGATTGGCCGGAACAAGCTTGTTTCGCGCTCAAAGCGCTATGGTATTTTCAAGACGCATGAAACTGTGCCTTTGGCGGACTATCTCGGGGTTGCGGTGCATTATACACCCGCGCCTTCTCGGTTTACTCTGAAAGAGCTGATGACGTTTTCAGGGATGAGGCGGCTTATTCCGAACAGATTTCGATTGTGGTTCACATCTTTTTTAAGAGAAGACGCTGGTCGGTTTAAAACGGCCCTTTCTGATAAGCTTTCGTTTTTGCTGAAACCGGATGTGAAGTTTTCTGAAAAGACAGAAGGGGCTGTGACGCTTTATCTGTTACATGAAGACCGGCGCAAGGATTTACTTTTATATTATGCTGACCATGAAGATGATATCATCGCGCTATGGCGTTACTGGGCGCAGCGGCTTGATTTGCCGCAGTTGATGGTGGCGCCTGACGGGACGATTAATGAACCATTGCCACCGCGCAACTCGGCAGAAATCCGCAAAACATTCCCACGTAAAGAACATCTTTTGTTAAAACGGCGCAAGCCAGTGTTTTTACGGGTACGGGATACGGGGCGGCATTGTGTGACGCCGCATTGCTATGGCCGTGAGATTATGGCACGCAGCTAGACTTTCTGTTCTGGCAAAAGTTATTTCTATTTATTTAGTTTAAAAGTAACAAAGCAAGATTGAGATCTGCGGCGAGGCCGACAAATATAATCAAGCCAAATAAGCCATTGGCTCTGAACCGGTGCAGGCAGTTTGCCGGATCATCCAGTTTTAATGTGCTGATTTGCCAGGAAGCGTGCAGTGCGGCCATGCCGACACTTGTGAAATAAATCAGTTTAGCGTCGATTAACAAGCCGACCGCATAGAGCAGAATGATGGTGAGCCCATAAAAACAGGAGAGCCAGATTTTTGTGTTATCTCCGAATTTAAGTGCGGTTGATTTCATGCCGATGATGGCGTCATCTTCCTTATCCTGGTGGGCGTAGATAGTGTCATAGCCCATTGTCCAGCTATAGGCAGCAATGGTCATGAGAATGGCCGGCAGGCTGATTTCATTTTTCACGGCTGTCCATGCCATCAGTCCTCCCCAACAGAAACATAAGGAAAGCATGGCCTGGGGCCAATAGGTGATGCGTTTCATCAGGGGGTAGATAAGAATTGGTAAGACGATAAAAACACCAAGCCAGATTGTCAGCTCATTAAACTGCAGGAGGATAAGCAGGGCAAGCAGCAGCAGGCATAATAGTATGATCGCGGCTGTTTTCACGCTGATGGTGCCACTGGCGAGGGGGCGTGCCCTTGTGCGGGCCACGGCTTTGTCGATGTTTCTGTCAGCGATGTCATTGATCACGCAGCCGGCACTTCTGGTGAGGAATGCGCCCAATAAAAAAAGCGCGAAAATAATGAGTGGTTGCTGGGTCAGTTGAGGGGCAGCATCGCCAGTTGCAAGGCCGGGATTTATGATGAGGTTAACTGGGTCACTTCTATAGGCTGCGGCAAGACCCCAGAAAGCTGGCCAGAGCAGAAGCCAGGTGCCGATGGGGCGATCCAACCTTAATAGGCGGATGTAAGGATCGGCTGAATTTGGCAGAAGGTTTTGCAGAAAGGAGTTGCTGATACCGTCATAGTGGTCTTTGTCTGAGTTAGTAGTGCTTTTAGAACTTGCTGGGTTCTGTCTGATGGCTGTTTGTTTGGTTTGTTTTTGTTTTTTCTTGCTGTTTTTTTTTGTATTTGCCATTCACTTAACTCTTCGTATATTGCGATGATCTTTTACCCCTTAGGGGTGTTTTGTTAGTTGATCTATATCATAATTTTGGAAGATGTGTGATGTCACAATAATCTGGCATTCATCACATCTGGTGCAGACAGGTTTTATGCAGCAGAAAGTTTCACAGCGGTTATATATTGACCAGCCGATGAGTGAGGGGGCTTTTATTGAGCTTTCACGAGAGCAGGCAAATTATTTGCTGAATGTTTTGCGCTTGCCGGAAGGAGCGGCTGTTGCGGTATTTAACGGGGTTGAGGGGGAATGGCGCGGTGTTGTTCATAAGACGGGGAAGCGGGCGGCACAGCTTGAACTTGAAGCTCTTATTCAGCCGCAAACAATCGCTACTGATCTTCACTATCTGTTTGCCCCTTTAAAGCGGGCGCGGCTTGATTATATGGTTCAGAAGGCCGTTGAACTTGGGGTATCCCGGTTGACGCCGGTGATCACGCAGCACACCAATGTGGAGCGGGTTAATCTGGAGCGGATGAAAGCGAATGCCATTGAAGCTGCTGAGCAGTGTGAAATTCTCACCCTGCCAGAAATTGACGAACCCGTGAAGCTTGAGCCGTTGCTGACGGGCTGGGAGGCGGAGAGACGTATTGTATTTTGTGATGAAGGCATAGATTTTAATAATGAAAGCGGTGCGGGAGAACAAAAAGGGCCGCTAGCTGCGCTGGAACAGTTAAAGGGACAAAAAATCGCGGTTTTAATCGGGCCTGAAGGCGGGTTTTCTTCAAGTGAGCGTGACTTGCTGTTAAGCCAAAGTTTTGTTAAAGCAATTTCTCTTGGGCCGCGGATTATGCGTGCTGATACCGCGGCGGTGGCCGCGCTCAGTCTTGTGAATGCGGTGATTGGGGACTGGCGCTGAGATATAACTCTTTATTTTATTATGTTCGACAGGCGCATTCATTCAGCTGGTTTAGTTGCTAAGTGTGCCGTTATTCAGTTGATTGCCAGTTCAAACTACTGTTTAGTTCTGAAAATTTTTCTCTTAACAATGTTTTATCCTCTTCAGGAGACTTTTTATGCCACAAAGTGTGGATCAATCTTTGCCGATAGAAACGCGTGATCAACTAGTGGCAGATCTGGCGAGTGGTGTGAAACCGGCCGATGAATGGCTGATTGGGACGGAACATGAGAAGTTTCCGTTTTACCGAGATGGTATTTCACCTGTCCCTTATGAAGGCGAGCGCGGCATTGGCGCTTTGTTGCAGGGGTTGCTTGACAGTGAGATGGGGTACGAGCCCATATATGAAGGTGAGACGCTGATTGGGCTTAATCAGCCGACATCCTGCGGCAAGTTTGCGGCCAATATTTCGCTGGAGCCTGGCGGGCAGTTTGAGCTTTCCGGCGCTCCACTGCAGACCATTCACCAGACAAGAGAAGAGATCGGCCAGCATCTTGAAGAGGTGAAACTGATTGCTGACCCAATGGATATCGGGTTTCTCGGGCTTGGTTATTCACCGAAATTTTCAGTTGAAGAAACGCCGAAAATGCCCAAAGGCCGATATGGGCTGATGCGCAGCTATATGCCGAAAGTTGGCGAGCTTGGGCTGAATATGATGCATAATTCCTGCACGGTGCAGGTGAATCTCGATTTTGGTTCTGAAGCGGATATGGTGAAAAAGTTTCGGGTTGGTCTGGCATTGCAGCCGATCGCAACGGCTTTGTTTGCCAATTCAGTTTTTAAAGAGGGCAAACTTAACGGCTTTCATTCCTATCGCTCAGAAGTCTGGCGAGATGTGGATGCATCACGGACAGGTATGCTGCCGTTTGTGTTTGAAGACGGGATGGATTTTGGCCGCTATGTTGAGTATGCGATCGATGTGCCGATGTATTTTCTTTACCGGGATGGGAAATATGTTGATGTGCTTGGTAAGTCTTTTGCCGATTTTCTTGAAGGTCGGTTAGAGGGTTTTGAAGGGCAATTGCCAACCATGGCTGACTGGCATGCGCATCTGACGACGATTTTTCCTGAAGTGCGGCTTAAATCATTTTTGGAAATGCGCGGGGCGGATTGTGGACCGGCGCCATTTTTACCGGCGCTATCAGCTTTCTGGACAGGGTTGTTATATGATGGTTCTTCGCTTGATGCGGCCTATGACATAATTAAAGGCTGGACGGCTGAAGAGCGGGAAGATTTGCGGGATGGTGTGCCACGGTTTGGTCTTGAGACTGGTATGAGGAAATACCAGGTGAGAGATGTGGCTAAAGAAGTGCTTGAAATTTCTGATCACGGGTTAAAGGCGCGTGGCTTCAAAAATGATGAGGGCGACGATGAACGCTTGTTCCTTGAACCGTTGCATGAGCTTATTGATGACAAGTGGGTGATGTCTGACAGGTTGATTGATCTGTTTAAGACTGATTGGGATGAAGATATTAATGCGGTTTATGAAGCGCTTGAGTTTTAAGGCTTTGTGGACTTGTTATCATTCTGATTTTCCAGATTACTGATTAGCCTGTGGCAGATATAAATACCGATAAAGGCTGTGATGGCGCCGCCTATGATATGGCCGGCGAAAAGGCCGTAAGTTCCAAAAAAATAAATTCCGACCAGGATGAACGGTACTGTGCCGAGGGTGGCTCTGCCCCAGTTGAGCCATGTTGAGTAATGGGCTTTGTCGAGATTGTTAAAGGCGGCGTTGGCGATAAATAAATAGCCGATCATCCCGAAAATCGGTGTCAGCCAATAACAAAAGAAGGTGACAAGTTCAGCGGCCTCACCATCCAGCTGCATGATATCACAGATGAAGGGCGCCGAGATGGCCAGTATTGCCCAGATGATCAGCAAATAAACGGTATTAAATGTGATCGCATCCATGAGGGTTTGCTTGACCCTTCCGTATTGTTTGCCGCCAAGGTTCTGGCCCATAATCGGGCCAACCGCGCCAGAAAGGGCGAAAACGGCGGCAAAAGCAACGGGGACCAGCCTTGTTATTATGGCCCAGGCGGCAATGACCGAATTGCCAAAGGGGGCAGCAGCATAAGTGACATAGCCATTGCCGATCGGCGTGGCTAGATTGGTGAGAATTGCGGGGATGGCAATGCGCCGGAATCCGCGGAAATCCTGTTTCAGGTGAGTGAGGTTGGGTTTGGTCAGGGTTTTGTGAATGACCAGCAAACCATATAGACCGATCAGCATCATGGTGACGCGGGCGGCAGCAGAAGCAATCGCCGCTCCGTTCATTCCCATATCAAAGGTAAAAATCAGCAATGGGTCAAGGGCGGCGTTGACGAAGGCGCCGCTAAGGGTGACGTATACTGCCTGGACAGGATCACCCAAAGCGCGCAAACAGGCGGCGGAGGAAATGGAGAGGGCAAAGAGCGGCATGGTTGGCACCAGAATATAAAGATACTCTATCGAAAGCTGGAGGACATGATTTTTTGCGCCTAACAGTTCGAGCAAGGCTGGCACTGAGAGGAATAAGATAATGGCCATGATGGTGGCTGTGATGGCTGTGTATATCAGGCTGTTGATGGTTAACCTGTTTGTTTTTTCAGCGTCACGTTCTCCAGCGGCCCTTGAAACTGTGGCAGAGGTTGCGATGGAAAATCCGATGCCGACGGAAACTGTGGTGAAGAGGATTGTACCTGTGAAACCAAGAGCTGCCTGAATGGCGCGGTCTTCCAACTGACTTAGAAAAAACAGATCGACGAAGTCGACTGAGAATACGGCAATTAAACCAAGAGCTGATGTGAATGTCATGTTAATCACATGGGACATGGTTGAACCGGTCAGGTATTTTGCTTTGTTTGCGGCTTTAGCTTGTGGCGGGGGTGTGACTTCTATCGGTTCAATCGACATGAATTGTTGTTTTCTCTTAAATCACAAAATGAATGGCGAAGTAGGTGAATTAATCTGATCGCCGGGATTAAACTCAGGGGTGTGGTGGTACAGACTAGGTCTGTTGGTGGAATTGCAGGCCTTGGAGATAAAGTCAAGATATGGTTCTGCTGGGTGAGAAAGGCAAGGGGGCAATTTCAATTAAACTATATAAAGTTTTGACATGTTGTTGTGGAACATTTGGTCTGAACTTGTTTTAATGAATTTCGTTCGTTTAATTTCTTAACTTCAGGTGATTAATCGTTATGTTTTAAGGTTTTTAACAGAGGAGGGTTTTATGGCGTGTTTTCAGGTTAAGCACAGGAAATCAGGAGGATTTTCTTTGTCTCAACGGGGTGTTCATGCAGTTTCGTTGTTATTTATGATGATGTTTTTTGTTGTGACAGGCGGGGTGATCAATGGAACACTTGCAGTACATGCGGCTGAAATGAAGATTGAGAACAACAAGATTTTTCTTGGTGAGGATTATTCTGTATTTGCGAATAAAACCGGGAGCCCGGCGCTTTGCCGGAAAAAATGCGCAGGTGACCGGCGCTGTCAGGCCTGGACTTATGTGCGCCCATCTGCCGATGGTATTGGGGAGTGCCGACTGAAACGGGCCGCTGTGAGCGGATTTAAAAATGGTTGCTGTATCTCTGGTGTGAAGCAGGAAGATTTCCGAGCAAAGCAGGATGGCCCAAGAGGGGCGAATAAAAACCGGCGAGCTGCGGTTAAATATTGTGATCAGTTTGCGGAGCGGGCTGCTGAGCTTAATCAGAAAAATGTTACCAATCGTTGTGGCTATCGGGGACGGGCGTGGCATTCGAATGTGGACCGTCATTTTAACCGCTGTATGCGGATTGGCAGAAAGCAGAGACAGACTGAGATCCAGGGCCAGAGGGTTGCTGTGAAATCCTGTATTGAGGAACTGAATTCTGCCAAGCGCATTGTCTGTGATCATTATGCACGGACATCTGTTTTGCAGAATGCGAGCCGGAGTAAGGGTGTTTGCGCTGTTAATAAAGACGGCCAATGGAGCAAGAATTTTAAGCGGCATTATGAATGGTGCTTAGGTGTTCCCAAAAAACAGGTGCGGGCTGTACAGGCCTCTCGTGAAGCTGAATTACAGCAATGTTTTGCGCTTGAGGGCAAACGGAGCGGTGTTTGCCATGATTACGCAGAAGATGCCATTGCTCATTTTCAGAAAAATATTCAAAAGGGTTGCGATCTGCACGGGCCGCGCTGGCATAACAATTATCGGCGCCATGTTGGCTGGTGCCGGCAGGCTTCTGCCAAACAGCGGTTTAGGGAAATTAAAAGCCGCAAGCTGACATTAAAAACGTGCAGGTTGTTTGGGAAAATCGGCATTAAATGGCGCTAGTTTTCTATCCATTTTTTTAAATGCTGAGATGAGATGAAGAAATGGCCCGGGAATTATATTCCGGGTCGTTTTTTTTGCTTTCTTATGGTTATTTCAAAGTCTGGTAGCCAGCACCAAAACCATTGAGTGAGACGGGGAAGCCGATGCCGACTTCAGGTGTCTGGAAAATGATGAAGACGGCGTTTTTGCCGGTTCTAAATTGCTGGACAATTTTATCGGTGACAACAACTTCAGCGATGCAGCCGATTTTACCGCATTTCATGAACTGGGCGTGCCCCATGTCTTTGTTATCAATTTTAAGTCCGAGACCGGTTGGCAGCAAAACACCGAGCGGGGCAACAACGCGCAGCACTTCTTTTTTGCCATCTCTGGAGCGAAGGAAAATGACCCGCAGGCTGTAATTCGGGCGGGTTTCGTCTGTTACGTCCTGAACGAGGGCGCATTTTTCTGTTTTAGCCCCTGGAGGGGTGCCGCAACTGACATGCCAGTGACCGTGAGTTTTACGGACTTTAAAGGAATCTGCTTTGGTAACTGATGGATGGAGAGAAACCAGAATGAATGTCAATGCGAATACGAACGGGGTTAAGGCACGTGTGGGAAAACCCTGTTTTATATTCAGGTGTTCAAAAATTCGCCCAAGTGCAGTGAAGGGTTCAAATTTTGAATGACTTAAACCCTTTGAATGATTTGAGCTCAAAGAGGCTGTTTTTATGCACAACTGTTCTGGTTTCATATTATTTTGCATCTTATTTCGCAATATAGGCCGCAAAGCACTTTCCCTGACTGTGAGATGATCGGATTAAGGTGATTCGATTTTGGCTAGTTTAGCTAAAAAAACCTGTTATTGCACATTTAAGTTTTTTCCGCGCAGCTCAACCAGAATTCAATAACAGGAATGCGCGAGAATTGGGCTAAAGTTGGACGGTAGCGCTGATTGTTGCTTTATCTGAAAAGGGATATGATGATGGTTGAAAATATTCAAGCGCGAAAAAATGCCGCAGTCTAAAACTGATTTAGTTCGTTGCATAGTTGCGCAGGCTTGTGTTTCCTTGTATGGAATGCTTTTAAAATAGCATCGTTCTGATTATAAAATGATCAATTGCCAATTAAAAATGGCAAGTATATGACCAGTTTTAGTATAACTTCCTTGAAAAGTTATATGTGGTTCGGTTTTGCCGCAGTTTGCTTTCAGATTTTGCTGGCCTCATTTGCTGAGGCAGGCGTTTGGTGAATTGTTGCTATCGAATGGGTAGCTGTGAAATTATGTTATTGCCTGTTTAGCTCTTGTGGACTAGAACAGGCATCATAAATGGGGCTGATTATCAGTTATCGGTCTTTTGAGCCGTAAATGGGCTTTGTGACCAGGTTTGTGGTTGTAGTCTGAATTATGGCTGGATGGGCCAGAAATATTGTTGGTTGGGTTTGGCAGGTTTTAAACTGTTCCGGTAAAACATATAAGGGACAGGGAAATTATATAGGGAGCTTTTTTATGAACTCATGGTTCAAAATTAAGTTGGGGCTGGGGGCTTTGGTTACTCGTGGTGCTTTGGTGTCTCGGTTAGCTGTGGTGTCTGTGGTTTCAGCGCTTGTTGCAATTGTTGGATTTTCTTCACCCGTTCTGGCCGCTGAAGGCCTTGCCACTGACTGGCAGCTGGGTTTGTCAAAATCTGTAACTCCGATTATGGATCAGATTGTTGAATTTCATAATCTGCTATTCATACTTATTACTGTGATCACGATTTTTGTGCTGGCTTTGCTGATTTATGTGATCATTCGGTTTAATGAAAAAGCCAATCCTGTACCTTCAAAAACAACACACAGCACATCGCTTGAATTTGCCTGGACGGTTGTTCCTATTCTTATTCTACTAGCGATTTCAATTCCTTCCTGGCGGTTGCTTTCTGCTCAGTATGATTTCCCGAAAGCGGATGTCACCATTAAGGCGATTGGTAACCAGTGGAACTGGGATTATGAATATTCAGACCATGAGGGCATCTCGTTTACTTCAATCATGAAGACGGATGATGAGCTTGAGGCTGGTGAGCCGCGTTTGCTCTCTACTGATAATGTAGTTGTGGTGCCCGTGAATAAGGTTATTCATGTGCTTATTACGGCTGACCCGGCTGGTGTGATCCATAACTGGACTGTACCTAGCTTTGGCGTGAAAGCGGATGCTGTGCCGGGCCGTGTTGTCCGGACCTGGTTTAAAGCACGCCAGACCGGCACATATTATGGCCAGTGTTCAGAGCTTTGCGGGAAAGACCATGCCTTTATGCCTATTCAGGTGAAGGTTGTCACCGTTAAAGAATATGAAAAATGGTTGCAATGGGCGAACGAAGAATATGCCTCTAATGACAGCATAGATGATGATGTCAGGGTGGCAAAAAAGCCTGAAGCTGATGTGAAAGAAGTGACAACCCTTACTGGGATTGCCAAGTAATAATAAACGCTAAATCAAATATTTAGCCAGATTTAAAATATAGAGGAGAGCGTTGATGGCATATGCTGGAACTGATCAACATGATCATAAGCCCGGGTTCATCTCGCGTTGGTTTTTCTCAACCAA
>JAJFHX010000030.1 GCA_021775425.1 Hyphomicrobiales bacterium
TGGCCTCCTCGTTACGCCGGTTTTCTAGTCGACCTCTAAGTCAAATGACCATAGGCCCTCTTTGGTCCATTTGACAAAGGCTGGCCTCGCAACTTCGGTTTCACCCCGCTACCGTGTGTTGTGGGGCCAGCTGCTTTTAAAACCCTGCAGCCTGTTACCATTCATCTTCAGATTTTATCTTTCCAGACCACCTCTGCAATTGACTATATCAGGTTGACCAAAATCATCTGCTGACCAGAAAACTCTGGGTACTAAATATACTCACTTCAGTTTTAGTCTTTCAGATAAGAACGCTTGACTGAAACAGTCTTCAATACAGCATTGAATTTGGAATGCGTTCTAAGAGGAGTTCACGCCTGCGAAACTGCACATCCTTAAAAGGAGCCCAGTCACCAGCAGTAATTATTTAATTTTTGCTTCTTTAAATTCAACGTGTTTGCGCGCAACCGGGTCATATTTTTTCATAACCAGCTTTTCAGTCATTGTCCGCGCATTCTTCTTGGTAACGTAATAAAATCCGGTACCTTCAGTGCTTAACAGTTTAATCTTGCTTGTGGTTGGCTTCGCCATTTTCAGTGCCTTTAAAATTCTAATATGAGCAACAGAGTAAATAAAATAATCGTCATCAATCAACCTGACAACTGATCAGAAAATACTTATCATTTCAAAACATAAAGAAAAAGTCTTAATGTAATCATGAAAGCAAAAAGTAACGAATTGTAGCGTCTCTGCACCCACTAAAAATATCAATTCAACCCGATCAATCTGAAGACAATCTCAGCAATCGGTCTTTGGTAGGGGGGAACATGAACTGACTTGCATCATCTGTCAAGTATCAGTTTTAATTTGCAGCAAATCCCTCTGAAAAGCAGTCCCCTCATAGTGATAAAATGCAACTGAAGCAGGCTGAGTGAACGAGGTCCCTTTTGAGAGATAATCATGCAGATCTTCAAGGATAACCCGGGTCATAGGATGTATTTTTAGCTGAATGGCTTCATCAAATGTTACCCACCTAGTATCTGAAAGCTCATCATCTTTATGAAAGTGAGACATGATAGCATCTCTATAATCATGAATGAAAAAACGGGTGTCATATCGTTTTTTTCGGCCTGGCGGGGTGATGGCGCGAGATAGAAAAATAAATGAATTAAAAATCTGTTCCAGATCCTGCTCCGCAAATGGATGCGCCCCTTTTTCAATTCCTTGAAGCTGATTAGAAGACGTCAGGTGTAACCCGGTTTCTTCAAACAATTCTCGAAGCCCGCATAAAGCAAGCGCCATCCCATGTAGAGCCATCCCGTGTACATTAGACTCAGGCTCTTTCCTTGACGGATCAGAATTTAGCCGTGATGCAAACCACCCGAATTGATTGAGACGTCCCAAAGAAAAATCTTCAAGCAGGCTTTTGGCAAGTTCAATATCCTGATCATCAAGTCCACCACCAGGAAAAACATAAACATCCGGCATGAAGGTGCTTTTTTGGTGGCGTAAGCCCATAAGCAATTTGTAAGGTACTTCCCTCCGGTCAATTAACAACAGGCTGGCAGCATCTCGTGGCGGGATAACGGGAAATTTTTGTGAACGATCAACATTGTTTAACAATTCCAGCCGGTCAAGCATCAACAAACACCCTTACCATCCTCTTAGCACATCAGATCAGCACAGCACGCACAATGGCAAGCTGGTCTGAGATGATATTATAAACTTAAAGGGTACGAAGAAAACCTGAAAATCAGACTTTGGTTTCAACAACCGGCTGCGGTACATGCCCGCCATATTCTTCAGCTTCGTCGTGGTCAGGGTGAAATCCATGCATATAATTGGCCCATTGCAGACCAATAAGTGCACCCTTCACACGCGGCAAGATCCAGTAACAAAGCGCCACGGTAAGCGGCAACCATACAGAAAGCTGCAACCAGAGATTAGGCTTATAAGCAACTTCGATCGCCATCATCAACGGAACAACAATATGACCAACAATAAATATCGTGAAATAGGGCGGTGCGTCATCTGCCCGGTGAAAATGCAACTCTTCACTGCAATGGTCGCACTGATGATTAACTTTCAGATACTTGCCAAATATGCGCCCCTGATTACATGAAGGGCATTTCAGCATAAATCCCGAAAACATCGCCTGAAACACGTTGCGTGGCGGGCAATGGCTATCTGTATTTTTAATCTTGATTGTCATGGAATAAAGATTACTCCCAACGAAATGATTTGGCAATTTACATCTATATGGATGTGGCACTATGAAGCAATTAGCTAAAGCGGGAAATAAAACGAAACGAGAGACTACAGTTTGTCATTTATCACGTGACTGTCCAGAACTTGAAATTCGTTTTCGTTTCACAAACCCGCCTGTAATCTTTTTCGAACCCTTAGCAGATTTATCAGCTGGTTTTCTTGTTGAGGATTTTTGAGAATTTTGTTTACCCGCCGGTTTTCCGGTTTTGCCACCCTCACGCCGGCTCTTGAAGCTTGTCCCTTTTTTATCACCCTTATCACCCCGTGATGAGCGCCCACCAGCACTTCGCCTGCCTTGTAGCCGCCCCTTAGAGGGAACACTCCCGGCAAGACCATCAGATATCATTTCAAACCTGATGGCGCCGGCACTTGGGATGATTTCAACCAGTCGCACATCAACCCGCTGCCCCAGATGATAAGTCTCACCTGTTCGCTCACCAATCAGCGACTGATGGTCTTCATCATGTATAAAATAATCATTGCCGAGTGTGGAAATTGGAATAAAACCATCAGCGCCGGTATCATCAAGTTTGACGAATAACCCCGCCCGCGTCACACCGGCAATCCGGCCTTTAAATTCGGCACCTTCTCTGGTTTCAAGATAACTTGCGATGAGCCTGTCAACTGTTTCCCGTTCAGCCATCATCGCGCGGCGCTCATAGTCTGAAATCTGCTGCGCAATTTCGACAAGTTGTTCAGCTTCTTCCTCATGCAATCCACCATCGCCAAGATTTAACGACCTGACCAGTGCCCGGTGCACAATCAGATCAGCATAACGGCGTATCGGCGAAGTGAAATGAGCATACTTCGAAAGGTTAAGCCCGAAGTGACCATAATTTTCCGGGTTGTATTCGGCCTGGGACTGGCTCCTTAAAACCACTTCGGTCACCATGTTTTCCCATTCCTTGCCTTTGGCTTTATGGAGAATGCCATTAAATGAACGCGCCATCAATGGCCCACTGGTGCCAAAGCTAAGGTCAAGCGTCGAAAGAAAATCCTTTAAACTCTGCACCT
Source organism: Hyphomicrobiales bacterium (assembly GCA_021775425.1). Classification (GTDB taxonomy): domain Bacteria; phylum Pseudomonadota; class Alphaproteobacteria; order Rhizobiales; family HXMU1428-3; genus HXMU1428-3. The sequence goes on from JAJFHX010000030.1 coordinate 3,262, forward strand.
TTTCATCGCTAGGGGTATCATGCACACGGTAAATCAGCGGGCTTCGTTTCTTTTCAAGTGTCTCAGCCGCAGCCACATTGGCCTGTATCATAAATTCTTCAATCAGTTTGTGCGCGTCAAACCGATCCGGCGTGATGATGTCTTTGATTTCCCCTTTATCATCCATGATGATCTTGCGCTCAGGCATATCAAGATCAAGCGGCGCGCGTTTTTCTCTGGCCTTTTTCACCGCTGCATATGCGGCCCATAATGGTTTTAATATCGGCTCCAGCAACGGGGCGCTTTTGGCGTCAGCCTTGCCATCAATCGCCGCCTGGGCCTGATCATAAGAAAGCTTTGCAGCAGATTTCATCAATATCCGCTGGAACTTATGAATTTTCTTGTTACCATCCTTGTCAAACACAAGCTTAACGGCAAGAGCAGGGCGGTCTTCACCCTCTCTTAAAGAGCAGAGATCATTTGAAATCAACTCCGGCAGCATCGGTACCACTCTGTCGGGGAAATAAACCGAGTTGCCCCGTTTTAAAGCCTCCCGGTCCAGTGCACTGTTGGGGCGCACGTAGTAGGAAACATCCGCAATCGCAACATATACCACAAACCCGCCTTCATTCTGCGGGTCGTCATCGGCCATCGCCCAGACGGCGTCATCATGATCACGAGCATCAGCCGGGTCAATGGTGATGAATGGAGCCTCACGCATATCATCGCGCCCGTCACTACTGAGCGCAGGTAGTTTTTCAAGTTCAGCAATCACATGATCAGGGAACTGATGCGGAATGCCATGGGTTTCAATCGCAATCAGGCTGATAAGACCCTGATCTTTTGGATTGCCGAGCCTGTCAACAATGCGCGCACGTGGCGCAGCCATTCGACCACGGCTTAAAATTTCAAAAGAAACCAGTTCACCCGATTGCGCCCCATGCCTGTCCGCATCAGCAACCGCCCAGTTCTTCAGTTGCTTCTTGTCAATCGGTTGAATTTCCCCGCCACTCCTGCCGGATGAATGAACAAACTCCCGGTAAATACCAAGCAGCCGCCGGCTGTCACGCGGCAGAACTTTAATCGGCCGCGCCAGATAAGCATATCCAGTTTCAGATATGTTCGACTTTTCGATATTAGAGAGAACCCTGTCACCAATCCCCGGCGGCGTGGCTTTTTTGCTTTTCCCCTCACCAATCAGAACCAGCGGTGTCAAGCCTTCGCTCGCCTCATCCCATTTGGTTGGTTTACCAAAATAATCACCATGTTCATCCTGACCGGTAATTTCAATAATCGCGACATTGGCAATCGTGCCTGGGCGCCGCATGGTCTTGCGGTTGCCTTCAATCAGCCCCTCATCAGCCATTTCACGCAAGATCCGCTTTAATGCAATGCGTTGCCCGCCCTTGATATGAAACGCTCTCGCAATTTCACGTTTACCGACCTTGCCATGGGACTGCTGAATAAAATCAACTATTTCATCCTTTGATGGCAAAGGATGATCAGTTGGGTTTGTATGTTTTTTACCCAATGGGGTGCCCTTTCACGGCATAAGCCATAGTAGACAGAAATTAGAACAGCAAAAATGATCCAGACAACGACTTAAAGACTTAATATCTGAAATACAGAGGACCATATCAGTAAAACGAAGCCCTTTCAGACAAACAAAGCTCTACTATACAATCACTCTGACTCAATCATTCTTCCGCAGTTGAACTTGCCGTTTCTTCTGCTGAGCCGGCATCTTTTTCGGCTGCTTTTTTCGCTGGCGTCTTCTTCGTTGTGGTTTTTTTAGCAGCTGTTTTCTTAGCGGCAGCCTTTTTCTTGGCAGCAGGTTTCTTCGCTGTCTTAGCTTTGGGTTTCGCTGAAGACTTAGCCGCAATCAAAGCCACAGCTTCTTCCATCGTAATGGCTTCAGGTTCTTTATCTTTCGGCAAAGTCGCATTGATCTTGCCGTGCTTGATATAAGGACCATACCGACCGGACATCACATTAACGGGGCCACCAAGTTCGGGGTGTTCACCCAGTTCTTTTAAGGCCTGTGCGCCGCGCCGCCCGCCTTTTTGTGCTTTTTCAGCCAAAAGCGTTACCGCATGATTAAGCCCGATAGTGAATATGTCATCTGCATTGGCAAGGTTCGCATAAAGCCCGTCATGTAAAACAAAAGGACCATACCGCCCAAGCCCGGCGGAAATTTTCTTCCCCGTCTCAGGATGCAGGCCGACTTCACGCGGTAGAGAGAGCAATTGCAAAGCCCGCTCCAGATCAACCGCCTCAGGGTCTTGCCCTTTAGGCAGAGACGACCGTTTTGGCTTGTCGTTATCTTCCGTGTCACCAAGCTGAACATAAGGACCAAAACGTCCGGTTTTCAGATAAACAAGCATGCCCGTTTCAGGGTCTTCTCCAAGGCACTTGTCACCGGCATCACCCATACTGGCTTCTTCATTTGACTGATTAAACTGGCGGGTGAATTTACAATCAGGATAATTAGTGCAACCAACAAACGCACCGAACCGGCCAACTTTTAAGCCAATCTGACCATCCTCACATGCCGGGCACTTTCGGGGGTCAACACCCTCTTCGGTCACCGGGAATACATAAGGACCAAGCATCTCATTCAGCGCATCCAGCACCGCAGAAATACGCAGGTCCTTGGTTTCATCAAGCGCAGCAGTAAAATCTGTCCAGAATTCTCTTAATACCTGTTTCCAGTCCAGCTTGTTATCGGAAATCAGATCAAGTTTTTCTTCAAGATCCGCTGTGAAATCATATTCAACATAGCGCTTAAAAAAGCTCTCTAAAAAGGCTGTGACCAGTCGGCCTTTATCTTCAGGAATAAATCGCTTTTTCTCTAGCCTGACATAATCCCTGTCGATAAGCACACTAAGCGTGCTGGCAAAGGTAGAAGGGCGCCCAATGCCAAGTTCTTCAAGTCCTTTAACAAGCGTTGCTTCACTATAGCGGGGCGGTGGCTCGGTGAAATGTTGTTTCGCTTCAATTTTGTCAGCTGAGCACGGGTCACCTTCATGAAGCGGTGGCAACAACTTATCCTCATCAGTAACAGCGTCGTCCCGGCCTTCTTCATAGAGCTTTAAAAAGCCATCAAACTTAACAACCGAACCATTCGCGCGCAGTTGAATGGTGTTGCCATCCGCTTTCACATTAATATCCGCAGTGGTGCGCTCCATAATGGCAGCCGCCATCTGGCTGGCGATAGTGCGTTGCCAGATCAGCCGGTATAGTGCCAGCCCGTCTTTATCAAGATATTTTGCAACCATAGGCGGGCGACGGGTTAAATCTGTGGGGCGTACCGCTTCGTGCGCTTCCTGTGCGTTTTTTGCTTTGGTGGTATAATGACGGGATTTTTCCGGCACATACTGGTCGCCATAATCTTTCGCAATCACAGACCGGCAGGACTGTATAGCTTCAGGAATAATCTGGACACCGTCTGTCCGCATATAGGTGATAAGACCAACCGTTTCACCGCCAAGTTCAACACCTTCATAAAGCTTTTGCGCCACCTGCATGGTCTGACGCGCTGTAAAGCCGAGTTTGCGTGCTGCATCCATCTGCAGGGTTGATGTCGTAAATGGCGCATAAGGCCGCCTTTGAACAGATTTAGCCGCAACATTGCCAATTGAAAGTGTGCCGGCCTTAATGCTATCACGCAGCCGATGCGCTTCCGCTTCATTCGGAATGTCATGTGGTCCGAATTTCTTACCGTTCTCAGAAAAAATCCGTGCCTGAAACGCAGCCCCGTCTTTCGTTTTCAGATCAGACAAAACAGACCAGTATTCAATCGGCTTGAACTGCTCAATTTCTAATTCACGTGCACATACAAGACGAAGCGCAACAGATTGCACCCGCCCGGCAGAGCGGGAACCCGGGAGTTTGCGCCATAACACCGGTGAAAGACTGAACCCGACCAGATAATCAAGCGCCCGTCTGGCAAGATAAGCCGATACAAGCGGCTGGTCGATTTCACGCGGGTGAGCCAGTGCTTCCAGAATTGCAGATTTCGTGACAGCATTAAATGCCACTCGCTCAACTGCAACATTTTTGAGAGCTTTTTTAGCTTCAAGAACCTGCAATA